>JBBSME010000005.1:0-49595 GCA_038233335.1 Acidimicrobiales bacterium | reverse complement strand
CGTCTACGACCGCGAGGCCCGGATGTCGGTGACGCCGCCACCGGCTGAGACCCCGCCCGGTGGCGCGCCACCGGCCGGGGCCCCGACCGTCCCGCCCGGCACGGCTCCGCCGGCCACCCCGATCAGCGGCCAGGCCTCCTTCACCGGCTGATCCGCCTCGCCCACGACGGCGGTCGGCTCCCGGCTGAGCCCGCCAGACTGAGGGCATGGCCGCACCCACCTCCGCCCTTCCCCGCTGGCGCCTCGACACCTTCTTCACCGGGCTCGACGACCGAGCCCTCCTCGGGGCCATGGAGGAGGCCGGCGCCGAGGTCGGCCGCCTGCGGGCCCTGTGCGACGAGCGGGGCATCCGGGGCGGCCCGCCCCGGGCCATGACTGACGACGACTCCGCCACCGTCGAGGGGGTCCTCGGCGCGGTCAACGACCTGCTGGCCCGCATGCGGGTGGTGGGCGCCTACCTCCACGCCCACGTGACCACCGACGCGCGCGACGCCGAGGCGGCCCGCCTCCTGGCCCGCTTTCAGTCCGACACCGCGGCGATGGGGCCGCTGCTCAAGCGGGTGGAGGCCTGGGCCGCGTCGGTCGGGGCCGAGGCTCTGGCCGCGTCCGGTCCGGTGGCGGGCGACCACGCCTTCTGGCTCGAGCGCGGCGCCCGCCTGGCCGACCACCAGATGTCCGACGCCGAGGAAGACCTGGCCTCGGAGCTGAGCCTCACCGGGGGACGGTCCTGGGCCCGGCTCCACGGCGATCTGACCGCCACCCTCGTCGCCACCGTCGACCTGCCCGACGAGGGCCCCACGCCCCTGCCCGTCACCGAGGCGCGGGGCCTCGCCGCCCACCCCGACGCCGCCGTCCGACGGGCCGCGTTCGACGGGGAGGTGGCGGCCTGGCGCACGCTGGAGATGCCCCTCGCCCTGGCCCTCACCTCGCACCGGGGCGAGATGCTGGCCCTCAACCGGCGCCGCGGGTGGAACGACCCGCTGGCGCCGGCCCTGGCCACCAACAACGTCGAGCGGGCCGCGGTCGACGCCCTCACCGCGGCCGTGGTCGACTCTCTGCCCGCCTTCGCCCGCCACCACCGAGCCAAGGCCCGAACTCTGGGGCACGGTGACCGGGGCCTGCCCTGGTGGGACCTGCTGGCGCCGATGGGCACGCCCCGGCGCTTCACCTGGGACGAGGCCGTCGCCGCGGTGACCGACGCCTTCGCCGGCTACTCACCCGGCCTGGCGGCGCTGGCCCGCACCGCGGTGACCGACGGCTGGATCGACGCCGCGCCCCGCGCCGGGAAGGTCGGCGGGGCCTTCTGCATGCCCGTGCGCGACGGAGAGAGCCGGGTCCTGCTCAGCTTCGACGGCTCCTTCGACAGCGTGCAGACCCTGGCCCACGAGCTGGGCCACGCCTACCACAACACCCAGCTCGGCCCTCGGCCCTGGCTCCAGCGCCAGACCCCGATGGCCCTGGCCGAGACAGCCAGCATCTTCTGCGAGACCGTGATGGTCGACGCCGGGCTCCAGGCCGCGGGTGACGACCCCGGCGCCCGCTTGGCCATCCTCGACGCCGACCTGGTCGGCGCGGCCCAGGTGGTGGTGGACATCCACAGCCGGTTCCGGTTCGAGTCGGCCCTGTCGGCCGAGCGGGAACGCGGCGCGGTCGGCCCCGAGCGCATGACCGAGCTGATGACCGAGGCCCAGGTCGCGGCGTATGGCGATGGCCTCGACCCGGACGCCCTGCACCCCTACATGTGGGCGGTGAAGGGCCACTACTACACCGCCTTCTACAACTGGCCCTACACCTTCGGGCTGCTGTTCGGGGTCGGACTGTACGCCGAGTACCGACGCGACCCGGAGCGCTTCCGGGCCGGCTACGACGACCTGCTGGGCGCCACCGGCCTGGGCGACGCCGCCCCCCTGGCCGCCCGCTTCGGCATCGACATCACCGATCAGACCTTCTGGGCCTCCAGCCTGGCCGTCATCGAGGCCCGCATCGACGAAGCCGCCGGCCTCATTCCCGCTGACCCGCCGACCTGACCCCTCGGTCTGACGAGCGGCCCGTGGCCCCCACCATCGAAGTGGTCAGGACCTTGGGTGCTGGGGCACCCGTTCAGCTGACCACTTCGCTGGGGGCCTCGCCCCCGGGCCAGACGAGCGTGGCAACCTCCCGGGATGGACCGGGCCCTGTACCTCCACGAGGTGGTCGACATCGTGGGCCGGGGCGCGGCGCCGTACATGGCCCACGTGGTCGGGTTCGACCCGGGCGCGGTGGCCGATCGGGGCCTGGCCCTGGCCGGCACGTGGGAGGTGGTCGGCACCACCGGGCGCTGGCCCCAGGTGGTGAACCTGTGGAAGATGACCGATGGGTGGGATGGGTGGACCCGCCTCACCCGCCGCACCAACCTGGCCAAGGCGGCCAACGCCGAGCTGGCCGGCTGGTGGGACGAGGCCTACAAGAGCCGCAGCGGCGGGCTTGACCGCTTGCTGGCCTCGGTGCCCGGCGCTCCGGACGCCATGGCCCCGGCCGCAGCCGCAAGGACAGGGGAGGTGGCGGTCCACGAGCTCAGCCACGTCCGCCCGGGGGCCGGATCGGAGTACCTGGCCGCGGTGGTCGAGCGGTGGGCGCCGGTCGCGGCGCGGTTCGGCGTGCACCTGGTGGGCGCCTTCGAGGTGTTGATGACCGACGTCGAGGTGGTCACCGTCTGGACCGCTGACCTCGACGCCCACACCGCGCTGCTCCGCGCCGGGACGGAGGGCGATCTGGACGTTGCGGCCTGGGCTGAGGAGCGTCGCCGGTGGTGCACCCGCTGGCACGAGGAGCTCATGACCCCCGGTCCGGGCAGCCCCTTCGCGCCCGGGTGAGTCCCGTGGGCCGGGCGGGAACCAGCCGACCCGAGGCAGCGTCGGATCGGGCATGAGCCTCCGACCGTCTTCCGTCCGTGGCGCCGCCGCGGCCGTCGCCCTCCTCGTCGCCGTCGGGTGCGGAAGCGAGACGGCCACGTCCACCGGCACTGCCCCGCCGAGCACCGACCCGGCCGGCAGCCCGTCTACCGAGCCAACGAGCACCGCTGCGACCGACGTCGAGCTGACCCAGGGTGGCGCCTGTGCCGACGCGTTCTTCTGGGCCTCCACGCCGAGCGGCGACGTCGCGGTCACGGTCACGGTGGAGGCCCGGGACCGCTCGACGACCGAGCCCACCACGATCCCCTTGTCGCTGCCCCAGCCCGATGCCACCGTCGAGGTCCTCCGGGGCCAGGGGATGTCCATCAACTTCTGCAACGACGTGCTGGACCCGTCGGCTGAACCCACCGAGACCCTCGGCGCAGTGGCGGGGGAGGGCCAGATACTGCTCGATCCGAATGCAGGGCCGTCCGAGGGCGAGCCGGTCACCGGCACGCTCAGCCTCGACGGGCTCGAGGCCGAAGACGGCACCACCTTCGCCCCGATCGGCGTCACCTCCGACTCCATCGGCTTCTACGCCGGCTGATCGAACGGCCCCGGAGCGAACCGGTGGGCCTCCGGGTCGTCTTGGCGACCAGGGCCCCCGACCAGTTCGGCGAGATGTGGCCGGGGCTCCGATCAGGCGTCCTGGCCCAGGGCGCCTGACTGGCGGAGGGCGGCCACGCGGTCGGCGTCGTAGCCCAACACCTCGGTCAGGATCTCGTCGGTGTGCTGGCCCACGGTGGGGGCCCTGGTCGGCACCGGGACGGGGGCGTCGGCGAACTTGAGCGGGGAGGGGACCTGGTCGGCCCCCACGATCTCCTTCGGGATCCACGGCAGCCGGTGCTGGAACTGGGGATCCTCGGCGATGGTCTCGGGCGTGTTGACCGGGGCGATGGGCGTGTTGTGCTCGTCGCCGAAGGCCACCCACTCGACGGTGGTCCGCTGCTTGAACACGTCCCGGAGGATGGCCCGCAGCTCCTCGTTGCCGCGGGCGTGGTCGGCGTACTGCGAGCCGGGGTGGGCCTCGAACAGCTCGGGCTGGCCGATGCCCTCGCAGAAGTTCTTCCAGAACTCGCGCTCCGAGGACATGAACAGGATGTGGCCATCCGCGCTCTCGTAGAACTGGTACCTGACGCCGTCGCGCATGCCGGCGGTGCCGGGAGCCCGGCGCTCGAACCCGTCGGCCTCGTTGCCGGTCACCTCGCTCTCGGGACGCTCGTAGGCCTTGTAGGTCTCGCTGCGGAGCCAGTCCATGGCCGCGGCCGCGTCGCTCTGGGCGATCTCCAGCTGGCAGCCCTTGCCGGTGGCCCGGGCCTGGGTGACGCCGGCCAGGATGCCGAGGGCGCCGAAGAGCGGGCCGGCGTGGATGCCGACCGACGGGTGCTCGGGGATGGCGCAGAAGCCCTCCTCGGTCACCTCCGGCTGCACCAGGCCGGCCCACACGTCGTAGGCGATCCCGTGGCTGGGCATGCCCGCGTAGGGGCCGGTGGCGCCGTAGCCGGAGATGGTGCAGAACACGATCTTGGGGTTGACCTCCTTCAGGGTCTCGTAGCCCAGGCCTCGGCGATCGAGCCCGCCGGGGCGCATGGCCTCGACGACGGCGTCGGCGTCACGCACCAGGTCGCGGAACACCTCGGCGCCCTCGGGCGTGCGCAGGTCGAGGGTGATGGAGCGCTTGCCCCTGCTGATGTGCAGGTGCATCAGCGAGGTGCGCTCGACGATGGGCCACGTCATGCGGCGGATGTAGTCACCGGTGGGCGGCTCGACCTTGATCACCTCGGCTCCGAGGTCGGCCAGGTGGGTGGTGATGGCCCCCGGTCCGAGCATCGAGCACTCCACGATGCGCACCCCGGACAGGGGTCCGATCCGCTCCTGGTCAGCCATGTCCGGCACGCTCCTCGAGAATCTGACGGTCCGTCAGATCCTAGGGCGAAGAGGCCTGCTCCCTCGACTCCCAAAACTAGAACGTGTTACAGTTTTGCCCATGGAGTTCGGAATCTTCGCCCAGCTTTTCGTCCCTCAGTTCGAGCGGGATCGTGATCCCCACGCCGAGCACCGGCGCATCATGCGCAACGTCGAGATCGCCAAGGCGGCCGACTCCTACGCCTTCAAGTACGTGTGGTGCCCGCAGCACCACTTCCTCGACGAGTACTCGCACATGCCCGGACCGGAGGCCTTCCTCTCGTTCTGCGCGGCCCAGACCGAGCGGGTCCACCTCGGCTCGGCCATCTTCAACATCACCCCGGCGGTCAACAAGCCGGTCCGGGTCGCCGAGAACGTGGCCCTGCTCGACCACCTCACCAACAACCGCTTCGAGTTCGGCTCCGGTCGGGGCTCGTCGTCGACCGAGGTCCACGGCTTCGGCATCGAGGACGTCAACGAGACCAAGCTGATGTGGCGCGAGACCATCCGGGAGATCCCGAAGATGTGGCGGGATGAGGCCTACTCCTACGACGGCGACTACTTCGCCGTCCCCGAGCGCAAGGTCTTCCCCAAGCCCCACGGCACCGCCCACCCCGCCATGTGGGTGGCGGCCGGCAGCCCCGGCACCTTCACCGAGGCCGGTGAGCTGGGCCTGGGCGCCTTCTGCTTCGCCCTGGGCAAGCCGTCCCACATGGAGCCCCTGCTCAAGGCGTACAAGTCGGCCATCGTCGACGCCACCCCGGTGGGCAGCTACGTCAACGACAACATCATGGGCGTCACCAACATGCTCTGCATGGAGGACCGCAACAAGGCCTTCGAGGTCGCCTCCAACATGGGGATGAACTACTACTCGTCGCTCGCCTTCCACTGGCTCGACAACGTGCCCCGCCCCAAGGACCTCCCCGAGTGGCCGGCCAAGATCCCCGAGCCGACCCCCGAGCAGGTCGAGCAGCTCTCGGCCGAGGGCTACGTCGCCATCGGAGACCCCGACGACTGCGCCCAGTCGGTCCAGCGCTGGGCCGACCTCGGCTTCGACCAGCTCACCTACAGCCCCACCACCAACACGCTGCCCACCGACGTGGTGGTGGCGTCCATGGAGCTGTTCGGCAACGAGGTGATCCCCCGGTTCGACACCGATCCGGTGCACTCCACCACCCGGTACCGCCAGGCCTACGCCGCC
Source organism: Acidimicrobiales bacterium (assembly GCA_038233335.1). Taxonomy (GTDB): domain Bacteria; phylum Actinomycetota; class Acidimicrobiia; order Acidimicrobiales; family Iamiaceae; genus Iamia. The sequence goes on along the minus strand of JBBSME010000005.1, from coordinate 43,559 downwards.
TCCGTCGGTGGCAGCGTCCCCGGCGAGGTCAAGGGCCTGAATGCCCAGTGAGGGTTTCGTCGTCACTCGCTCGGCTGCGCCTCGCTCCGTTCCGACGAGTGTGTTCGTGCTCGCTGCGCTCGCGCTGAAGTCCTCCCAGCGGGCGACGGCTCGTCCCTCACCGACAGCCCGCTTCGTGTGGGGGAGGCCCCCACGCCCCCAGCGGCTGCCGCCGGCCCGCAAGTCGTCGGCAGGGATCGCTTCCTTCGTCGCGACGGGTTCGCTGGGCCTTCGTTCGACCGTTCATGTGACCTCGACGGATGAGAGACACTGCTCGGATGGCTGATGCACCACGCTCGACGAACCTGGCGGACATCTGGGAGTGGGCGGCGGCGCGGGTGCCGGAGCGCACCGCGCTGGTGTGCGGCGACGAGCGGCGGACCTTCGGGGAGCTCGCCGCCCGCGCCGACCGGTTGGCCCACCACCTGAGGGCGGCGGGCATCGGCCCCGGCGACCGGGTCGCCCTCGACCTGCGCAACGCCCCGGAGTACGTCGAGGCCATGATCGCCGCGTTCAAGCTGCGGGCCATCCCGGTCAACGTCAACTTCCGCTACGTCGCCGGCGAGCTGCGCCACGTCCTCGAGACCTCGCGCTCCTCGGCCCTGCTCTACCACCGGTCGCTGTCCGCGGCCGTGGCCGGGGTGGCCGACCTGATCGAGCCCATGGTCAGCGTGCTCGCCGTGGACGACCTCGACGGTGGTGCCTCCGACGACGCCTCCGTCCCCGGCGCGATGCCCTACCCCGAGGCGCTGGCCGGTGCCCCCGACGGGCCGATCGAGACCGAGGGCCGGTCCGGCGACGACCACTACCTGATGTTCACCGGGGGCACCACCGGCCTCCCCAAGGGCGTGCTGTGGCGTCACGAGGACGCGTTCTACGCCTGTCTCGGGGGCGGCGACCCCATGCGCATCCACGGACCGGTGCAGCAGCTGGGCGAGCTGGCCGACCGCTTCGTGGAGCGCATCGTCTACCTCCCGCTGGCCCCGATGATGCACGCCGCGGCCCAGTGGACGACCTTCATGTGGTTGTTCGCAGGCGGCACCAACGTCCTCGTCCCCGGCAGCTTCGACCCCGAGGCGGCCTGGGACCTGGTGGACCGCGAGGGGGTCAACATCCTCACCGTGGTGGGTGACGCGGTGGTCAAGCCCCTGCTCGACGCACGAGACGCACAGCCCGACCGGTGGGACACCTCCAGCCTCTACGCCATCAGCAACGGGGCCGCCCCCCTGTCGTCGTCGCTGCGCACCCGGCTGGTCGAGTCCTTCCCCGGATGCGTCATCACCGACGGGATGGGCAGCTCGGAGTCCGGCATCCAGGGCGCGGCCCGATCCCAACCCGGCGAGGGCTCCTCGGGGGTGGCCTCGTCGGGCGGGGTGGCCAGCTTCTCGGTCGGCGACTCCACCGCTGTGCTCGACGACGACATGGCGCGGGTCACCCCCGGTTCGGACGTCGTGGGCCGGCTGGCCACCTCCGGGCACATCCCCCTCGGCTACGACGGCGACCCCGAGAAGACGGCCGAGACCTTCGTGACGGTTGACGGCGTGCGGTGGGTGCTCTCCGGCGACATGTGCACCGTCGATGCCGACGGCACCGTTCGCCTGCTCGGCCGCGGCTCGCAGTGCATCAACACCGGCGGCGAGAAGGTCTACCCAGAGGAGGTCGAGGGCGTGCTCCACGGCCATCCGGGCGTGGCCGACGTCCTGGTCGTCGGCGTGGCCGACGAGCGGTGGGGGAGCGCCGTCACCGCGGTGGTGGCACCGGCGATGGCGGACGCCCCGCCCACCCTGGAGGCGCTCCGCGAGCACAGCCGGACCGACCTGGCCGGCTACAAGCTGCCCAAGCACCTGGTGCTGGTCGATCGTGTCCAGCGCACTCCCGCCGGCAAGGCCGACTACCGCTGGGCCACCGAGACGGCCAGGGCCCACGTCGGGGCCTGAGCGGCCCAACCCCCGTCGTACTGGTCCCGACTTTGGTCGCCAGGACGACTGGTCGCCAGGACACCCGAACTCGGGACCAGTTCGGGTGTGTGGAGGGTGTGCACAGAGCATCTGACGGTCCGTCAGGTTCGAGGGCCTAGCCTGCTCCCATGGCGCTCCAGGTCCCGTTCCGCTCCATCGATGAGGGCGATGGCGCGGGCGACGGTGACGGTCCCGACCTCCCGCTGGGCCGGCGCGTCGACCTCCCCGGCCGGGGCACCACCTTCGTCCGCGAGGTGCCCGGTCCGTCCGGCGCGCCGACCGTCATGCTCCTACACGGCCTGATCGCCTCCGGGGGCCTCAACTGGTTCCAGGCCTTCGCCCCGCTGGGTCGGCACTTCCGGGTGCTGGCCCTCGACCACCGGGGCCACGGGCGGGGGATCCGCTCCTGGCGTCGGTTCCGCCTGGCCGACTGCGCCGACGACGTGGCCGCCCTCATGGACGAGCTGGGCGTGGAGTCGGCGATCGTGGTCGGCTACTCGATGGGCGGCCCGATCGCCCAGCTGCTCTGGCGCCAGCACCCCGAGAAGGTCGACGGCCTGGTGCTCTGCTCCACGGCCGATCGCTTCGTGCCCGGCCGCCGCGAGCAGCTGATCTTCGTCACCGCCATGGGCGCGGCGGCCGGGTCCACCCGCGTGGGCCAGCTGCTGACCCGGGTGCCCATCAGCGCAGTGCAACGCCAGATCCCCGCCGGTGTCCGCGCTCGCCCCGACAGCTTCCGCCGCTGGGCCCGAGCCGAGATGGGCCGCCACGACTGGCGCATGATCGCCGAGGCGGCCGGCGCGGTCGGGACCTACGACGCCTCCAAGTGGCTCCGGGAGATCGACGTGCCCACCGCCGTGCTGGTGACGACCGAGGACAAGGCCATCCCGGCCACCGAGCAGGCCCGCCTCCTCGTCGGCATCTCCTCCGCCACCATCCACCGCATCGAGGACGGCCACGTCGTCTGCGCCCGCCCCCTGTTCGGCTCGGCTCTCACCGCCGCCGTCCGGGACGTGGCCGACCGCATCGCCTGACCCGCGCGCTCGATGCGAGTCCACCTCGCGGTGTTGATCCGCGAGATGAGGGGACCGGTGGGTGGCGCCGTCCGCGGTCGCGAACTCGAACGTGTTCTCGTCAGGGGAACGCGAACCGGGAGATGCCGTGCACCTCGCCTACACGCCCGAGCAGACCGCGCTCCAGAAGGAGCTGCGGGCCTACTTCGCCGAGATCATGACCCCCGAGGTGACCGCGGCCGCCGTGGCCGGGGAGACCGGCCACCCGGCGTGCCTGGCCGCGGTGCGAAAGATGGGAGCCGACGGCTGGCTGGGCGTGGGATGGCCCGCCGAGTTCGGCGGGCGGGGCTTCGGCCCGGTCGAGCAGTTCATCTTCATGAACGAGTCCTGGCGCTCGGGCGCCCCGGTGCCGTTCCTCTCGGTCAACACCGTTGGCCCCACGATCATGGAGTTCGGCACCCCGGAGCAGAAGGCCCACTTCCTGCCGGCCATCCTGCGGGGCGAGCTCCACTTCTCCATCGGCTACACCGAGCCCGAGTCCGGCACCGACCTGGCCAGCCTCACCACCAAGGCTGTCTGGCACGATGATCTCGAGGGGGTTCGGGGAGGTGGGTGGGTGATCAACGGCCAGAAGACCTACACGTCGCTGGCCAGCTACGCCGACTACATCTGGCTGGCCGCCCGCACCGACCCGGATGCCCCCAAGCACCGCGGCATCACCATCTTCGCCGTGCCCGCCACCGACCCGGGCTACTCGTACTCGAAGATCTCGACCATGGTGAACGCCAGCACCTTCAACACCTTCTACGACGACGTCCGGGTGCCCGACACCGCGGTCATCGGTGACCTGAATCGGGGCTGGGACCTCATCGTGAACCAGCTCAACTACGAGCGTGTGTCCCTCTCACCGCCGGGCATGGTCGAGGGCGTGTTCGAGGCGGTCATCGACTGGGCCCGGGAGGCCCCGACGGCCGACGGCGGGCGGGTCGCCGACCAGCAGTGGGTGCAGGTGAACCTGGCCCGCGTCCGGGCCGGGCTCGACTTCCTTCGCCTCATCAACTGGAAGGTGGCTTCGCTCGATGCGGCCGGGCACTCGCCCAACCCCGCCGACGCCAGCGCCACCAAGGTCTTCGGCACCGAGTTCTTCATCGAGGCCTACCGCCTGCTGATGGAGGTGCTCGGCGCTCGGGGCACGCTCCGCCAGGACAGCCCGGAGGCGCTGCTCGCCGGTCGGCTGGAGCGGGCCTACCAGGGCACGCTCATCCTCACCTTCGGCGGCGGGACCAACGAGATCCAGCGCGACCTCATCGCCATGTTCGGCCTGGCCATGCCCCGCACCCCCCGGATGTAGGGGAACACCCACGTGGACTTCACCCTCACCGACGACCAGACCGCCATCGTGGAGCTGGCGGCCCGCATCCTGGGCGACCGCTGCACCCCCGAGGCCCTCAGCCAGGCCGAGGCCGACGGGTCCCGCTTCGACCAGGGCCTGTGGACCCTCCTGTCGGAGGCCGACCTGCTGGGCCTGTGCCTCCCCGAGGCCGACGGCGGTGGGGGCTACGGCGTGATCGAGGCTGCCCTGTTGTGCCAGGAGGTCGGACGGACGGCGGCGCCGGTGCCGCTGTGGTCGACCCTCTGCCTGGGCGGGCTTCCCCTCGCCCGCCACGGGTCCGACGCGCTCCGGGCCTCGCTCCTGCCCGAGGTCGCGGCCGGGCACCTGGCCCTCACCGCCGCCCTGGTGGAGGACGGCAGCTCGCTCCCACCGACCCGACCCACGACCACCGCCACCGCCGACGGAGACGGCTGGCGCCTCGCCGGGACCAAGCACGTCGTCCCGACGGTCCACCTGGCGACCGCCGGCCTCGGCGTGCGGGTGCTGGTCCCGGCCCGCACCGGTGAGGCCAGCACCGTGTTCGTCGTCGATCCCACCGCGCCCGGGGTCACCGTCGAGCGGGGCACCGGCACCGACCTGGAGCCGCTGTCCACCCTGGCCCTCGACGGCGCGCTGGTCGCGGCCGACGCGGTCGTGGGTGACGTTGACGGAGGCGACGAGGTGGTGGCCACGATCACCGCCGTGGGCACGGCGGGCATCTGTGCCCGTCAGGCCGGGACCTGCGATGCGGCCCTCCGGCTGGCGGCCACCTACACGTCCGAGCGCGAGCAGTTCGGCACCAAGATCGCCACCTTCCAGGCCGTGGCCCACCGCCTGGCTGACGCCTACATCGACACCGAGGCCATCCGCCTCACCGCCACCCACGCGGCCTGGCTGCTCGATGAGGGCCGGCCCGCCGCCGAGGCGCTGGCGGTGGCCAAGGTGTGGGCCACCGAGGGGGCCCAGCGGGTGGTCCACGGGGCCCAGCACGTCCACGGCGGCATCGGGGTCGACAGCGACTACCCCCTCCACCGCTTCTTCCGGGCGGCCAAGGCGGCCGAGCACACCCTGGGCACCGCCCACCCGCACCTGGTCGACCTGGGTTCCCGGCTGGTCGGCGCGGCCTGAGCGGCCGGCAGGAGGGACGCCCCCGAGGGCGAATCTCCGTGCGGAACATCTGACGATGCGTCAGATGTAGTGTGACCCGAGACACCCCTGGACCTGGAGCCCTGCCGTGCGTCGGCTTCGACTGGACCCCGACCACCTGTACACCTCCGACGAGACCTTCGAGAACTGAGGATCTGTGACCACCACCAGCCGAGCCCACCGGGCCCGACTCCTTGCCCTTCCCCTCGCCCTCCTGCTGCTAATCGCGGCGTGCGGCTCGCGAGTCGACAGCGACGACGCCAGCGGAGACGACGGCCTCGACACCCCGACCAGCGAGGGCGGTGGGGGCGACGAGGGAGGCGGCGACGCCCTCAGCCCCGACTCGACCGAGCTGGGCACCCTCGCCAACCCGTGCTCCGGTGAGGCAGGCGAGGGCGAGGCTCCGACCGACACGCCCGGGGTCACCGACGACACGATCCGCATCGGCGTGATCTCCGACAAGGAGAACCCGGCGGTGCCGTTGCCGACGGTGGGCATCGAGGAGTCGGTCAAGGCCTTCGTCGAGTTCTGCAACGACGCCGGTGGCATCAACGGGCGCATGCTCGAGCTGCAGACCTATGACTCGGAGATCAGCCGCACCGAGGAGGTCACCCAGGCGGCCTGCCGCGACGACCTCTTCGCTCTGGTCGGCGACGGGTCGGTCCAGGACCAGCAGGGCATCGAGACCCGGATCGGCTGCGGCCTGCCCGAGGTGGCGGCCTACTCGGCCACTGCCGCCCGCTCCGAGTCCGAGCTGTTCTTCCAGCCGGTGGTCGGCACCCAGTCGAGCACCTTCAACGTGGGGCCCTGCCAGTACATCGCCGAGCAGTTCCCGGAGGCGATCACCACGGCCGCCACCGTCTACACCGACCTCCCGGCGGCCGCCAACCGAGCCCAGCAGCAGCGCGACGCCTGCACCCAGGAGGCTGGCTTCGAGTACGTGGTCGACGTGGCCCAGGGCTTCGGCGACACCAACTACACCGCGACGGTGGCCGACATGCAGTCCAAGGGCGTGAAGTACCTCACCGGGGTCAGCGCCGCGTCGGAGACCCTCGCCCTCCTGGAGGAGGTCCAGACCCAGGGCCTGGAGCTCGAGATCATCGACCTGGGCCAGCAGTACTACGACCCGGCGGTCTCGGCCGCGGCCTCCGCCACCGGCGCCTACGTGCTCACCAACACGGTCCCCTTCAGCGAGACCGAGGAGACCCCGGTCCTTCAGCTCTACGCCGACTACATGGACAAGACCGGCGCCGGCGAGGACAAGGTCACCACCCTGGGCGTGCAGGCCTTCAGCGCCGGGCTCCTGTTCGCCACCGCGGCCAACGAGGTGGGCAACGACCTCAACCGCGACGCGCTGGTGACCGCCCTCGAGGGCATCACCGAGTGGGACGGTGGCGGCATCCAGATGCCGACCAACCCCGGGGAGAAGGTGCACAACAGCTGCTTCCTGTACCTGAAGGTCGAGGACGAGGAGTTCGTGCGCCAGTTCCCCGACGAGGGCTTCGAGTGCGATGAGGCCTTCCTGGTCGAGCTCGACAAGAGCTACGGGTAGGAGCCGGCCGGGTGGAGGAGCTCTTCCGGTACTTCGTGGTCTTCGCGGTCCTGGCCGCGCCGACCTACGCCATCGCAGCCAGTGGACTGGTCGTCACCTACACCACGACGGGCATCTTCAACTTCGCCCACGGCGCGGTGGGGATGATCGTGGCGTTCTGCTACTGGCAGATCACCTCATCGGCGGCGTGGGACCAGCCGGTCTGGCTGGGCTTGGTCCTGTGCCTGTTGGTGATCGCGCCCGGCATGGGCTGGTTCCTCGACCGGGTGCTGATGCGCCGGCTGGCCGGGGCCTCGACCATCACCACGATCGTGGCCACCATCGGCCTGCTCTTCGCCCTGGTGTCGCTGGCCGACCTCGTGTGGCCCTCGGGCACGGGGATCCGCACCGTCGACCGGCTGTTCGACGGGAAGACCTTCGAGCTCACCGGGGTGCAGATCCCGTACCACGACGTGATCTCGCTGCTGGCCGCGATCGCGGTGGCGGTGGGGCTGCGCTTCCTGCTCTTCCGCACCCGCCTGGGCACGGCCATGCGGGCCGTGGTGGACAACCGGGACCTGGCCGGCCTCAACGGCGTCAACCCGGACCGCGTGTCCAGCGTGGCGTGGATGCTGGGTTGCTCGCTGGCCGGGCTGGCGGGCATCCTCCTCGCCCCGAACCTCACCCTGACCTCCATCGCCCTGACCCTGGTCGTGATCCAGGCCTACGCGGTGGCCATGGTCGGGAAGCTCCGGAGCCTGCCCCTCACCTTCCTGGGCGCGCTCATCCTGGCCGAGGTCAACAGCGCCTTCGACTACGTCCAGAACCAGTTCGAGTTCTCACCGACGATCGAGGGGGCCCTGGGCGACCTGGGCTCGTCCACGCCGGCCCTCATGCTCTTGGTGGTGCTCATCGTCATCCGTCAGGACAAGGCCGCGCTGCGCCCTGACAACATCCGGTTCCGGGTCCCCCGGCCGACGATGCAATCGGTCGCCATGATCATGGGAGGCGTGGTGGTCGCGTGCCTCGCCATCAGCGCTACCGACTTCGTGTCGGCCAACACGGTCGACGAGCTGGGCAAGGGCCTGGCCTTCGCCATCGTCATCCTCTCCCTGACCCTGCTCACCGGGTGGGCCGGCCAGGTCTCGCTGGCCCAGCTGGCCCTCGGGGGCATCTGCGCCCTGGTGGTGTGGAAGCTCGGGCCCTACGCCCTGCCCCTCGGCGTGCTGATCACCGCGCTGGTCGGGACGTTGGTGGCCCTCCCTGCGCTGCGCATGCGGAGCCTCTACCTGGCCCTCACCACCATGGCCTTCGCCCTGGTGCTGGAGAAGGTGGTCTACGGCAACAACGCCATCTTCGCCGCCTTCCGACCCTTCGCCACCGGCAGCGCCTCGGCCGAGCGCTTCTCGTTCGTCGAGAGCGACAGTGCCTTCTTCGTGTTCATGGCCGTGATCCTGGCCCTGGTCGCCCTCGGGTTGACCATGATCCGCAACGGCCACTTCGGGCGACGGCTGGCGGCCATGAAGGACTCGCCCGGGGCCTGCGCCACGCTCGGGCTCGACCTCACCGTCACCAAGCTCGAGGTGTTCGCCCTCTCGGCCGGCATCGCCGGGCTCGGGGGCGGCCTGCTGGCCATGTGGAAGTCCTCCAGCGTCGGGCTCACCGACTACGCCCTCCTCGACGGGGGGGCGCTGGCGGGGCTGCCCCTCCTGCTGCTGGCGGTCATCGGCGGCATCACGTCGATCACCGGTGCTCTCGTCGGGGCCACGCTGTTCGTGTTCATCCCGACCCTGTCCCGGTGGTATCCGGGCCTGAAGTCGCCGCTGAGCCTGTTCCCCGGCCTGGCCGGCATCGGCCTGGCCAAGAACCCCGACGGAGCTGTGCGCCAGGTGGCCGAGGCCATCGAGGAGATCCGCGCCGGCGACGCGGACGGCGCCGGCCGCGGTCTGGGCTCGCCCGAGGACCTCCTCGACGGCGGCCGGATCTCCGACGAGGACCTGGCCCAGCTCGATGACGAGCTCGGCCTGAGCTGGGGGAGCTGACCGTGACTGAGGAGGGTGCTCCGCTCTTGGAGCTGCGAGAGGTGGTGGTGCGCTTCGGCGGCAACGTGGCTGTCGACCAGGCCAGCATGGTCATCGAGTCGGGCCGCATCACCGGCGTCATCGGGCCCAACGGGGCCGGCAAGACGACGATCTTCAACGTCATCACCGGCCTGGAACGACCGACCTCGGGCCTGGTCCTCTGGGCCGGCAAGGACATCAGCCGTATGGCGGCCCACCGCCGAGCCCGCTTGGGCATGGGCCGCACCTTCCAGCGGCTGGAGCTGTTCGGGTCGCTGTCGGTGGCCGAGAACGTGCTGCTGGCCTGCGAGCTCTGCCGCCGCCAGGGCGGGGACTCCCGCCCGCCCGCCATCGACATGCCCGGAGACCGGGAGCAGCCGACCGCGGCCCAGGAGACGGCCGCCCTGCTGGAGCACCTCGCCCTGGGCGACCTGGCCGGTACCCGTGCCGAGGAGCTGCCCACCGGTCTGGCCCGGCTGGTCGAGCTGGCCCGAGCCCTGGCCACCCGGCCCCGCCTGCTGCTGCTGGACGAGCCCGCCTCGGGCCTCGACGAGGGCGAGACCGCGCGCTTCGCCGGCGTCCTGGAGGAGCTGGCCGGCCGCGGGCTGGGGGTGCTGCTGGTGGAGCACGACGTCCCGCTGGTGATGCGCCTGGCCGAGGAGGTCTACGTCCTCGACCTCGGAGCCGTGCTGGCCCACGGAACCCCGTCCGAGGTGCAGTCCGATCCGCAGGTGATCGAGGCCTACCTGGGGGCCGAGCCGGTCGGGGAGGCGCCCTGATGGCTGCCCTGGAGGATCGCGTCGCCGGGACGGCAACGCCGGTCGAGGAGCCGGCCCTCGAGGTGCGCGGGGTGAAGGCGGCCTACGGCAAGATCGAGGTGTTGCACGGCGTCGACCTCGTCGTCCCCCCCGGGTCCGTGGTCGCCCTCCTCGGGGCCAACGGAGCCGGCAAGACCACCACCCTGGGCGTGGCCAGCGGACAGATCGCTCCGACCGAGGGCGACGTCTTCGTGGCCGGGCGACGCATCACGGGTGCCTCGGCCTCAGCCCTGGCCGCCGCCGGGCTGTGCACCGTGCCCGAGGGGCGCGGGATCTTCCGGACCCTCACCGTCCGCGAGAACCTGCGGATGGCCACCTACCGGGGGCTGAAGCTGCCCGACATCGAGGACCGGGCCTACGAGATCTTCCCCAAGCTGGGCGAACGGCGGGGCCAGGTCGCCGGCACCTTGTCCGGCGGGGAGCAGCAGATGCTGTCGCTGGCCCGGGCCCTCGTCACCGATCCGTCGGTGCTGATGCTCGACGAGCTGTCGATGGGCCTGGCCCCGATGATCGTCGACGACCTCTACCAGCAGGTCGCGGGCATCGCCCAGCGAGGCGTGTCCGTCCTCATCGTGGAGCAGTTCGCCCGCACCGTGCTCGGGGTGGCCGACGTGGCCGCCATCATGGCGCACGGTCGCATCACCTCGGTCGGGACCCCGGCCGACATCGAGACACAGCTGTCCGACACCTACCTGGGAGCGAACCAATGACCGACCCGACGCCGACTGATGGCACCGAGGGCTTCGCCGCCCGGGTGCAGCAGCTGCACGTCCCCGAGCCCAAGGCCGACCGGGAGGCCCTGCTCCTCAAGGTCGGTGCCGGTCTGGCCGTGCTCGGGGTGGTGCTCATCTTCGTGGCCTGGTTCCAGGCCTCGGGCACGGACTCGGTGGCCGAGCAGGTCCCGTTCGCCATCTCCGGCGGCCTCATCGGTCTGGCTCTCGTGATCTTCGGGTCGGCCCTCGTGATCCGCTACTCGCTGGCCCGGCTGTTCCGGTTCTGGCTGGCCCGGATGCTCTACGAGCACCAGGTCCAGACCGACCGGACCGTCGAGGCCCTGGGTCGCATCGAAGCCGTGCTCGGCGGGCAGTCACCCCGCGCGCCGGCCGACCACTCCGGGGCCCGCCCCACCGCCAGCACCGACAGCGTGACCGCCGCCGACCGCTGACCCCTCGCCTCCCCGAACTGGTACGGGATCACGGGGTCAGGACCCCACAACCCCGCGCCACTTCGGATCAGAGACCGAACCGGTGCGCCTTCGTGGGCCAGGACCCCACCGATCCGCCAACTTCGGTGGTCGTCAGGCGGGGTGGGCGGCGCCGAAGGTGCCGGTGAGCTGGGCGACCCAGAGGGTGGACAGCGGACGGCGGGTGTCGAGCCCTAGGGCGCGGACGTCGGCGGCCAGCGGCGCATCGCCCTCGGCCCGCACCGACGTTCCGCCGGGTCGCACCCGCAGACCCGCGCTGTGCATGGTGAACGGCGTGGCCAGGAGGGTGCCGTCGGCCCCGGCGTAGGTGGTCAGGCGCATCTCCCGGCTGGGGAGGGGGATCAGCCCGGGCTTGGACATCGCCGCCACCTCCGACCCGTCGGCATCCTCGAAGTGGGTCCGGGCGCCGCCCCTGCTGCGCTCGATGCTGAGCTCGCTGGCCACCCACTTGGGGAAGCCCCACAGCTGGCGCCCGGCGGCGCACGTGAACTCGCCGTCGACGGGGAGGTGGGCGATGAACGACGCCACCTCCCGGTCGGGGTCGTCCCGTCGCCGGACGACGAAGCCCAGGCCCATCTCGTTGTAGGCGCCGAGGTCACCGTCGAGGTAGCGCACGAACGGCATGGTCACCAGGGCCCGGCCCCGGGCCATGGGCACCGGCTCCAGGGGAGCGGCGACGGTGTGGTGGGCCAGGACGCCAGCCACGACGTCGAGGGGCAGGAGCCAGGTGACCACCACTGCGTCGGCTCGCCGGACCTTCACGGGGAGGTCCACCGCAGTTTCAGAGCCGTCCAGGAGGGTCACCATCGACATGCTGCATGACGCTAGTGGACCGTCTCCGGGACTAGAACGTGTTCTTGTTCTGGGCCTAGGGTCCGGGCATGGCTGATGACTCCCCTGATCTGCTCGTCGACGTCGACGGGCCGGTGATGACGGTGACCATGAACCGGCCCGAGGCCCGCAACGCCCTCAGCCCCGACATGCTGGCCCGGGGCGCGGATGCCTGGAAGCGCCTGGACGAGGATCCGGACCTCCGCGTCGCCATCCTCACCGGTGCCGGGGGATGCTTCTCCTCGGGCATGGACCTCAAGGCCCTGGCCAACGGCATGTCCGACGACGTGGCCGCCCGCTGGTCCGAGGACCCGGACATGCACTGGAAGGCTCTGCTGCGCCACTTCCGCCCGTCGAAGCCGATCGTGGCTGCGATCGAGGGCTACTGCGTGGCCGGTGGCACCGAGATCCTCCAGGCCACCGAGCTCCGGGTCGCCGGCGAGACCGCCGAGTTCGCCATCGCCGAGGTCCAGCGGGGTCTGTTCCCGCTGGGCGGGTCGACCGTTCGGCTCCAGCGCCAGATCGGCTTCACCATGGCGGCCGACCTGCTCCTCACCGGCCGCCGGATCAGCGCGGCCGAGGCCAAGGAGATCGGCCTGATCGGCCACGTCGTCCCCGAGGGCCAGGCCCTGGAGAAGGCTCGGGAGCTGGCCGACCTGATCGCGGCCAACGGTCCGCTGGCGGTGAAGGCGGTGCTGAAGTCCATGCGGGAGACCGCGGACATGACCGAGGCCGACGGCCTGGCCCACGAGCTGACCATCGGCGAGCCGATCATCTTCGGCACCAACGACGCCAAGGAGGGCCCCCGCGCCTTCGCCGAGAAGCGGGCCCCCAACTTCACGGGAACATAGTCGCCATCACTCGGTCGCTGGCGCTCCCTCCGTTCCGGCGAGTTTGGTCGTCCGGCCTGCGGCCGGCTGAGGGATCCCAGCGGGTGACGGCTCGTTCCTCGCCGCCGCCCCGCTTCGTGCGGGGGAGACCCCCGCTGCCCCCAGCGGCTGCGCCGGGCCGCTGCGTCGTCGCGTGCCAGAGACGTGTGGGCTACCGGTTCGCTGAGGCCTTGCGTTGTCCCTTAGCGCCCCGGGCGGGGGTTGGGTCAGGCGGGGGAGGCGACGAGGACGGGGATCTGGCGGTCGGTGGCCTCTTGGTAGTCCGCATACGGGGGGTAGGCGGCCACGGCCCGCTCCCACCAGGCGGCTCGCTCGCCACCCTCGACCTCGCGCACCACGGCGTCGAAGGGCTCGGGGCCGTCCTGGATCATCACCGCAGTGGGGTCGGCGGTCAGGTTGTGGTACCAGACCGGGTGGGTCGGCGCTCCGCCCTGCGACGCCACCAGGGCGTACGAGCCCTCGTGCTCGACCCGCATCAGCGGGGTCTTGCGCACCTTGCCGGACTTGTTGCCCCGGGTGGTGACGATGATGACGGGCAGGCCGGTGTCGAGCAGGGTGTTGGCGCGCTCGCCGCCGGATGCCTCGTACTCCGCGACCTGCTCGCGCACCCAGTCCTGCGGGCTCGGCTCGTACTCACCTTCGATCGGCATGAGCCGAGACTACGAGGCCCCGGTCGGGGCCGCAGCCAGCGGAGCGGAGTGGGTCAGGCCGGTACGACCCCGGTGGCGGTCTCGAGGGCCCAGCGGTAGTCGGGCTTGCCAGCGGGGGAGCGGAGGACCTCGTCCACCAGGTGCAGCTGTCGGGGCACCTTGTAGCCGGCGATGCGCGTGCGGCAGTGAGCGTCGAGCTCGCCGAGGGTGGGTGGCGCGTCGAGGTGACGGGGCTGGACGACGGCGGCGACCGTCGATCCCCAGCGCTCGTCGGGCACGCCCACGACCACGACGTCGAACACCTCGGGGTGGGCCTTGAGGCTGGCCTCGACCTCCTCGGGGAAGATCTTCTCGCCGCCGGAGTTGATGCAGACCGAGCCCCGCCCGAGCAGGGTGATCTGGCCGTCGGCCTCGATGGTGGCGAAGTCGCCGGGGACGGCGTAGCGCTGGCCGTCGGCCGCGGTGAGGAAGGTGGCCGCCGTCTTGGCTTCGTCCTTGTGGTAGCCGAGGGGGATGTTGCCGCCCCGGGCCAGGCGGCCGATCACACCCGAGCCCGGCTCGACCGGCTTGAGCTCGTCGTCGAGGACGACGGCGTCGCGTCCCGGAGCCACCGACGGCCCGCCGCCCTTCATGGCGGTGGCGTCCTTCTCGACCACGACCATGCCGTTGTGGCCGCTCTCGCTGGAGCCGATGGCGTCGATGATCATCACATTCGGGAGCACCTCGATGAAGCGGTCCTTCACCGTGGGCGAGAACACCGCGGCGCTGGACGAGATGGTGATCAGCGAGGACGTGTCGTACCGCGACGGGTCCTCCTCCAGGGCCTCGATCAGCGGTCGGCCCATGGCGTCGCCGGTGATGAGCACGACGTTGCAGCCCTCGCGCTCGATGGAGGCCCACACCGCCTCGGGCGAGAACTTCGGGATCAGCACGACGGTCCCACCCTCGAACCAGAACCGGAGGGTGGACCACTGGGCCGCACCGTGCATCAGCGGCGGGGTCGACATCGTCACCAGGCCGGTGGGCGACGCGGCTGCCTTCTCGGCCAGCTGGGTGTCGGTGGTGACCCTCTCCTGGGTGTAGGCGTCGACGCCGCCGCCGAGGGCGTAGAAGACGTCCTCGTGGCGCCAGACCACCCCCTTGGGCATCCCGGTGGTGCCGCCGGTGTAGAGCACGTAGTGGTCGTCGGCCGAGCGAGGCTCGAAGTCGCGGTCGGGCGAGCCGTCGGCCATGGCCTCGGCAATAGGCACCGAGCCCAGGGTGGCCAGGGCGGCCTGCCCCTCAGGGTCGTCGCCCGCAGCCTCCTCGCCGATCGGACCAGGCATGGACACGAAGTGGCGGAGCCCCGGCAGGTCAGTGGCCACCGCCGCGACCCTCGGGGCGTAGGCCACGTCGTGGACCAGGGCCACCAGGTCGGCGTTGTCGAACAGGTAGGCCAGCTCGTCGGCGACGTAGCGGAAGTTGATGTTGATCGGGACGGCTCGGACCTTGAAGGCGCCCATCATGGCGATCATCCACTCGATCGAGTTCTGGCCGTAGATGCCGACGTGGTCGCCGGTCCCGATGCCGAGGGTGGACAGGTGGTGGGCCAGGCGGTTCGCGCGCTGGTCGACCTCGGCGAAGCTGAGGTGCTCGTCGCCGACCACCAGGGCGGTGCGATCGGGGACGGCGTCGACGGTGTGCTCGAACAGGTCGGCGATGTTCAGCGCCATCGTCCGTGTCTACCAGACGACTAGAACGCGTTCTCTCTTGGACGTCGTTCGTCGATCGATGGAGGGGCCCCACGGCCGGGTTCGGTGGGCGAGGAGCGGGTACAGTCGGCGCCGTCTCGGCGCCCCTGCGCCGGTGGAGGGACGCCGATGGCCACCTGCATGCTCTGCTCCTCATCGGTGGCCGACGACCAGGTGGTGTGCCCGTACTGCGGCGGAGCCACCGATGCCCGCCCGGCCACGGGCGCACCCGGGTCCGATCCCCTTGCCTGGCGACCGACCAGCGACCCGGATCCGACGCGAGTCGAGTCGGTGTCGCCACCATCCGACCCGACGACGGCGGCCCCGGCCCCGCCGTGGGGCGGGGCCCCCGAGGGCCCTTGGGCTCCCTCGCCCGAGACGCAGGGCGCGCCGTGGGGTGGACCGGCGCCCGGCGCCTGGGGGTCTGCACCCGGTCCTCCTCCCTTCGGCCCCCCGGGCGGCGAGCATGCCCCGGGCTTCGCCGCGCCTGGGGCGTACGGCGGCTACGGCGCACCGGGGTACGGCGCACCCGCGAGCTACGGGCCGCAACCGGGCTACGGGCCCCCGCCGATGGCGTGGACGCCGGCCCCGCCCACCAACGGCATGGCCACCACGGCCTTCGTCATCTCGCTGATCTCCTTGGTCACCGCGCTGTTCTGCGGCGTCACCATCCTCGGCAGCCCGGTGGCCGCCGTCCTCGGCCACATCAGCCTGCGCCGCATCGCCGAGACGGGCGAGCAGGGCCGTGGGTTGGCCCTGGCCGGGGCCATCCTGGGCTGGATCGGCACGGCCCTCATCGTCGTGGGCCTCGCGGTGCTGGTCGGGCTGGTGGCTGCGGCCTGAGCCGCCCGTCGCCCGTCGCCAGTCCTCCGGCCGCCCGCCTGCTGCCCCGTGATCCGCCATGCCCTCGGCTCGGTCACGCTCTACGAGGCGGTGGCCCTCTTCGATGAGGAGGCCTTCGTCGATGATGGGGCCTTCGTGGCCGCCGCCTTCTTCGCGGACCGCGTGTTGGCTACGGTCGGCTTCTTGGTCGAGGCCTTCTTGGACGAGGTGGAGCGGGTCATCCCGGCGGCTGCGGCCAGCTCGGCCAGGGCCGGCTCCACCGCGTCGGCCATGGTCCAGACGTCGGGGATCAGCTCCTTGTCGACCATGAACCCGATGTCGATGGAGTCGATGTAGCTGAACACGGTCACGTTGAGCCCGCAGCCCTCCATCACCGGGCCCATCGGGTAGCACGCGACCGCCTCGGCCCCGGCGAAGTACAGGGGGAAGGACGGGCCGGGCACGTTCGACACGATCATGTTGTGCACCGGCCGGTGGGAGCCGGCCAGGTTCATGCCCGAGTACAGGCGAGACGCCAGGTTGAACAGGTTGGGACCGGCGTACTCGGCCCACTCCTGGAGCATGTTCGCACCGACCGCGTTGTGCTCCTCCTTGGCCCCCTTGGTGGTGGCGCGGATGGCCTCCAGCCGTTCGATGGGGTCGTCGAGCTGGGTGGCCAGGGAGGTGAACAGGGCCGAGACCTTGTTGGAGCCGGCGGCGTCGCCCCCGGTGCGGACCGACACGGGGCAAACGGCCACCAGCGGCTCGGCCGGCAGGGCGTCGTGGTCGTCGAGGTAGCTGCGGAGGGTGCCGGCGCACAGGGCCAGCACCACATCGTTGACGGTGCAGCCCAGCGCGGTCTTGATGTCCTTCACGGTGGCGAGCGACACCCGGGCGAAGCCGACGTCGCGGCGACCGGAGGTGGGCCCGTTCCACGGCACCCGCGGTGCGGTGAGGGGAGCGGCCCCGACCAGGCCTGCCGGGTCCCGTCGCCCCTGGACGACCTTGTTCACGCTGCGCACCGTCTGGTTGAGCAGCGGGGCCAAGCCCATGGTGCGGCGCACCTTGGAGGTGACCGCGTGGCCCAGCATCTCGATGTCGTTGGGGATGTGCTCGGAGGGCAGGTCGGGCGGCGGGCCGGTGATCACCGCGTCGGCGGGGTCGAGGTCGTAGAGGTGGACCATGAGCTCGGACCCGCTGGCCCCGTCGATGGCGCAGTGGTGGACCTTGGACACGATGCCGATGCGATCCTGCTTGAGGCCCTCGATCACCCACGTCTCCCACAGGGGGCGGCTGCGGTCGAGGGGCACGCTGGCGATCTGGGCCGCCATCTCGGCCAGCTCGCGCCGCCCACCCGGAGCCGGGGCGCCGATGCGGCGGACGTGGTAGTCGAGGTCGAACTCCGGGTCCTCGACCCACACCGGGTGGTGCAGGTTGAGAGGGACCGACACCAGCCGGCGTCGGAACGGGGGGATGCGGTCCATCCGCGAGGCGATGAAGTCCTTGACGGCCTCGAAGGAGTACCCGTTGGGCATGGTCTTGGGGTCCACGACCATGGTCATGGCCACGTGCATGTGGTGCGTGGGCGTCTCGAGGTAGAGGAACGCCGCGTCCAGTCCGCTCAGTCTCTCCATGGCTGCCTCTCCCCGTGGTGGGTGTTGCCGACGGCCCAGCATCCCACGGATTCCCCGGGTGGGGCGGGGGAGAGAGCCCGAACTAGAACATGTTCTAGTCTGTGGCCGTGGACTTCGACGACACCGCGGAGGAGGCGGCCTTCCGGGCCGAGGCCCGGGCCTGGCTGGAGGCGCACGCCCCGGCCAAGGGCAGCCCCGAGGACTTCTCCCAGGGCTTCCTCGAGGGCACCGCAGACGTGGCCCAGCACGTGGCTCGGGCCCAGGAGTGGCAGCGCCTCCTCTTCGACGAGGGCTGGGCCGGCATCACCTGGCCCGAGGCGTTCGGCGGGCGGGGTGCGGGCGCGGTCGAGTCCCTGATCTGGAACCAGGAGATGGCGCGCTACGGGGTCACCGTCGGGCCCTTCGCGGTGGGGATCGGCATGGCCGGGCCCACCATCCTCCGCCACGGCACCGAGGCTCAGAAGGAGCGCTTCCTCATCCCGATGCTCAAGGGCGAGGAGCTGTGGTGCCAGCTGTTCAGCGAGCCTGAGGCCGGCAGCGACCTGGCCTCCCTCCGCACCCGGGCCGTCCTCGATGGCGAACAGTGGGTCGTCACCGGGCAGAAGGTGTGGACCTCCAGCGCGGACATGTCGGAGTGGGGGATCCTCCTGGCTCGCACCGACCCCGAGGTGACCAAGCGCAAGGGCATCACGTACTTCCTGGTCGACATGTCCTCGCCGGGCATCGACATCCGGCCTCTCAAGCAGATGACCGGGTCGAGCCACTTCAGCGAGGTCTTCCTCGACGAGGTGCGCATCCCCGCGGACCAGGTGCTGGGGGAGGTCCACGAGGGCTGGAAGGTCACCGCCACCACCCTGGCCAACGAGCGGGGTTTGATCGCCGGCGGCAACAAGTCCTCGGACGCGGTGGCCCTCTGTGAGATGGCCGCCAAGCTGGGCCGCTCCGACGATCTCGCCCTGCGCCAAGTGCTGGTTGACTGCTGGATCCGCCAGCGGATCCAGACCTACCACGGCTACCGGCTGCAGACGGCGCTCAGCCAGGGGCGTCAGCCCGGGGCCGAGACGTCGATCATGAAGCTGTTCGCAGCCGACTACCTGCGGCGGTTGGGCTCGGCCGCCCTGGCCACCTTGGGCGCCGACGGCATGCGGGCCGGCGAGGGCCCCGGAGGAGGCGACTGGCAGGCCCGGTTCCTGCACGCCAGGGCCATCGCCATCGCGGGCGGCTCGAACGAGGTGCAGCGCAACATCATCGGCGAGAGGGTGCTGGGCCTGCCTCGCGAGGCGCCGGTCGACGATGTGCCCTTCCGCGAGCTGGTCTCGGGCCGGCGTTAGCGTGCGCACCACATGACCTCCGTGGCCCCCTCCGGGGCCGACCCCGACTCGCTGACCCCGACCCAGGCCGCCCGGCGGGAGCGGGTGATCCGGGCTGCCCTCGAGCTCGGGGCCGAGGGGGGCTACGACGCGGTGCAGATGCGCGACGTGGCCTCGCGGTCAGAGGTGGCGCTGGGCACCATCTACCGCTACTTCTCGTCCAAGGACCACCTGTTGGCCGCGGCCCTGGTGACCTGGACCAACGACCTCGAGCGCCAGGTCGCCCGCCGCCCGCCCAAGGGGACGACCCTCTCGGCCCGGGTGGGCGACGTGCTGCGCCGGGCCACCGCCGGCATGGAGCGCCAGCCCCGGCTCACCGAGGCGGTGATCCTGGCCATCTCCTCCCCGGACCGCGGCGCGGCCTCCTGTCAGGGGGAGGTGGCCGGGGCCATGGCGCGGGTGATCGATCGGGCCATGCCCGACGACCTCGACCCGGAGATGAAGGCCGACCTGGCCCGGGTGCTCAACTTCGTCTGGTACGGCGCCCTGCTGGGCTGGGTCAACGGCTGGACCGGCACCGAGGACGTTGGCCGCGAGATCACCAACGCCACCCGCCTCCTCCTCGACCAGTTCGACTGACGCGGGGCTCAGCCCCTTCGTAGTGGTACGGAGTTTGGGTGCCAGGGCACCCAGATTCCGTACCACTACGGGTTTGCGGCGCCCGGGATCCGCCCTGGCTCAGGGCCGGGCCAGGCGCTCGGCCACGATGCGCCACACGTCGGGGTCGAGGCCCATGCCGATGTGGGTGCTGCCGACCACCAGGTTCTCGGCGTCCGGCGTCCGGTGATCGATGCACGCGTCGGGGGCGACGATGCCGTCGCGCCGGCTGCGGATCGCGGTCAGCGGGACCGAGATGGGGCGGATCGCCCGCTCCTCGGCGGCCTCGGCGATGCGCTCCAGCTCAGCCGTGCCGTAGGCCCGGCTGAAGGTCGTGTGGGCCGGCCCGCCCTCGGTCGGGGTCCCGAAGGTGACGACCCGCCGCACCGCGTCGTGGTGGTCGCGGGCCACCTCCCGAGCGATGACCCCGCCGATGCTCCAGCCCACGAGGGCCACCCGGTCGTCCTGCGTCGCAGCCAGGGCCGTGACCCGCTCGCCCAGCCGTTCGAGCTGGGCCTCGACGTCGGGTCCCACCACGGCCAGGCCGGAGCGACGGGCATCGTGGCCGACGCGTCGGAGGAAGGTGCGGAGGGGTCTGGTCGATGCCTCGGGCCCGCCCAGGCCGGAGATCACCACCACCGGACGGCCGCTGCCGCGCCGGACGCCACGCAGACCGTGTGCTCGGAGCGGGAGGCGGACGAGCTCTCGGGTCCAGGCCGCCTCGCCCAGGAGCGCCACGGGCCCGGGGGCCCGCAGCGCCGGCTCAGCCATCAGGCGTCGGACCACTCGGGGGCGAAGGGCGGGTCGATGATCCGCTTGCCCTGGTCCAGGGCGGCCAGCGCCTCGCGGTCCTCGTCGTGCAGGCCGACCTGGAGGGCGCCGAAGTTGTCCTCGATGTGGTCGCGGGACGTGCCCTTGGGGATCACCGCGACGTGGTCGCCCTCGTCGAGGATGCCCCGGAGCAGCACCTGGGCAGGCGACGCGCCCCGCTCTTCGGCGATGGCCTCCACCGCCGGATCGGTCAGCAGCTCGCCCCGGGCCAGCGGCGAGTAGGCGGTGAAGAGGATGTCGTTCTCGGCGCAGAGGGACCGCATCTCCTCCTGGGCCAGGTAGGCGTGGTGCTCGACCTGCACGCAGAAGATGGGCGCGGCCTCGAGGGCCCGACGGACCTGGACCGGGGTGAAGTTGGAGACCCCGATGTGGCGGGTGGCCCCGGCCTCGACCAGCTCGCCCAGGACCTCCAGGTTCTTCTCCAGGTCGTCCAGGTTCACCGGCCAGTGCAGGAGCAGCAGGTCGACGTGATCGGTCTCCAGCTTGGACAGGCTCTCGTAGGTCGAGCTGCGGATGCCCTCGGGGGTGATGTTGTCGTTCCACACCTTGGTGGTGAGGAAGATGTCGTCCCGGTCGATGCCCGAGGAGGTGATGGCCTGGCCCACGGTGTGCTCGTTGCCGTAAGCCTGGGCGGTGTCGATGTGGCGGTAGCCGACCTCCAGGGCGGCGCGGACGCCGGGGATGGTGTCGTCGCCGACCAGCTCCCAGGTGCCGATGCCGAGCGCGGGGAGGGTGGTGCCTTGGATGGTGCGGAGCATCGGTCCCTGGCTATCGCCGGATCCCGCCGATGCCAACGGCGGAGGCCAACCGGTCGACGATCGGTCCCCCGTGGCATCGGCGGGATGGCCCGGCACACTGAGGAACGGCGGCGGCCCAGAGGCGCCTCCGCATCCCCCCCGAGAGGACTTCCCCATGACTGATCGCGATCGCGTCGACTTCTGGTTCGACCCCCTGTGCCCTTGGTGCTGGATCACCTCTCGGTGGATCCTGGAGGCCGAGAAGGTGCGCGACATCGACGTCACCTTCCGCGTGATGAGCCTGGCCGTGCTCAACGAGGGCCGTGACATCCCCGAGGAGTACGAGGAGGCGATGAAGAAGGCCTGGGGCCCGGTGCGGGTGGCCATGGCCATCGACCAGCAGCACGGGCAGGAGGACCTGGCCGCCTTCTACACCGCGACGGGGACCCGCATCCACAACGACGGGCGGGGCAACGACGACCTCCACGCCGTCGTGGTGGAGGCCCTCGACGAGGTCGGCCTCCCCGCTGAGCTGATCGACAGCTTCGATCGCGACGACAACGACGATGCCCTGCGCAAGAGCCACCACGAGGGCATGGACGCCGTCGGCGACGACGTCGGCACGCCCACCATCCACGTCAACGGGGTCGCCTTCTTCGGCCCGGTGCTGAGCCGTATCCCCCGTGGCGAGGAGGCCGGGAAGGCCTGGGACGGCGCGGTGCTGCTGGCCGGCTACCCGCACTTCTTCGAGCTCAAGCGCACCCGCCACGAGGACCCGCAGTTCGACTGACCCTCCCCAGTCGAGGGGTCAGATCTGGGACTGCTGGTCGGACCAGTAGGGGTCGCGCAGCTTGCGCTTCATGAGCTTGCCGTTGGACTCGCGGGGGAGGGCGTCGACGAAGTCGACCGACCTGGGCAGCTTGAACTTGGCCATCCGCGTGGCGGCCCACTGGAGGATCTCGGTCTCGACCTCGGGGCTGCCCTCCACGCCGTCGTGGGTCTCCACCACCGCCTTGATCTCCTCGCCCCAGTCCGCATGCGGGATGCCGAAGACGGCCACGTCGGCCACCTTGGGGTGGGTGATCAGCTCGCCCTCGATCTCGGCCGGGTAGATGTTCACGCCGCCGGAGATGA
Organism: Acidimicrobiales bacterium; assembly: GCA_038233335.1. Classification (GTDB taxonomy): domain Bacteria; phylum Actinomycetota; class Acidimicrobiia; order Acidimicrobiales; family Iamiaceae; genus Iamia. The sequence goes on along the minus strand of JBBSME010000005.1, from coordinate 21,192 downwards.
TCATGTCGCTCTTGCGGTCCCGCAGGAACAGGTAGCCGTGGGCGTCCATCTCACCGAGGTCGCCCACGGTGAAGAAGTTCTCGATGCGGTTGGCCTTGGTCTTGGAGTCGTCGCCCTTGTACTCGAAGTCGGCCATCAGCGACATGTAGACGGCGCCGACCTGACCCGGGTCCAGCTGATTGCCCTCGTCGTCGAAGATGCGGACCTCACCCCCGGTCCACGCGGTGCCCACCGACCCGGGTCGCTCCATCCACTCCTTGGCCGAGATGAGCGTGCCGCCGCCCTCGGTGGCTGCGTAGTACTCCTGGATCGTGTCGCCCCACCACTCGATCATCCGACGCTTGACCTCAGGCGGGCAGGGCGCGGCGCCGTGGACCATGTTGCGCAGCGAGGAGACGTCGTAGCCGGCCCGCACCTCCTCGGGGAGGTCGAGGAGGCGGACGAACTGGGTCGGCACCATGTGGCTGTAGGTGACCTCGTGCTCCTGGATGAGGCGGAGGGTCTCCTCTGCGTCCCACTTGTCCATGAGGACGACGGTGTGGCCCAGGGCCAGGGCGTTGCCCGTCCACATCAGCACCGCGGTGTGGTACAGGGGCGACATGGTGAGGTGGACGTGGCCGTCGTGGTGTCCGATGCCGAACAGGTTCGGCATGTAGGTCATGAGCTCGGCCATGTCGTCGGGGTCGATCTCCATGAGGCCCCGCTTCACGCCCTTGGGGCGACCGGTCGTGCCCGACGTGTAGTGCATGGCTGCGCCCGTCGTGCGGCCCTCGGGAGCGGCGGTGGACTGGTCGTCGCGCAGGTCCGACAGCGGCCGGAACCCGTCGATCGTGCCGACCGAGAAGCAGACCTCGGCAGGGAAGCCGGCCTCGGCCACCGCGTCGGTGGCGGCCTGGCCCAGACGCTCGTGGGCCACGAAGGCCTTGGCGTCGCTGTCGGTGAGGATGTAGGCCACCTCGGGTCCCACCAGGTGGAAGTTGATCGGCGTGATCCGCACACCGATCTGCAGCGCGGCCAGGAACAGCTCGATCAGCTCGGCACAGTTGGGCAGGAACACCGCGAGGGTGTCGCCCGCTTCCAGCCCCAGGGCCCGCAGGGCGTGGGCCCCCTGGTTGGCCACCGCCAGGAGCTCGCCGGCCGGGTGCTCCCCACCCTCCGGGTCGACCAGCGCCAGCCAGTCGGGGTCGGCCTCGGCCAGTCTCCAGAACCCAAGATCACCCATAACCGGACCCTACCCAAAACGAGAACGTGTTCTCGTTTTCGGGGGTCACGCGAGAACGCGTTCCACTAGGGTCCGGGGGCCTTTCCGACCCACACCCCTCCCGAGGACCGACGAGATGCGCGCTGCCCTGCTCCACACCACCGGTGACGAGACCCTGGAGATCGTCGACGACATCGAGATCGGTCCCCCCGGCCCCGGCGAGGTGACGATCGACATCAAGGCCACCGGCGTCTGCCACTCGGACCTCTCGGCCATGAACGGCACGCTGCCCCAGGGCGCCCCCTTTGTCCCCGGCCACGAGGGTGCGGGTGAGATCTCGGCGGTCGGCGAGGGCGTCACCGACCTCGCCGTCGGCGACCACGTGATCGTGGCCTGGTCCCCGCCCTGCGGGAAGTGCAACAACTGCACCGAGCGCAAGCAGCCCCACCTCTGCGTGATGATCCAGTTCGCCATCGCCGGCTCCCCCCGCTTCACCCGCCAGGGCGAGCCCGTCTTCGGCATGGCCGGCACCGGCACCTTCGCCGAGCGCCTGAACCTGCCCCAGGAAGCGGCCATCAAGATCGACGACGACGTCCCCTTCGAGATCGCCTCGCTCATCGGCTGCGGCGTGACCACCGGCGTGGGCGCGGCCATCAACACGGCCAAGGTCACCCCTGGCTCCTCGGTCGTCGTGTTCGGCTGCGGCGGCGTCGGGATCGCCGCCATCATGGGCGCCAAGGTGGCGGGGGCCGCCACGATCGTCGCCGTCGACCTGGTGGAGGACAAGCTGGAGCAGGCCAAGGAGTTCGGCGCCACCCACGGGTGCAAGCCCGACGACCTGGCCGCCCTCCAGGCCGAGCTCACCGGCGACGGCTTCGACTACGCCTTCGAGGCCATCGGCCTGCCCGTCACCATGCGGGCCGCCTTCGATGCCGTGCGCCGCGGCGGCACCGCGGTGGTCATCGGCGTGGGCGGCATGGACAAGGAGGTCTCGTTCAACGGCTTCGAGATCTTCTTCTCGGAGAAGACGTTCATGGGCAGCTACTACGGCTCGGCCGACGTGCGGTCGGACTTCCACCGGCTGCTCAAGCTGTGGAAGGCCGGCCAGCTCAACCTGGACGGGATGATCTCCCGGCGGATGAAGGTGTCCGAGGTCAACGAGGCCTTCGACCTGCTCAAGAAGGGCGAGGTCATCCGCACCGTCCTCACCTTCGACTGATCCCGACGGCCCGTCCGGCCCGTCGAGGGCGGCGAACGGGGCCTGGCCTACAACCCGATGCCGGCCGGGCTGGCCGAGGAGGCCGGCTACGTCGAGGAGGAGTACTTCATCGCCGGCGATTCGGTCGCCTACGAGGCTGACGGCGAGCTGGGCTCGGACGGCCAGTGGACCGTCACCGAGGGGGAGACGGCGCCGTACGAGACCCGGGTCATCGTCCGGCGACCGGAGGACCCGGCCGAGTTCTCCGGCGTGGTCGTGGTCGAGTGGCTCAACGTCAGCGCCGGGCGCGACTCCGACCCGACTTCAGCTTCCTCCACCCCCTCCTCCTGGAGCAGGGCGACGCCTACGTCGGGGTCTCGGCCCAGGCCACGGGCATCGAGGGCGGGGGAGGTCTGGAGATGACATCTTCAGCGCTATCCCGGGTTGAGCCCCACCTTGGGTACGCGCGCCGCCAGGTGGCCGAGAGCGTGCTGATCCTCACCCCCGACCGAGGCTCGGTAGCCCCTGCCGATGCGCCAAGGCCGCATGCGTGGTGGCGTGTGGGAGGTGAGCCCGCCCGCCCCCGATTTCAGAGCGGTGATCGAGTCACTGCCCCGCGACCACCTGGCGCTGCTGAGGGCCGCTTTGGCCGGCGCGCCCGTCGCCGACCTCGCCGCCCAGACCGGGGTGCCCCTGGAGGCCGTGCTCCCGTTGCTGCGGGTGGCCACGGCCAAGCTGGAGCGGGCCCTGGCCGACGCGACGGACGGAGTCGTCCCTGGCTCTCTGCTCGGTGGTCCGTAGGCCTCCACGTCGTCGACGCCGATGCCGATGGACGGCGCCCATGGCTCCGGGGCGCGGTCGCGGCCGGCCGTCCGATGGCGGCCGGCCGCGTAGGGGGAGGCCCGTCAGGTCACGGTGATCTCGCCGTGCATGCCCTGCACGAAGTGTGGAGGGCCGGCATCGGGGATCTCCGGAGGGCCCTCCCCGGACGCCTCCGCGGCGGCGAGGTACTCGGCCGGGTCCACGCCGGTCGGGATGAAGCAGACGATGGCGTAGCGTCCGGGCTCGCTGAGGGTGCCGTCTCCGACGGCATCGATCTGTTCGCCGCCGGGCTCGGCCAGGAGCACCGTCGCCGGCGGAGCAGTGAAGAGGGTCTCGAGCTCCTCCTCGGGCAGCTGGGCCAGCTCGTCGACGGAGCGGTCCTCGCCCTCGGGGATAGGGAGGGCCACAAGCTCGTGGAGCTCGCCCTCCGACGAGTTCGTCACCGTCAGCCGGGTGCCGGCCGGGACCGACTCGGGCAGGTCCTCGAAGGCGTAGTCGACCAAGTCGATCTCGACCACCTCGCCGTCGCCGCCCTCGTCGCCGGTGGGCTCGGTGCCTCCCCCGGCGGTCTCGTCGGACGACTCGGTGGTCGTTGTCGTGGCCTCGTCATCGTCGTCGCCGCAGGCGCTGAGCAGGAGGCCTGCCGCCAGCACGAGGGCGATCACGGTGCGCCCGAGGGCGCGGGGGGTGGGGATCATGGGGGTCTCCTGCATCTCGTTGGACGTCGAGGTCCGAGGAGACCACGGTCCGGGGGCGACCGCATCGGCACCCCCTACCGAGACCGGTCGTACGAGGACCCGATGGTCGCAGCGGTCACCCCCCGGGCGACGGCCCCCCGGCGGCCACGGGCGGGGCGATGAGACGGGCCAGCTCGGAGCGGTCGCTCGTGCCCAGCTTGACGTAGGCGTGGTTCAGGTGGCTGTTGACGGTGCGCAGCGACACCCCCAGCGCACCCGCCACCTCGCGGTTGCTCCGACCCGCCGCCACCATCAGGGCCACCTCCCTCTCCCGGTCGGTCAGCAGCCGAGCGACGTCGTGGTCGGCCGCGCCGGCCAGAAGCGGTGTGGAGGCGCCCTCGCACCCAGCCAGCAGCTCTCCCGCCCGGCGGCGGGCGGCGGCCGCGGCCCTGGCCAGCCCTGCGACGGAGTGGGCCCCGGCCGCCTGCGTGGCCGCCTCCGCCGCAGGCAGGAGGAGACCGAGGTCCTCGAGGGCGGAGGAGGCGGCGTCGAGGCCGTGGCCGTCGCCGTCGTCTAGGCCCCGCGCCAGCTGGGTCGTGGCCACGACGATCGGACCCTCGACGCAGTGCTCCAGCTCCTCGAGCCGGGGCGCCACATCAGCGGCGGCGCCGAAGCGAACGGCATCGAGCAGGACCAGCACCTCGAGGCCGTGGGCCCCCGTGCCGGCCAATCCTTCGGCGGTGGCCGTGGCCAGGGCGCGGGCGGCGCCGAGCTCGCCCCGGGCCGCCGAGGTCCACGCCCGACCTCGGTCCAGCGCCACCCGCGCCTCCGGGACCCACACGTCGTCGCGTCCCTCGATCCGGTCCAGCACCTCGGCAGCCGCGGCCGGGTCTCCGGCCTGGGCCGAGGCTGCGGAGGCGATGCCGGCGGCGACCACGGGCCGGCCGTACACGTAGGGCCGGTCCTCGCCCATGAGCTCCAACGCCCGCCGGGCCCGGGTCGCCGCCGAGCGGACCTGTCCGCCGGCCAGGGCGAGCTGTCCGACGAGGAGCGTCGGCAGGGCCAGGTACAGGAGCTCGTCGCTGACCCGTGAGCCGAGGTCGCCGGCCACCAGCGGCAGGAGCAGGCGCTCGGCTTCCTCCCGCCGGCCGACGAGCTCCATCGCCAGCGCGTAGCCGGTGGCGGCGAAGGCCGCGAGCAGCGGGTCGTCGGCCATCCGATCCAGGACCTCCGGCAGCCGCTCGTCGAAGCCGCTCAGCAGGGCCGAAGGGCGGCCCTGCAGGGTCGCCACCCAGCCCTCCAGGGTGAGGGCGTTCAGCACCGTGCCGCGATCGGTGTCGTCGACCACCTGATCGACGAGGCGAGCGGCCCGGCCCAGGTCCAGCGCCATGACACCGAGGCTCGCGCCGGTGATCGCCACCGGGCCCCGGTTCCCGGGGGGAAGCTGGTCCAGCGCCTCGTCGACGACCGGTGCCCACGTCACCCCGTCCTGGTCCTGCCAGAAGGCCCCCATGGCGCGGACCTCGGCCACGGCGGCCCTCTCCGAGGGTGCCGTGACCCGCCGGTCGGCCTCGGCCAGGAGCGGCACGAGGGCCGCGGGGTGCCCGTCGAGCCGGAGGGCACGGATCTGCGCCAGCACCGCGTCGACCCCGCCACCGGCGTCGGCGGCCGCGGCGGCCAGGCGGGTCGCGAGGCCGTAGTCCTGGAGCACCATGGCCCGGGTCGACGCCGCGACGAGCAGCTCGGCCGAAGGCGGATCCTCCCCCTCCCCCATCCACTGCGCCACCCTCAGCGGGTCGGCGTGCTCCTCGCCCCGGGCCACCATGGCACCGGCCAGGGCCCGATGGTGCTCGCGGGCGACCAGGGGTGACGTCGTCGACCTCAGTACCTCGCCGTAGAGGGGATGGCAGAGTCCCACGACCTCGACGTCGCCCCGGTTCGTCATGGTCAGCAGGCCAGCGGCCGCCAAGCGGGCCAGCCGGCGGGCCGGGACGAGGTCGCCCACCACCGCCGAAGGCAGCGGTTCGCCGAGGGCCACCAGCTCCAGGGCGGCCCGGTCCACCTCGCTGATGCGCCCGATGCGGGCCTCCACCAGGTCGACGAGGCGGGGCGTGCCGGCCGGGGTGTCCGACAGGCACCAGGCCCCGTCCCGCTCGGCGAGCAGGCCCTGCTCGACCGCGGCCTCGGTGACCTCCCGCAGGTACATCGGGTTGCCCGCCGACACCTTCCACAGGCGCTGCTCGGTGGCGGCGTGCACGCGGCCGCCGAGGCGGAGCGAGAGGAGCGTCGTGGTCTCGCGCTCGGAGAGCGGCCGCAGGTCGATGCGGGTGCCGATGCCGTCCTTCCACAGGGCCGTGATGGGGTCGGGGCACTCGGTCCCGGACCGCACGGTGGCCACGACGGGGGCCTGCGCGTGTCGAGCCAGGTGGAGGACGAGGGCGGCCGACCCCTCGTCGAGCTGGTGCGCGTCGTCGACCACCACGGCGCGGGGGCTGCGCTCGAGCAGGTGGTCGGCGAGGGCCCGCAGGGTGCCGAGGCGGTCGTCCGCCGCCGCCAGCCCCGCCGGCACCCACGGCGCGAAGGCCCCGAAGGGGACCGACGCGCTGGCCCGGGTGGCGATGGCGTGGACGACCTCGCCGGTGAGCGAGGCCGACCAGTCGGCGACGAGCCGGGACTTGCCGACCCCCGGCGGCCCGGCGACGACCACCGGGCGGGTCGCGGCCTCGACGTCGAGGAGGTGGAGCTCCTCGTCGCGGCCCAGGAGGGGCCAGCCTCGTGCGACCGCACCGTTGCCCACGGGTCGCGAACCTACCGCGCTTCGCCCTGTCGACGAAGCGGGAGGCGGTGAACCTGGCCCTGCGCCGACTGGCCGGCGAACCGCTCGACCTCGACGATGCCCGGTCCTTGCGGGGCTCGGGCTGGGACGGCGAACTCGGGTGAGACGGTCCGCAAGCTGATCGACTGCCTCATCGCCGCGGTCGCCATCAGGGCCGATGCCCCGGTGCACCACGCCGACGTCGACTTCACCTCCCTGGCCCGCCACACCGCCCTCAGGGTCTGGGAGGAGAGCTCCGACGCCGGGCGATGATCCGGTCGCGCTCGGCTCCCGGTCGTGCTACGAGTTCGACCCAGACGGTGCCCAAGAGAGTGAAAGAAAATTTGCGATAGCTCTATCTACCGCGAGTATGATTTCACTCGTACACCCAACGAGGGAGGCTGCAAGCATGCTCACCCCGCCGGCCCGTGCTGCCGCCCGAGCGCTCGGCGCCCAGGTCACCGCGGCCCGCCGCCGCCGGCGTTGGACCGCAGCGCGCGTCGCGGAGCAGGCGAACATCTCGGTGCCGACCTTGCGCAAGGTCGAACGCGGTGACCCGACGGTCCGTCTCGGCACCGCGTTCGAGGTCGCTGTCCTCGTCGGCGTCCCCCTGTTCGGCGTCGACGCCGCGGGGCTGGGCGCGCTCGCCGACCGGCTCGAGGACAGGGTCGCGGTGCTGCCGGCGCGGGGGGCGCCCGTCCACGACCGGGACCTCGACGATGACTTCTGAACCGGTGACGCCAGCCGGTGTCGCGGGGCCGGTCGAGAAGGCCTACGTGTGGACCTGGCTTCCCGGCGCCACCGATCCCGTGGTCGCCGGGCTGCTCGAAGCCCGTGGCCGCGGCGGGGCCGAGCCGGCCCTGACGTTCGCCTACACCCAGTCGTACGTGGCCCGCGGCGCGCCGGCGCTGTACCTGCCTGAGCTCCCGGTGGTGCGCGGCCGTCAAGAGCCGGCGGTGGGCCTGGATGTCCACGGGGTGATCCGAGACGCCGGGCCGGATTCGTGGGGCCAGCGGGTGATCCTGCGCCGCCTCGGGGCGCGCGACATCCGCGACCGCGACACCGGAGAGCTTCCCCTGCTCACGTACCTGTTGGAGTCCGGCTCGAACCGCACCGGCGCCCTCGACTTCCAGTCGTCGCCGACGGAGTACGTCGCCCGCACCCACACCGCTGAGCTTGACGACATGCTGCAGGCCGCCGACGCCCTCGAGTCCGGCGCCCCCATCGACGACGACCTGCGCGAGGCGCTGGACGCGGGCTCGTCGATCGGTGGCGCACGACCCAAGGCCCACCTCGTCGACGGTGACCGCCAGCTGATCGCCAAGTTCTCCGCCCCCACCGACCCCTACCCGGTGATGAAGGCCGAGGCTGTCGCCATGGACCTCGCTCGCCGCGTCGGCCTCACCGTCGCCGCCACCGAGCTCATCGAGGTCAACGGCCGCGACGTGCTCCTCGTCGATCGCTTCGATCGCGGCCCCGGCGGCCGCCGGCACCAGCTCGTGTCCGCCTTGACCATCCTCGGCCTGTCCGAGATGAACGGCCGCTACGCCACCTACCACGAGCTGGCCGATGTGATCCGCGGCCGGTTCACCCGCAGGGCCGAGACCCTGCGCGAGCTGTTCGGCCGCATCGTGTTCAACGTCCTCGTCGGCAACACCGACGACCACGCCCGCAACCACGCTGCGTTCTGGAACGGCGATCGCCTCACCCTCACCCCCGCCTACGACATCTGCCCCCAAGCCCGCGCCGGTGGCGAGGCCGCCCAGGCCATGGAGATCGGTCCCGGCGCCGGCCGCATGGCTCAGGTGGGCACGTGCATCGCCGCGGCTGCCACCTACGAGCTCGACGAGACCGAGGCCCGGGCCATCGTCGACCGCCAGCAGCAGGTGATCCACGACCAGTGGTCCGACGCCGCCGACGTGGCCCGTCTCACCACATCGGAGCGCGACGCCCTCTGGGGCCGTCAGGTGCTGAACCCCTTCGCCACCTACGGCCACCCCCCGACGACCTGACCGCGTCACCTGGCCTCGAACGCCGTGGTGGGTGGTCGCGGGCCGTCGTCACGCTCCGTGCTGTACCGCAAAGGCGCACCTGAACGGCAGGATCGCCCGCCCGTACTCGGACTGCTTGTAGTCCCCCCCGCAGCAGGTCGGCCACCGACCAGATGAGGGCGGCGTGGTTCCGTCCGATGTTGGCGATGGCGTCTCCGTCGGGACCGACCGGAGCTCGTGCCCCCTCGGCCGCCCGACCGAGACCCGACCGAAGTGGGGGCCAAACGCGTTGCCCGGGCGAGCCGGCGGCTGATCACCGGGCTCGAGGTCCAGGCCCGGCGCCTCGGCTCCGCCCAGGTCGAGCTGCTGGCCCAGATCGACCGGGCTGGCCTGCACCGGGTCGACGGCCACGCCTCGGCCAAGGTGATGGTCCGCCACACCGCCAAGCTCTCGAACCCCGAGGCGGCCCGGCGGGCGAGGGCAGCGCGGGCCCTCCGGGACCTGCCCCTGGTGGCCGCGGCCCTGCGGGCCGGGCGCATCGGGGCGTCGCAGGTCGATCGCATCGCTCTGGCTCACGCCAACTCGCGGGTGGCCGATGCGGTGGTGGCCAACGAGGCGTCCTTCGTGGCCCAGGCCGAAGCCCAGCCCTACCTCACCTTCGACCGGATGGTGGCGGAGTGGGTGCGGCTCATGGACGAGGACGGCACCCGCGACCGGGCCGAGCGCGATCACCAGACCCGCGACTTCAAGGGCGTGCAGGACTTCAACGGGGCGTGGGCCTTCGCCGGGGGCTGCGGGTCACTCCAGGGCGCCGAGGTCGACTCCATCTTCCGGGCCTTCCTCCGGGCCGAGACCGAGGCCGACTGGGCCGCGGCCCGCGCCGGGCACGGCCAGACCGCCACCGCGGCGGACCTGGCCCGCACCGACGGCCAGCGCCGCTTCGACGCCTTCGCCCGCATCTGCCAGCGGGCAGCCGATGCCCGCGCCGCCTCCGGTGGATCGCAGATCGTCACCGACATCGTGGTCGACCAGGAGACCTTCGGCCGCACCGTTGCGGCCATGGCCGGCGCCCAGGCCCCCGACGTCGGACCCGCGTTCTCCGTGTTCCCGACCCGCTCGTACCGGTGCTCCACCCTGAACGGCAACCACGTCGACCCCACCGAAGCAGTGGCCCAAGCGCTCAACGGCCACATCCGACGGGTCGTGGTCGGCGCCGACAGCGTGGTGATCGATCTCGGGCGCAAGCGGAGGCTGTTCACCGGGGCCGCCCAGCTCGCCGTCCGCCTCTCCGCCACCCACTGCTACTGGCCCGGATGCCACGTCCCGGTCACCGAGTGCCAGACCGACCACCTCAGACCATGGGACGACCGGGGCGGCACCCGTCTCGGCGGCAGTACCAACCCCGGCGACGGGGCACCCGCATGCGGGAGGCACAACCGGTTCAAGGAGCACGGCTTCACCGTCCACCGCGACGCGACCGGCACCTGCCACGTGCACCGCCCCGACGGCACCGCGATCCAATGACCCCGCACCCCCCTGCCCTCGCCGGGGCTCGCCGCTGGACTAGCCGAACCTCGGCCGGAGGCCTTCCACCCGAGGCTCGCGGCGCGATCGGGCATCCGCAGTCGCCACACTGCCGATGGCTTGCGGCCCGGCGCAGCCGCTGGGGGGTGCGGGGGGTCTCCCCCCGCAGAGGCGAGGATGGCGGCGAGGGACGAGCCGTCTCCCGCCGGATCTCACCGGTGAGCGGAGCGAGCACGACCAGCTCGCCGGAACGGAGCGAGCGCAAGCGAGCGAGTGATGGCGATGACCAACTGGAACGTGTTCTAGTCTGCGACCGTGACGCCGCAACCCGACACGGACGAGGTGCTGAGCGCTCCGCTCGTCATCGAGTACCCCTTCACCCGCACCACCGGGCCCGTCCTCGGAGCCTTCCTCACCGGCCTGCGTGAGCAGGTCCTGGTGGGGATCAAGGCCACCGACAGCCGGGTCATCTGCCCGCCGGTGGAGTACGACCCCACCACCGGCGAGGATCTCACCGAGATGGTCGAGGTCGGCCCGGTTGGGACGGTGGTCAACTGGGCCTTCGTGGCCGAGCCCCACGAGAAGCACCCCCTCGACCATCCGTTCGCCTGGGCCCAGATCACCCTCGACGGAGCCGACACCCCGCTCCTGCACGTGGTCGACGTGGCCCGCCCGGACCTCATGAGCACCGGCCTCCGGGTCGTGCCCTCCTGGGTCGACGAGCGCGAGGGCCACATCAACGACATCGCCTGCATCGTCCCCGAGGAGAGTGCCTGATGGCCGAGGTCACCCTGCCCGCGTCGCTGCGCGACGTCGACCCGGTGCGCAGCGTCCGCACCCCCGCCCAGCTCGACTACGAGTTCGTGGCCGGCGACGCCACCACCCGGTTCCTCAACAACATCACCCAGAAGAAGATCGTGGGCCAGCGGGCGCGGGGCGGGAAGGTCTACGTCCCGCCCCGTGGCGCCGACCCGGAGCTGGGCCAGCCCACCCCCGAGGAGGTCGAGGTGGCCCAGGTGGGCACCGTCACCTCCTTCTGCGTGGTGAACCTCCAGTTCTACGGCTCGGTGATGGAGATCCCCTACGTCAGCGCCCTCATCCTCCTCGACGGTGCCGACCTCTCGATCATGCACCTCATCCAGGAGGTGCCGGTCGACGAGGTCCACATCGGCATGCGGGTCGAGGCGGTGTGGCGCGACGACGCCGACATCGAGCCGACCCTCGAGTCGATCAAGTGGTTCAAGCCCAACGGCGAGCCCGACGACCCCGACGTGCGCATCCCCGGCGAGGACCACGGCACCGGCCTGGGCTCCTGGGTTGACGGGGTGGCCCCCACCGTGGCGCTGGTCCGGAACCCCCGCACCGGCGAAGGAGGTGCGTCGTGAGAGATGTCGCAGTCATCTCCGTCGGTCAGACCAAGGCCCGGCGCCGGGTCCAGGAGCTCAACGAGGTCGAGATGCTGATGCCGGCGGTGCACACCGCGCTCAGCCAGGTCGACATGACCATCGACGACATCGGGTTCACCTGCTCGGGCTCCACCGACTACCTGGCCGGCGTCGGGTTCAGCTTCGTGTCGACGCTGGACGCGGTCGGCCCCTGGCCCCCGATCCAGGAGAGCCACGTCGAGATGGATGGGGCCTGGGCCCTCTACGAGGCCTGGGTCAAGCTCCAGATGGGCGAGATCGACACCGCCCTCATCTACAGCTACGCCAAGTCGAGCCCCGGCGACCTGCCCATGGTCCTCACCCGCCAGCTGGATCCCATCACCGTCGGCCCCCTCTGGCCCGACGCCATCAGCATGGCTGCCCTCCAGGCCCGGGCCGCCCTGGAGGCCGGGACGGTGACCGAGGAGAGGATGGCCAAGGTGGCGGCCCGCAGCCGCAAGGCCGCCCTCGACAACCCCAACGCCCAGCTGGCCTGGGACCGGCCCGCGGCCGACGTGCTGGCCGAGGACCACCTGGTCGCCCCGCTGCACCGCAGCGACTGCCCGCCCATCACCGACGGGGCCGCCGCCATCGTGCTGGCGGCCGGCGACGTGGCCCGGGAGAGGGTGGACCGTCCGGCCTGGATCCGGGGCATCGACCACCGCATCGAGCCCATCCACCTGGGCCACCGCGACCTCAGCGTGAGCGAGTCGACCCGGATCGCCGGGCAGAAGGCGGGCGTGGCCGACGGCCCGGTCGATGTGGCCGAGCTGCACGCCCCCTTCACCCACCAGGAGATCATCCTGCGCGACGCCCTCGGCCTCGCCGACGACGCCCTGATCAACCCCTCCGGCGGCGCCCTGTCCGCCAACCCGATGATGACCGCGGGGTTGATCCGCATCGGCGAGGTGGCCAACCGGATCTCGGCCGGCACCGCTGATCGGGGTGTGGCCCACGCCACCAGCGGCCCCTGCTTGCAACAGAACCTGGTCTGCGTCATGGAAGGGGAGAGCTGATGGCCCCCGCCGGCAGAAGGAACACGGCTTCCCGCGAAGATTGGTACACGTTTTCGTGTACCAATCGTCGCGAGAACGGGGGAGCGGGCTGATGGGCAAGGAGCGGGTTGCGGTCGTCGGGATCGGCCAGACCAAGCACGAGGCCACCCGGGGCGATGTCTCCATGGTCGGCCTCGTCCGGGAGGCGGCCCAGCGGGCCCTCGACGACGCCCAGATGACCTGGACCGACATCGACGCGGTGGTGGTGGGCAAGGCCCCCGACTTCTTCGAGGGCGTGATGATGCCCGAGCTGCTGCTGGCCGACGCCCTGGGCGCCACCGGCAAGCCGCTGCTCCGGGTCCACACCGCGGGTTCGGTCGGCGGGTCCACCGCCCTGGTGGCCAGCCAGCTGGTGCAGGGCGGCATCCACGACAAGGTGCTGGCCGTGGCCTTCGAGAAGCAGTCCGAGAGCGAGGCCATGTGGGCCCTCTCGCTGCCCATCCCGTTCACGCCGCCGCTCCACGCCGGTGCCGGCGGCTACTTCGCTCCCCACATCCGCAGCTACATGCGCCGCTCCGGCGCGCCGGACCACATCGGCACGCTCGTCGCGCTGAAGGACCGCCAGAACGGCTGCAAGAACCCCTACGCCCACCTGCACGAGCCCGACATCAGCTTCGAGTCCATCCAGGAGTCGATGATGCTGTGGGACCCGATCCGCTACGCCGAGACCTGCCCGTCCAGCGACGGCGCCTGCGCGGTGGTGCTGGGCAGCGAGTCGGTGGCCGACGACGCCACCGCCGAGGGTCGCCAGCCGGCCTGGATCCAGGGCACGGCCATGCGCTCCGAGCCCACCCTGTCGGCCGAGCGCGACACCGTCCTCCCCCTGGGCGGTGCTCTGTGCGCGGCCGACGTCTACCGTCAGGCCGGCATCACCGACCCTCGCAAGGACGTCGACTGCGTCGAGATGTACGTCCCGTTCAGCTGGTTCGAGCCCATGTGGCTGGAGAACCTCGGCTTCGCCGCTCCCGGCGAGGGCTGGAAGATGGTCGAGGAGGGCGCCACCGCCATGGACGGCGACCTGCCGGTGAACATGTCCGGGGGCGTGCTCTGCTCCAACCCCATCGGCGCCTCCGGGATGCTCCGCTTCGGCGAGGCCGCCATGCAGGTCCGGGGCCAGGCCGGCGACCACCAGATCGACGGGGCCCGCCGGGCGGTGGGCCACGCCTACGGCGGCGGCTCGCAGTTCTTCGCCATGTGGGTCGTCGGCTCCGAGAAGCCCTGAGCTCCCGAACCTCTGACCGCCCGGCAGGGCACGAAAGGACAGGACCGTGGGACGACTCGACGGCAAGGTGGCCATCATCACCGGCGCGGCCCGGGGCCAGGGTGAGGCCGAGGCCCGCCTGTTCGCGGCCGAGGGGGCCAAGGTCGTGGTGGCCGACGTCCTGGCCGATGAGGCCGCCGCGGTGGCAGCCGACATCGGCGATGCGGCCCGGGCCGCCACCCTCGACGTCACCAGCGAGGAGGCATGGACCACGGTCGTGGCCGAGACCGAGGAGGCCTGGGGCCCGATCACGACGCTGGTCAACAACGCGGGAATCCTCGACTTCAACGCCGTCGAGCGCTACGACACCGAGCGGTTCCGCACCGTGCTCGACGTGAACGTGATGGGCGCCTTCCTGGGGATCAAGTGCGCCACCCCGTCGCTGGCCCGCTCTGGCCACGGCTCCATCATCAACATCTCGTCCAACGGCGGGATGGAGGGGCTGCCATACCTGTCGGCCTACTCGACCAGCAAGTGGGCCCTCCGGGGTTTGTCGCGCTCGTCGGCCATCGAGCTGGGTCGGCGCAACATCCGGGTCAACACCGTCCACCCCGGCGGCATCGACACGCCCATGACCCGCTTCGAGGGCGGCAACAACGAGACCGCGGCCTTCTACCAGAACCTCCCCATCAAGCGGCAGGGCACGGTGGACGACGTGGCCCCGGTGGTGCTGTTCCTGGCCTCCGACGAGGCCGGTTACGTCACCGGCTCGGAGTACGTGGTCGACGGCGGCCACCTGGCCGGCGACGCCAGCGTCCTCACCCAGATCCCCGGGGCGTAGGTCCCTCACCGACGAGGACCGTCGGCCGAACCCGATCGAACTGGTCCCGAAGATGGTCGCCAGGACGACCTGTCGCCAGGACGACCAAGATCGGGACCACTTCGTGCGGTGCTCTGGTGACGGCGCCCTCGGGGCCTAGCGTCGCAAGATGGGTCGTCTGTCGCGTCCGGCCGCGGCGCGGGGGCTGGTCCTCGGGGCGGTGGCCACGCTGGCGCTGGGTCTGGCTCGACTGGTGCTGGCCCTGCGGGCCGAGCGGCTGACGGTGCTGCCCGACGAGATCGGCTTCCTCGGCGACGCCTGGCTCCTGGGGCGGGGCCAGCCTGCGCCTCCCATGGGCTTCGCCCCCTTCTACCCGGCGGGCCAGCCCCTCGTTCTCAGCCCCCTCGCCGCCTTCATCGGGGACCCGGCCCGGCTCCAGACCGCCGCCCGGGTGGTGGACGTCGTCCTCCTCGCAGCCATGGTGCCCGTCCTCGTGATCTTGCTGGGTCGGCTGGTGCACCTCGACCTCGAGCGTCGCGTCCTCGCCGCGACCCTGGCGGCCGCCATCCCCGGTCTCTGGGTCGCGGCCGTCATCGTCTGGCCCGACGCCCTGGCCGCTCTCCTCTGGCCGGTGGCCCTGGTCGCGCTGGCCGCCTTGGCCGGGTCCGGGCGGCTGGTCGGTCGGATCTGGTTCGGGCCCACCGTGGCCACCCTGTGGCTGGTGCACGCCCGGTTCCTCCCCGTGGTCGCGCTCGGGGCGCTGGTCCTGGTGGCCCGGCTGGTCCGGCCCGCGCCATCGGCCCCGGGCCCGGCCACCGGTGGGCCCCTCGGTCCCCGTACCGCCGACGCCCTGAACCTCCTCCTCGGGGCACTGGTGCTGGTGGTCGGGGTCGCCTTGAACCGCCACGTCGCCCTGCGGTGGGACCGGATCGCGCCCGGCCCGCTGTCCGGAGCCACCGACGACCTGGGAGCCACCGCCGGAGGGGCGTCGGGCTCGATCGTGGGGCAGGTCTGGTACGCGGCGGTGGCCACCGCCGGCCTGGCCGCGGTCGGGGTCGGGAGCATGGGGCGGCTGGTGTGGAGGGTGCGGCGTCGGGGCCGGGCCCTGTGGACCGAGCCGCAGCCCTTGGTGGCCACGGTGGCCCTCCTGGGATGGGTCGGGGTGGTGCTGGCCACCGCCATCCAGCTGCGGTCGCCCGCCGCCTTCGGGTCGCGGCCGCTGCTCGACCTGGTGGCCAACGGGCGCTACCAGGAGGTGGTGCTGGCACCCCTGGTGGCGGTGGGCGCGGCGCGGCTGCTGCGTCGGGTGGCGGACACCTCCATCGAGGTCGCGGTGGGTGTGGGCGCAGTGGCGATGGCCGCGGTGGTCACCGCCATCGTGGGCCTGACGCCCGAGGTGCTGACCGGATCCAGCGCGGCAGGGATCACCTGGGCCACCGGCTGGTGGACGACGGTGCCCGTCGTGATCCCGACGCTGGCCACGGTGGCGGTGCTGGCCGCGACGCGCGCCGGACGGCCCGGGCCCCAGCGCGGGTTGGCCGTGGTCGTCGCGGTGCTGGTCGCCTTCACCGCCATCGGGGTCGAGCGGGCGGGAGAGGTCGTCGCCCTCAGCCGCGAGCCGTCGTCGATCGACGCTGACATCACCCGGGTGCGCCAGCGGGCCGCCGGCGATCCCGTCGCCTACCTGGACGAACCGTCGACCCTGGTGTTCCTGACCCCGATGGGCTGGGGGCTGGCCGAGGAGGGGATGACGACCTTCCCGCCCGGCGGGGAACCCCCGGCCGACCTGGTCGTCACCTCCGCCAGGGAGGCGGCGGCACCGACCCCCGGGGTCCTCCCAGCGGGGAGCCGGCTCAGCTCGACCCTGCCCAGCGGCGACCTGGCCCTGTGGGTGGTCCCGGGCCCGGTCGCTGACCGCCTCGGCGAGGCCGGGCTGCTCTACCCGGAGGGCCCTCTGCCGGCGTCGGCCCGGGTGTTCGAGGTCGAGCTGGTGCGGGGGGAGGGGCGGGAGGATCTAGGCGGGAGCCCGTTGCGGGTCAGGGTCCGCCATGCGGGCACGGGCGCGATGTGGCCCGGGAGCCGTGGCTCCGATCCGGTGCGGCTCGTCATCACCGATCAGGACGGCGCGGCCCTGGGTCTGCCGGTGGGCGAGCTCGACCCCGGGGCCAGCCGCGTGATCGAGGTGCCGGCGTCGGCCGCGGCCGACGCCTTCGGCGCGGGCCGCCAGACCGTCACCGCGGACGTGGGCACCGAGACCGGCCCGGCCTTCACCGCCGAGGGCGCAGCGCTGGAGGTCACCATCGACGTCCCCTGACGGCCACCCCCACCCGACCCCCCCTCGTGCTGGTCGGTGTTCTCGGGGTCAGGGCAACGCGAACGCCGACCGGTTCGGAGGTCGGACGATCGTCAGTCGGCGCCGTGGCGGGCCGAGGCGGTGGACTTGGCCGGGGATTCGTCCATCTTCTCGGGCCAGTACGGCGGGGGAAACAGGGTGCGCTCGGGCGCGGCCCCCTCGTCCTCGGCGTAGAACTGCTGGTACCACCTCCGGAAGGCCATGAACGGCCCGTCGGTGTCGGCCAGGGCCGGTCGGGTCAGGTGGGCCTTGTGCTCCCACACCGGCATGTCCTCCAGGAACTGCCGGTCGACCTCGTCCACGAAGGCCTGGGCCACGTTGGAGGTGACCTCCGCGTCACCCAGGGACCGCGTGTAGAAGTCGAAGCGGGTCTCGCTGGTCCCCTCGTCGATCGGGGTGGTGGAGGAGACCAGCAGCGTGTCGATGATGCCGCTGAAGCGCACGATCGACACGCCCGGTCCGTAGCCGATGGACTCGATCTTGCCGTCGATCACGCCCCGGGGGGTGGGGAACTTCTGGACCGAGCGCATGTCGGCCACGGGGCCGTCGGTCTCGTAGCTGGTGATCTCGGGCACCTCGGCGGTGTTGTGCACGTAGCGGAAGTGGGCCGAGTCGACCGCGTTCTCGCCCAGCTCCTGGGCGTGGGCCATCACCGTGTGCCGAGTGCGGATCGGCCCGAAGAACTCGCCGCTCTCCAGCTCTTCCAGCGCGGGCACGTCCCACTGGGGGCCGACCTCGGGGTCTGGGTGGAACCAGACGAGGGACTTCCCGTTGATCTCTTGGGTGGGGTAGCTGCGGATCTTGGCCCGCTGGTTGGTGCGGGTCGAGTAGGGGATGTCGACGTTGGTGCCCTCGTCGTCGAAGCGCCAGCCATGGAACGGGCATTGGATCTCGCAGCCCTCGACGGTGCCGCCGTGGCCCAGGTGGGCGCCCAGGTGCGGGCAGAAGGCGTCCATGACGTGGAGGTGGTCGTCGCCGTCGCGCCAGGCCACCAGGTGCCGATCGAAGTAGTAGAGCGCCTTGGTGGTCTCGACTGCGACCTCGTCGGGCTCACAGACCTGGAACCAGCCGAAGGGGATGGGGAAGGGGTAGCGCTCGCTCATGCGTGCTCGATCATCTCCGACGTGAAACTAGAACGTGTTCCACTCTAGTGGTGGGCGGTACCGTCGCCCCAGGCCCACCCGTACCCGGGCCGGCCCCCGACCCTGGAGTCCCCGCATGACCGACGACCTCAAGCTCGGACTGGTGCTCGGCTACTGGTTCGCCGATCCGCCCACCGGCGTGGCCGACCAGGTCGCGGCGGCCGAGGACCTCGGGTTCGACTCGGTGTGGTCGGCCGAGGCCTACGGCTCGGACTGCTTCACCCCGCTGGCCTGGTACGGCGCCGCGACCAGCCGGTTGCAGCTGGGCACCGCGGTCTGCCAGATGGCGGCGCGGACCCCGGTGGCCACGGCCATGGCGGCCCTCACCCTCGACCACCTCACCGAGGGCCGGTTCATCCTGGGCCTGGGCGCGTCGGGCCCGCAGGTGGTGGAGGGCTGGTACGGCCAGCCCTACCCGAAGCCCCTGGCCCGGACCCGGGAGTACATCGACGTCGTCCGCCAGGTGCTGGCCCGCGAGGAGCCGGTGACCCTCGACGGGGCCCACTTCCAGCTGCCCCGCACCGGTGACGACACCACCGGCCTGGGCAAGCCGCTCAAGTCCATCACCCACCCCCGCCGGGCCGACCTGCCCATCTACCTGGGCGCCGAGGGGCCCAAGAACGTGGCCCTGGCCGCGGAGATCGCCGACGGCTGGCTGCCGATGTTCATGTCGCCCGGGCTCGACCCGCTCTACCGGACCAGCCTGGAGGAGGGTTGGACCCGCCCTGGGGCGCGGCGGGGAGCCGACGACTTCGAGGTGGCCAACCTGGTGCAGGTGGTCATCGACGACGACGTGGAGCAGGCGGCCGATGCGGTGCGGATGTCGCTGGGCTTCTACATCGGTGGGATGGGCGCCCGGGAGGTCAACTTCCACGCCGACCTGTTCAGCCGCATGGGCTACGAGGACGACGTCGATCGCATCCAGGACATGTTCCTGGGCGGTCGCAAGGAGGAGGCCATCGCCTCGGTGCCCCTCGCCCTGGTGGAGGACGTGGCCATGGTCGGCCCGGCCGACAAGATCCGCGAGGACCTGACCCGGTGGCGGGAGACCTGCATCACCACCCTCCTGGTCGCCGGCGCACCGCACCAGATGCGCCAGATCGCGGAGCTCGTCCGCAGCTGAACCTGTCGCTTCGCGGCGGGGCCGGGGCGCGGACCTAACCTCGCTCGCATGTCCGCCACGCTGCAGCCGGTCGCCCTGGGTCGCAAGCCGGGCCCGGCCCCGTCGTCCCGTCCCCTCCTCTCGGGTCCTGAGGCCCGGGCCGCCCTGCGCGCCGCCGAGGTGGCCCTGCTGGACGAGCGCCGTCTGCTGACCGAGGACGAGGTCACCACTCTGGCCCACGTGCCCGATGCCTCGGTCCCGTCGCTGGCCGCCCTGGCTCACGAGGTCCGCCTGGCCTGGTGCGGGCCCGAGGTCGAGGTGGAGGGGATCCTCTCGGCCAAGACCGGTGGCTGTCCCGAGGACTGCCACTTCTGCAGCCAGTCCTCGCAGTTCGACACGCCGGTGAAGGCCACCCCCTTCCTCGACACCGAGGAGGTCCTGGCGGCCGCCCGCGAGACCGCCGAGCTGGGCGCCAGCGAGTTCTGCATCGTGCTGGCCGTGCGCGGCCCCGACGAGCGGACGCTGCAGCGGATCCTGGAGCTGGTGCCCCTGGTGCGGGAGGAGGCCGGGCTCAACGTGGCCGTGTCGGCCGGGATCCTCACCAAGGACCAGGCCCGGCGCCTGGCCGAGGGCGGCGTCCACCGCTACAACCACAACCTGGAGACGGCGGAGTCCTACTTCCCGGAGGTCGTGACCACCCACGACTACGAGGAGCGCCTGGCCACCTGCCAGCTGGTGCGCGACCACGGCATGGAGCTGTGCTGCGGCGCCCTGCTGGGCATGGGCGAGACCGTCGACCAGCGCATCGAGCTGCTGATGGCGTTGCGGTCGGTCGACCCCAGCGAGGTGCCCCTCAACTTCCTCAACCCTCGCCCCGGCACACCTCTCGGTGACCGCCAGGCGGTGGAGCCGCTGGAGGCAATCCGCTGGATCGCGGTGTTCCGCCTGGCCCTGCCGTCGGTGATCCTGCGCTACGCCGGCGGGCGTGAGGTCACCCTCCGCGAGCTGCAGGCCATGGGCATGACCTCGGGCATCAACGCCCTCATCGTGGGCAACTACCTCACCACCCTGGGCCGCACGCCCGACGAGGACCTCCAGATGCTCGACGACCTGCGCATGCCCATCGGCGCCCTCAGCGCCGCCCTCTGAGCCCGTGGCCGAGGCCGCGGCGCACTGCACCGGTTGCGGACGTGCCGCGCCGGAGTGCGAAGGCTGCGATCGAGCCCTCGACCCGCCCCGGTTCTGTCCCCGGTGTGGGACCCGGCTCGCCGTGGTGGTGACGCCGACCGGCCACCGGGGTCGCTGTCGGGACCACGGCCCTGTGACCTCCGGTGGCACGGCCTGACACCTGATGGGGCTGGGCGCGACGCCGAGGTCGAGGGGCCTAGGGTCGCGGCCGTGGAGGTCGTGGTCGGACCGGTGAAGGCGGAGAGCATGGCCGCGTTCGCGGCCTTCGGATCCGAGCGGCTGCACGCGGCGGGTCCGGGTGCCGACGTCCCGTCCGACGCGGCCCAGGCCTTCGACGGATACCTCGCCGAGTGGGCGGATCTGGGCCAGCAGGGGAGCGAGGACGTCACCTGGTCCACCTCGGCCGATCCCGAGGTGGTCGAGTACCTCGTGTATTCCTTCTTCCGGTTGACCAAGCAGATCAACGAGGCCGCCGGCCGGCAGTCCGTTGTCCCCGAGGCGGCCGGCCCCTTCTACTGGCTGCTCGTCGGAGGGCTCCTCGATGCCCTCGAGGTCGAGGGTGGGTCGCGAGCCGAGTTCGCCGCCCACCTGCGCGAGTTCTGGCCCGGTGACCACGAGATCCCCTGACGGGCAGGGCCCTAGGACCTGCGCGGATAGGGCCGGGTCGCGGCGGAGGCTT
>JBBSME010000004.1:0-50789 GCA_038233335.1 Acidimicrobiales bacterium | reverse complement strand
TCGACTCGAAGCGGGTGAGGTGGCCGAGGAAGCTGAGGTGGGCCACGCCGGTGGGCCCGTTGCGCTGCTTGGCCACGATGATCTCGGCCAGGCCGGCGTTCTCCGGCGTGGGCTCGTAGACCTCGTCGCGGTACAGGAACATCACGACGTCCGCATCCTGCTCGAGCGAGTTGTGGGCCACGATCCCGTTGGCCACGAAGCAGTGGGTCCCGAGGACGGTCGCGTCATAGACAGGGTGCTCACCCAGGGGCTCGAGCTCGACGACCGAGTCCCAGAGCACGTCGGAGGTGGCCAGGTCGGCCAGGTCCTTGTCCTCGGTGATCTCGGCGATCGACAGCAGGCGGGCCCGACGCATGGACCGGGGCCGGGACGCCGACCCCAGCAGGTACGACCCACAGTGCTGCTCGCCGAGACGGGCGGCCAGCTGGCGCTGGGTGATGCCGGCCTCGGCCATGGCCGCGACCACCTGGGGCCGGACCTCGAAGGGGATGGTGTCGACGTTGGCGTTGGCCACGACACCTTCCAGGGCGGTGAGCGCCGGGGCCACCTCGGTGCCCCGCTCGCCGTGGATGCCGATGTCGGTGAGGAAGCGGCGCTGGTGGTCCACGCCATCGACCCGGACGTGGTGCGCAGGACGGTGCCGGCCCTGGGGCACCACGCTGATGCGGGACTGCACCCCACAGCGCAGCAGCAGCCGCTGGACGTCGTCGGCCAGACGGCGCGAGGTGGTCGTGTACACGAGGCGGACCCGTGGGCCCTCCCCGGTGCGGTTCACGCCGATGGTGCCGTCGGTGGCCCACAGGTTGCGCAGGAACGTGCGGACCTGGTCCGTCGGGGCCGCGTGCACGACGTCGGGGACGAACTTCTGGGCGCTACGGGCCAGCAGGACCAGCTCGTCGGGGTCGACGGGCTGCACCTGCTCGGGGCTCTCGATCTGGCGGGGCACGGCGATGCGGGATCCGACGGCCAGGTCGCCGAGCGGGGTCCACCCGTCCAGGGTGCGGAAGAGATGGCTCTCGGTGGCCTCGATGACCCGGCCTGAGGCCAGGCGCATCCGCACCACTGGCTTGGTGCCGCTCGGGAACGCATGGGTCAGGGTGGAGGGGACGAGCCGGAACCGGTCGTCGAGGGTCCACACGGGGACGTCGCGAGCGCCGGATTCGAGCAGCTCGCCCAGGGTGACCTCGGCGTTGGTGTCGGCCCGCAGGAGCCGGGTACCGGAAGTGAGGCAGCCCGACTCTCTGAGGTCGGAGAGCATGGGGCGCTTGTCGGCCCGCTGCTCCAGGCCGCGGTTGAGCTGGGCCAGGGCGACCACCGGGCACTCGAGCTCGCGGGCCAGGAGCTTGAGGCCACGGGAGATCTCGGCCACCTCGACCTGGCGGCTCTCGGCGTTGGTGCGGCCCGTCATCAGCTGGATGTAGTCGACCACCACCATGTCCAGCTGGCCGATCTCGCTGCGGAGCCGCCGGGCCTTGGATCGGATCTCCATGATGGAGACGTTGGGGTTGTCGTCGATCCAGATCTTGGCGTCACCCAGGCGGCCCATGGAGGCGGCGATGGCGTTCCAGTCCGGGTCCGACAGGCGGCCATTGCGGATCTTGGTCGAGTCGACCCGGGCGTCGGCGCAGAGGATCCGCTGCACCAGCTCGACCTTGCTCATCTCGAGGGAGAACAGGAGGATGGCGTAGTCGCCCCGCAGGGCGGCGTTGGCCGCCATGCCCAGGGCCAGCGCGGTCTTGCCCATGGCCGGGCGGGCCCCCACCACGACCAACGCCCCAGGCTGGAGGCCGGCGGTCATCTCGTCGAGGTCGTGGTAGCCGGTGGGTGTGCCGGTGATCTCCGAGCCCCGGTCGTGGAGCTCCTCGATCCGGGTCAGGGTGTCGCCCAGCAGATCGGTCAGGCGGGCGGTGCTGCCCTCACCCTCGTGACGGGCGATGTCGAACACAAGCGACTCGGCCTCGTCGACCACCTTGCGTACGTCCTCGGGCACGCCGTAGGCGGTCTCGGAGATGGACCCAGCCGCACCGATGAGGCGGCGCAGGAGCGAGTGGTCCCGCACGATGCGGGCGTAATGGGCGGCGTTGGCCGTCCCTGGGGCGTCGGCCTGCAGGTCGACCAGGGCGGCGGTGCCCCCGGCCCCGTCCAGCAGGTCGCGCCGGCGCAGCTCGTCGGCCACGGTGATCGGGTCGGCCACCTCGCCCTTGGCGGTGAGGACGCTGACCGCCTCGTAGATGTGGGCGTGGGCCGGCCGGTAGAAGACATCCGCGCCGGGGATGACCTCCGCGGCGGCCGCCACCGCATCGCGGGACAGCAGCAGCGCGCCGAGCAGGGCCCGCTCGGCGTCGAGGTTGTGGGGAGGCACCCGGGCCCCGTTCCCGCGCGAGGAGGCGCGGCGCCGGGGCCGGTCGTCGTACTCGGGTGGCGGCTCGTCGTCGAACACCGTCGCGTCGGCCATCAGCGCGCCCTCGTCTCGTGTCGCGACCGCGAGCCCGCCCCGGCCATGGGACCCCGGCGCCGGCCGCCGGGGCCGGCGAGGGCACCGCGGTGCCCTCTTGTTCGCTCGCTGTGCTCAGTCACGGGTGCGATCACCTGGATCGGGGTGCGCCCGGGGTGTCGGCGCGCGGTCGTCCGGACTCGGGCCGGCGAAGCCGTCCCGACCGGTGGATGATGGGCCCCACCCGGGCCCGTGCGGGGCGTGGCCCCCGCCTCCCCCACCCAACCCCATCGGGCCTGTGGAACGTAACCCCGATCTTCCTGTGGAAGGCCGGTGGACAACTCGCCGAGCCTGGGGACGAGCGCGCTCCCTGCCCGGGACCGGAGGCGCGCCGCCGCCGCCCCCGGGTGGGGGCGACGACCGGTCCGACACCCGGAGGTGTCGGACCGGAGCGGCATCAGGTCCCCACGACCTCGAAGCGGACGGGGAACTCGACGTTGGGGTGGAGCCGGGCGGTCACCTGGAACTCGCCCGTCTCCTTGACGGGCTCGTCGAGGACCAGCTTGCGCTTGTCGAGGACGATGCCGGTCTGGGCCTCGATGGCCTCGGCCACCTCGGTGGTGCCGACCGAGCCGAACAGGCGGCCCTCGGTGCCGGACTTGGCGGTGACGACGATGGTGGCCGGGACGAGGGTCTTGGCCACGTCCTCGGCTGCGGCCCGGTCGCCCGCGTCGCGGCTGGCCCGACGGCGGCGCATGCCCTCGGCCTGGGCCTCGGCCCCGGGAGTGGCCTTGACGGCCTGGCCCGCGGGGAGCAGGAGGTTGCGGGCGTGGCCGTCGGCCACGTCCACCACCTCACCCTTGGTGCCGACGCCGTCGACATCGGCGTGGAGGACGACGCGCATCAGGCCTCGACCTCCTCGGTGGCCGGAGCCTCAGCGGCCGGGGCCTCGGTGGCGCCCTCGGGCGCCTCACCCTCCTCGCCCGGACCCCCGGTGGGGGGCGGGGCCGAGGGCTTGGGCATGGGACCGTCGGGCCGGAGGCCACGGTCGCCGCGATCGCCGCGATCGCGGCCACCGCCCCGCTGCTGGGTGACGCGGTTGGCGTAGGGCAGCAGCGCCATCTCGCGAGCGATCTTGATGGCCATGGCCACGTCGCTCTGCTGCTGGGCGCTGTTGCCGGTGACCCGCCGAGCCCGGATCTTGGCCCGGTCGGACATGAACCGCTTGAGGAGGTTCACGTCCTTGTAGTCGACGTACCACACCTTGTCGGTGTTGAGGACGCTGATCTTCTTCTTGCTGCGGCGGGCGTTGTCCTTGTTCTTGCCCCGCTTGGGCTTGTCTCCTGCCATCAGAACGGCTCCTCATCCGTGTCGTTGCCACCGGCACCGCCGGTGTTGGAGGCTGCGGGCGCCCCACCCGACGACCCACCTCGGTTGCCTTCGTCGTTGCGGGGCCGGCCGCCACCGCCGCCGTAGCTGCCGCCCTCACCGCCGCTGCGCTCGTTGCGGGTGATCTGGGCGGTGGCCCAGCGGAGGCTGGGGGCGATCTCGTCGGCCACCACCTCCACCTTGGAGCGCTTGTCGCCGTTGTCGGTCTCCCACGAGCGCTGCTCGAGGCGGCCGGACACGACCACCCGCGAGCCCTTGGTGAGCGACTCGGTCACGTTCTCGGCCATCTGGGCCCAGCACTTGATGTCGAAGAAGCTGACTTGTTCCTCCCACTCGTTGGTCTGGCGGTTCTGCCAGCGGCGGTTGACGGCCAGGCCGAAGGTGGCCACAGCCTGTCCGCTGGGGGTGAAGCGGAGCTCAGGGTCGCGGGTGATGTTGCCCGCGACGGTCACGTTGTTGTCGTTTGCCATCGGAGTGTCCTTTGATCAGGCCCCGGCCTCAGCCGGAGCCGCCCCACCGATGAGGCCGCGCTTGGCGGCCTCCTTGTCGGGGAGCCGGATGAGCTTGTGGCGGACGACCTCGTCCGCGAGCCGCAGCGTTCCCTCGAGGCGGTCGAGGGCACCCGGCTCAGCCAGGATCTCGAGCACCACGTAGAACCCGACGTTCTTGTGGTTGATCTCGTAGGCGAAGCGGCGCGTGCCCCACTTGTCGGTGGAGGCCGTGAGGCCGCCGGCCTCTTCGATCTGGGCGTGGATGCGGTTGATCCCACCCTGGACGGTTGATTCGTCGAGGTCACCGTCGAAGATGACCATCAGCTCATATGCTCGCATGGCGAGTCAGGACCTCCCTGTGGACCCGGGAGCACCGGGGCCCCGGGCGGTCCGGGGCAGGGTCGATTGGACCGTGCGACCGTACCGGACGGAGGCACCACTCAGCGAGGCGGCGGGTTGGGGCCGGTGACGGGCGGGCGCTGCACTCATGTCCCGAGTGTCGCAGGGGGGTGTGACAGCGAGGCTCGGTGACCCGGCGCGCGGGCCGTCAGGTGGCGGGAAGGCAGGCCCCGTCGAGCTGGAGGCGGGCGTCGGAGCCGAGCTCCAGGCCGAGCGGGGCCAGGGCGCCCTGGGTCACCTCCAGGGTGGTGCGGTATGGGCCCGACGGCGGGTAGGTGGGGCAGGTCTCGGTGTCGGGCGGGCAGGGCTCCATGTCCCGGACGTCGACCACCGCGCCCTCCGCGTCGAGGTACGCGATCGACAGCGGCAGCAGCGTGTCCTTCATGTAGAAGCCGCCGGTGCGGTCCTCGTCGTAGGTGAAGACCATCCCGTCGTAGCCACCGAGGTCGGGGTCGGTCACCTCCATGAGCCCCCGGGCCCGCTGCTCGGTCGTCTCGGCCAGCAGGACGCAAAGGACGATGGGCTCCCCGTCGGGGCCGTCGACGATCCGGACCTGGACCTCACCGAAGCCGGGCAGCTGGGTGCGGCCCGGGGCGAAGGGGCCGTCGACCTCCGGCAGGCCGGCGTCGGAGGTGGCCCCGGCCGAGCCGGTGGCCGCCGGCGTCGTCGTCTCCGCCGTCGCCGTGCTGCCGTCGTCGGTGCAGGCGCTCAGCAGGAGCAGGCAGGCGATCAGGACGGCGGGAACGCGCACGGGCGCCATGATGGTCGACGGCCAGCCCCTCGCCCGGGCGGGCCGTGCCCGCTCGGGTCGACCCGGGACGGAGCAGACGGTCAGCGGGCCTCGGCGCCGTAGAGGCCGAGGGTCTCGGCCACCTCCGCAGAGAGGTGGTAGCTCTCCTCGGGGCCGGGGAAGGAGCCGCTGCGCACGTCGGCCGCGAAGCGTCCCAGCGCATCGGTGGACTCGGCCCCGATCGAGGCGTAGCGACGGACGAACTTGGGGGCCAGGCGGTCCTCGATGCCGAGGACGTCGTGGTACACCAGCACCTGGCCGTCGCAGTGGGGACCGGCACCGATGCCGATGGTGGGGACGTCGACCGCCTCGGTGACCAGGCGGGCCACCTCGTCGGGGATGCCCTCGAGGACCAGGGCGAAGGCGCCGGCGTGGGCCAGGGCCTTGGCCGCCGAGACCAGCTGGACGGCGGCCTCGGTGGTCCGGCCCTGGACCTTGAAGCCGCCCATGGCCTTCACCGACTGGGGGGTGAGGCCGAGGTGGCCCATAACCGGGATCTCGGCGTCGACGATGGCCTCGACCATTGGGAGGCGCTTGCGGCCGCCCTCCAGCTTCACCGCGCCGGCGCCGGCCCGGACCAGGGCGGCGGCATTGCGCACCGTCTCGGCCCGATCGACGTGGTAGCTCATCCAGGGGAGGTCGCCGACCACCAGGGCCGAGGGCTTGGCCCGCCCCACCGCGGCTGTGTGGTGGGCCATATCGTCGATGGTGACCTGGAGGGTGTCGTCGTAGCCGAGCACGACCATGGCCAGGGAGTCACCCACCAGGATCATGTCGACCCCGGCGGCATCGGCCATGCGGGCGCCGGGGGCGTCGTAGGCGGTCACCATGACCAGCGGGTCGGATCCGTCGCGGACCTTGCGGTCACGGATCGCGGGGGCGGTCAGCGGTCGACGACGAGCGTCGGGAACGGTCGAGCCCATGGGGCTACCTCCTTGTCCGTCCAGCGCCTTGGTGGCTGCCAGCGGTCCCCCTCAGGATACCGAGCCCCGGAGCGTTCGCCCAACCCAGGGCGCGGACGCCGCCGGAGCAGCCCTACCCTGTCGCCGATGGATTCCGGCATCTGCGAGAGCTGTGGCGACGCGGAGGCCGACGACCTGGTCACCCTGCAGCGCCTGTACGTCACCCCCGGCGCGCCGGGCGAGGAGCCCGACGTGCGGGTGGGCGACATCGAGCGGTGGTGCGCGGCCTGTCGCACGCACTACCCCCACCAGCTGATCAGCGACCGCTGAGGTCGGGCCCGGCTACCCGCCGGTCAGGATGTCGTCGTCGGTGCCGTAGATCCCGTCGGGACCGGGCGCGGTCCCCCCGTCGTCGTCCGCGGTGCCCTTGATCCCGTCGGGCCCCACCCCGTCACCGCCGTCGTCGGTGTCACCCGCGCCGCCGCTGGTCGCGTCGTCCCCGGTCCCCTCGTCATCGGTCGACCCGGTCCCCTCGTCATCGGTCGACCCGGTCCCCTCCCCACCGGTCGCGCCATCATCGATCACGCCACCGGTCGAGTCCGATGCGGCCGGGGAGCCGCTCGCCCCCTTGCCCAGGTCCGGATCCAGGGCCTCGCCCTCGGACAGGTCGACGGGTTCGACGAACTCGTCCACCTCCGTGCCCACGGTGGCCCGCTCCATGAACGCCCGCCACATCTGGGCCGGGAGGTCACCGCCCTGCACCAGGCCGCCCCGCACGTCGTCCATGGGCCGGTTGTCCACGTAGCCCATCCAGGCCGCAGCGGTGAGCTTGGGGGTGAAGCCGACGAACCAGGCGTCGCGGTTCTCCTGGGTGGTGCCGGTCTTCCCGGCGGCCGGGCGGTCGAGGGCCGCCGCGGTGCCGGTGCCGTGGTCGATGACCTGCTCCAGGGCGTAGGTGACCCCGGCCGCCTCCTCGGTGCTCAGGACCGGGGTGCGCTCCGCGGTGAAGTCCTCGATGAGCGTGCCGTCGGCCCGCTCCACGCGGGTGACGACGCGAGGCTCGATCTGGGTCCCCAGGTTGGCGAAGGTGGAGTAGGCGCTGGCCATGTCGAGCACCGACAGGTTGGCCGTGCCCAACACCAGCGACGGGTTCACGGCCTCGCCCAGGTCGGCCCGGACTCCGAGGTCGCGGGCCATCTCGGCCACCTTCTCGGGACCCAGGTCCAACATGAGCTGGGCGTAGGCGGTGTTGGACGACCGCGCCGTGGCCTCGATGAGGTCGCTGTTGCCGCCGCAGCACCCGCCCTCCACCTCCCAGTCCTCCCCGTTGTCGGCGCCGGGGAAGGTCTTGGTCGACGGCGTCGGGATGCGGGACTCCAACGAGTAGCCGGCGTGGGCCGCCTCGGCCAGGGCGAAGGGCTTGAACGTGGACCCGGCCTGACGACCATCGCCGCCCCCGCCCCGCACGGCCAGGTTCAGCGGGTTCTCGCTGTAGTCCCGTCCGCCCATCATGGCCCGCACCTGACCGGTGTCGTCGATCGCGACGAGAGACCCCGACGGGTCGCCGTCCTGGTCGAGCGTCGAGGTCACTGCCTCGTAGGCGTCCTGCTGGAGGTCCTTGTCGAGGGTCGTGTAGATCCTCAGCCCCCCGCCGAACACGGCGTCGCTGCCGTAGCGGTCGGTCACCTCCTTGCGGACGTACTCGATGAAGTAGTCCGCCCCGAACACCGAGACGCTGGGGTCCACGTCGACGCCGTTGCTCGGGCTCCAGATGGCGAGGTCGTGGTACACGTCGAAGGGCCCCCCGTCGGAGAGGTCGTGCTCCCCCTGGGAGATCATGTCCTCCTCCAACATGGCGTCGAGCACGGTGCGACGACGCCGCTTGGCCTCCACCGGGAACTGGTAGGGCTCGGCCCGCTGGGGCGAACGGATGAGCCCGGCCAGCAGGGCCGACTCCGGCAGCGTGAGCTCGCTGACGCCCTTGCTGAAGTACGCCCGCGCCGCGGCACCGATGCCGTAGGCACCCCGACCGAAGTAGATGGTGTTGAGGTAGTTCTCCAGGATCTGCTCCTTGGAGACCTCCTGCTCCAGCTTGATGGCGATGACCGCCTCGCGGATCTTGCGGGTGAGCGTGCGATCGCTGTTCAGGTAGACGTTCTTCACGTACTGCTGGGTGATGGTGGAGCCGCCCTGGCGCGACGCCGAGCCGCCCCGGATGTCGGACAGCGCGGCCCGGGTGATGCCGACCGGGTCGACGCCGCCGTGCTCGAAGAAGTCGCGGTCCTCGGCGGCGATGATCGCGTTGACGGTCACCTGGGGGACCTCGTCCAGCGCGACGTTGACCCGGTCCTCCTCCCCGTGGAACGAGGCCACGGACCGCTCTTCGTTGCACTGGCCGGCGCGGACCTCGGAGGTGCAGACGAAGGTGGTCTGGGCCTCGGGCTCAGGGGTGGAGGGCACCTCGATCTGGGAGACGACGAAGCCGGCCCCGGCCACGCCGGTGACCATGACCAGCCCGACGAGGTAGAAGAGGCGACGCCACCGCCAGAAGAGGTTGCGCCGCTTCACCCCACCGGAGCGGGTGGTCTTCAGGTTGTGGGCGGGGATCGGTCGGGTGCGCATGGGTGAGGACGTCGGGCGACGGTGGGCGTCGGCCCGCGACGGGACGACGGTCGAGAGCCGCGAGGTCGCCAACGCTACCGGAGGCCCGGGTCCGATCCCCTGTCGCGGCGGCGGGGGCTCAGGTGGCGGTGCGGCGGGCGGCGTCGCCCCGACCCAGGGGCCAGGTGCGAGCCAGGTGGTTCCACCCGCAGTCGGGGCAGACCTCGACCACGTAGCAGGTGTAGGTGCCGGCCCGGCGGTTGAACGCCTCGATCTCGGACCGCTTGGTGATGCAGCGCCCGAAGGCCGGGAGCCGGGGGCCGAACACATAGCTGACCAGGACCAGCTTGTGGTCCTCGCAGATCGGGCAGTCGATCCCGGTGACGTCGCCCACCTCGCGGGCGGCCCGGAGGAGCTCCGGGTGCGCGTCGCACACCTCGTTGCGGGCCAGGCGGCCGCGACGGAACTCGGCGATCAGGTGGCGCCGGGCCAGGCGGTAGTCGATCTGACCACCAGACCGGGCGCCCCGCATCTCGTCGGGGCGGAAGGACACGCAAGCGAGGCTAGCGGTGGTCCCCGGGGCGCGCGCCGACACCCGCGAGACGGGCACGAGCCCGCGCCGACCCACCGCCCGAGCGGACGGGGGTGTCCGGCATCCGCGCCCGTCGCCCGATCCGTCGCGAGACTCGGGACCATGTCCGACGCCCCCTCCGGCCCACCCCCGACGGCCTGGTCGCGCTACACCGCGGCCGCCCCCGAAGGGCGCGGCCGCTCCACCGAGGTCGCCACCTACGGGCCCGGCATCCCTGACGAGGACGAGCTGCGGCTGCTGGGCAACCTCGAGGGCAAGCGGGTCCTCGACCTCGGGTGCGGCGCCGGGAACGCCTCGGTGGCCTTCGCCCGGGCCGGGGCCAAGGTCATCGCGGTCGACCCGTCGGCGGAGCAGCTGGAGCTGGCCCGCCAGGCGGCCGAGGAGGCCGACGTCCGCCTGGAACTCCAGCAGGCCGGCCCGGCCGAGCTGGCCTTCGTCCGGGCCGACGGCATCGACATCGTGTACTCGGCCTACGCCCTGGCCGAGGTCGCCGACCTGGACCGGGTCTTCCGCCAGGTCCACCGGGTGCTGAAGCAGGAGTGCCCGCTGGTGTTCTCCCTGCCCCACCCGGTGTTCACCATGTTCGTGGCCGACCGCAAGGGCCTGGTGGCTCCCACCGACTCGCCGCCGGTGCTGCGCCGTCGCTACCACGACGACACCACCTACGTGGTCGACCGGGGCGGCGACCGGGTGACCGACATCCCGCGCACCACTTCCGAGCTGTTCGCCTCGCTCAACCGGGCCAACTTCCGCGTCGACCACCTGCTGGAGCCGCCCGCCCAGCGAGACCAGGTGGCCGACGAGCACTGGGTGGAGCCCATGGCCTGGGTGCCCCCGACCCTGGTGCTGCGGGCCCGCAAGCAGGGCATCTGACGCGTCACCAGTCGTCACCCGGGCGCTCCTCACAGGTGATCGGCGATGCGAGGTCGACCTCTGATCCCGCTGCGCGGCGCAGGACCATGATCCCGTCGTCCTCGTCGGGCGTCCGGGTCCGACGGCCCTTGGCTCGCACGTAGGTGGGCCCGCGCCAGCGCTCCCATCCCAGCTGCTCGTAGAAGCCGTGAGCGCCGGTCGAGAGGGCTCCGAACTCGTACCGAGAGGCGACGACGTCACCGACGGCCGACATGGTCCTCGACCCGAAGCCCTCGTGGCGCCGGCGGGCCGACGTGGCCACGCCCTCGACGTAGCCGACCCGGATCGAGCGGGGACCCACATCGAAGGCACGTGTCACCGCCGCGGCGTGGCCCACGACCTCGGCCCCGTCGCGCACCAGCACGTGCACCCCGCCGAGGGTGTGTTCCCAGTCGGCCTCAGCGAAGTCACCGTCGAACGCGCCGTCGAGCAGTGCTCGGATCTCCGCGAGCAGGACGGTCGATGCCGACTCGGTCGTCAGGATCTGCATCCCGGGAGCCGAAGCCCGATCGCTAGGGCCCATCGGGCGAGGACACCATCGGACGGAGTCGATCGGCGATGTCGACCACCTCACGGAGCTCCCCGGTGGCGATGGCGATCACCAGGTCGTAGGCCTCGTCGTTGGTGGCCTCGAACCGCCAGCCGTTGATGCCGTAGAAGGCGACGACACCGGCCAAGCCGAGCCGCTTGTTGCCATCGACCAGGGCGTGGTTCTGCACGAGCGAGTGGAGGAGCGCGGCCGCCTTCTCGTGGATGGTGGGGTAGGCGTCCTCCCCGAACACCGACGCCTCGGGGCGGGCAACAGCAGACTCGATGAGGCCGATATCACGGACGCCTGGCTCCGTACCCAACACCCGGGTGGCGATGTGCAGCACCTCCTCGACGGTGAGGAAGATCACCGCCCCAGTCGATCGAGCGCGTCTGCGTAGCGGACCAGCACGTCGTCGAGGACGGCATCGATCAGCTCGCCGCGGCTGGCCCGGCCGACGTGCTCCCGGATCGCCTCGCGGGCGATCTCTTGCATCGAGCGGTCCTCCCGCTCCGCCAGCCTCCGCAGCGCCTCAGCCTCGTCGTCGGACAATCGCAGGGTCATGGCCATGGCACCCATGGTATCGCTGGTGATACCAGTGGCCCGCTCAGTTCCTGCCCGCGGCGGTCAGGGCGATGCCAGAGGGTGGCTCGGTCCTGCCCGCGGGAGGTCAGAGGGTGGCGGGGAGGATGGCCTCGACCAGGGCCGGGCCGGGGAGGGCCAGGGCTCGCTCCAGGGCCGCGGTGAAGCCCTCGGCGTCGGTGGCCCGCTCGGCGGGGACCCCCATGCCCTGGGCCAGGGCGCAGAAGTCCATGTCGGGCCGGCGCAGGTCGAGCATCGACAGGGCGGTGGGCCCGGGCTCGGTGGCGCCCACCCGCTCCAGCTCCATGTTCAAGATGGCGTAGGAGCGGTTGTTCAAGATGATGGTGGTGACGTCGAGGCCCTCGCGGGCCTGGGTCCACAGCGCCTGGATCGTGTACATGGCCGAGCCGTCCGACTCGAGGCACACCACCTTTCGGTCCGGCGCCGCGACCGCGGCCCCGGTGGCCACCGGGAGCCCGAAGCCGATCGACCCGCCGGTGAGGGTGAGCCAGTCGTGGCGCGGGCACCCCGCGGTGGCACCGGGCACGAACAGGCCGCCGGTGTTGCCCTCGTCGGCCACGATGGCGCCCTCGGGCAAGAGGTGACCGAGGGCCTCGGCCATCGTCTGGGCGGTGAGCTCGCCGGAAGGGGCGGCCGGTCGGGCCTCCTCGGCCCGGGCCACGTCGGCCGGGGCGTCGAGGGCATCGGCCAGGGCCTCCAGGGCCGCGACGGGATCGACGCCGGCGCCGACGAGGTCATGGATCTGGCAGCCGTCCGGGGTGAGGACGCTGGCCTTGTCGGGGTAGGCGAAGAACGACACCGGGGCCTTGGCGTCGACCACGATCAGGTGGGCCACCTCGGCCAGCTGCATCTGGGCGAACTCGGAGAGGTAGGCGAGGCGGTCCATGGGCGGCAGGCCCTCGCCCCGGGCCAGGCGGGCCGGGAACGTCTCGCACATCACGGTGGCCCCCGTGGCCGCACCAACGCGGGCGGCGGCGACCAGCCCGGGCTCGTCGGCCACCACCCGACCCCCGACCAGCACGGCCACGGCCGCGTCGCTCTGGAGCGCGTCACGAGCCCCGGCCAGCACGTCGTCGTCCACCTCGACCGGGGTCGGGGCGGTGGTCGGCTCGGCCGGGCCCCGGGCCTCGGACCACGACACATCGGCCGGCAGGATGAGGGTGGCGACCTGCCCCGGCGGGCCCATGGCCGCCCGTACGGCCTCGGCCGTGTCCTGGGCCACGTCCTCGCTGGACGCCGAGGTCCGCATCCAGCCCGACACCGCCCCGGCGATGGCCTCGATGTCGCTCTCGAGCGGGGCGTCGAGCTCCTTGTGGGGCAGGGCGTGGTCGCCCACGATGTTCAACACCGGGGTGTGGGCCCGGCGGGCGTTGTGGAGGTTGGCCCAGCCGTTGCCCAGGCCCGGTCCGAGGTGCAGCAGCGTGGCCGCGGGCTTGCCGGCCACGCGGGCGTAGCCGTCGGCCGCTCCGGTGACCACGCCCTCGAACAGGCCGAGGATGCCCCGCATCTCCGGGACGTCGTCGAGGGCGGCCACGAAGTGCATCTCCGAGGTGCCCGGGTTGGTGAAGCACACGTCGACGTCGCAGGCGACGAGGGTGCGGATGAGCGCGTGGGCGCCGTTCATGGAGGTCCTCCGGAGGAGATGGTGCAGGGGCTGTCGGTCAGTCGAGCAGGGTGCCGGGGTTGAGGATCCCGTGGGGATCGAACGCGGCCTTGATGCGGCGCATGAGCGCGACCTGGACCGGGTCGGTGAGCTCGAGGAAGAGGTGCTGCTTCTCGGTGCCGATGCCGTGCTCGCCGCTGATGGCGCCGCCGAGCTCCATCCCGGCCTGGAACACGTCGCGGAGCACCTGGCGCCGGACCTCGGGATCGGCCTGGAACACCGAGAGGTGGACGTTGCCGTCGCCGGCGTGGCCGCACCCGGCGATCCACGAGCTGGAGGCGCTGGCGATCGCGGCCACCTTGCCCAGGTAAGCCGAGATGGAGGCTCGGGGGACACAGACGTCGAGGATGTCATCCGCGTTGTTGGCCTTGGCCACCCAGAAGGCCTTCTCCCGGGCGTCGATGAGGCCGGCTCCGGCGGCGGGGGGCAGCACGAACACGTCGAGGGCCCCGGCCTCACCCATCATCTCGGCCACCAGGGCAACATCCTCCTCGACCCGCTCCTCGCTGCGGCCCTCCAGGACGATCACCAGGTAGGCCAGGGCGGTGTCCTTGATCTCCTGGGCGATGCCCAGGTCGAGGCCCACGTACTCGGTGGCCGCGCCCATGGTGATGAGGTCGATGTACTCGACGATCATCGGCTCGACCCCGCTGCGCACCACCTCGGGCACGACCGCGGTGACCTCGTCGAGGGTGGCGAACGGGGCCAGGACGGTGGCCGAGTGCCCCAGCAGCGGGCGCAGGGCGACGATGACCTCGGTGACCAGGGCCAGGGTCCCCTCCGACCCGATGACCAGCTGGGTGAGGTCGTAGCCGGAGGTGGCCTTGACCACCTTGCCCCCGGTGCGCATCACCTCGCCGGACGGGAGGACGACCTCCAGGCCGAGGACGTGGCGGCGGGTGACGCCGTACTTCACGGCCCGCATGCCGCCGGCGTTGGTGGCCACGTTTCCGCCCAGGCTGCCGCTGCTCTCGCCCGGGAACACGGGGTAGACCAGACCGTGGGGGACGAGGGCCTCGTTGAGCTGGGCCAGGGTCACGCCGGGCTGGACCACGGCCATGTGGTTCTCGGTGTCGATCTCGAGGATCTCGGCCATGCGGTCGAAGGCCACCACGATCCCGCCCTCGACCGGCACCGCGGCCCCGGAGAGCCCGGTGCCCGATCCCCGGGCGGTGACGGCGACGCCGGCCTCGTCGGCCAGGCGCAGCACCTCGGCCACCTCGGCGGTGGTCGCCGGGCGGACCACGGCGAGGGGGACGACCGGGGTGACGGTCAGGGCCTCGTCGTGGGTGTCGTCCTCGGCGATGCCGTCGCCGGTGGTGATCCGGCCGTCGCCGACCACCTTGGTGAGGGCGGCGACGAGCTCCTCGGCGGTCCCGGCGGCGGTAGCGGTGTCGGGCATGGCTGCGATCCCCTGGGGTCGGCGGCGCGGGCGGCCCGATCATGGCACGCCCCCCTGCGCCCCCACCGCCGGACCTCACCCCCTCGAGACTTTGTACGGAACGCGGCCACATACGCCCATTTCCGTCCAAAGTCGGCCGCCGGCCAGCGAACTCTGTACGGAACCAGGCCACATGCGCCTGTTTCCGTCCAAAGTTGGTCGAGGTGGGTCAGGACTCGGGCTGGTCGGCCCACCAGGCGTCGAGGCGGCGGCCGGCCTCGTCCTCGCCGAGAGGACCTTCCTCGATCCGGAGCTCCAGCAGGAACGACAGGGCGCGGCCCACGACCGGGCCGGGGGCCACGCCCAGGCGGTCCATGACGGCCTGGCCGTCCAGATCCGGTCGAAGGGCCTTCATCTCCGCCTCGGCGTCGAGCTCGACGATGCGGGCCTCCAGCTCGTCCATCCGCCGGGACAGGGTCTGGGCCTTGCGCTTGTTGCGGGTGGTGCAGTCGCAGCGGGTGAGCTCGATGAGCTCGTCGAGCAGCGGACCGGCGTCGCGCACGAAGCGGCGGACCGCGGAGTCCGACCAGCCCAGTCGGTAGGTGTGGAACCGGAGGTGGAGGTTGACCAGCGAGGTCACCGCCTCGATGTCGTCCTTGGCGTAGCGGAGCGCGCCCATCCGCTCGCGGGTCATGCGGGCGCCGACCACCTCGTGGTGGTGGAAGCTGACGCCCTTGTCCTTCGAGAAGGAGCGGGTCTTGGGCTTGCCCACATCGTGGAAGAGGGCGGCCAGCCGGGTGATCCGGTTGACCTTGCCGTCGCCGGTGCGGGCCCGGACGTTGCCCACCACCGCGATCGAGTGGGCCAGCACGTCCTTGTGCTGGTGGATCGGATCCATCTCCAGGCGCATGGACGGCAGCTCGGGGAGGAACTGCTCGGCCAGGCCGGTGTCGACCAGGAACCACAGGCCCTCCGCCGGGTCGTCGATGACGATGAGCTTGTCCAGCTCGTCACGGATTCGCTCGGCCGACACGATCTCCAGGCGGGTGGCCATGGCGGCGACGGCGGCGACGAGGTCGTCGTCGGGGACGAGGCCGTAGCCGGCGATGAACCGGGCGGCCCGCATCATGCGCAACGGGTCGTCGGAGAACGACTCCTCCGGGGCCAGCGGGGTGCGCAGGCGCTTGGCGGCCAGGTCGGCCGCGCCGCCGTGGGGGTCGATGAGCCGGGGCTCGGGTAGCTCCAGGGCCATGGCGTTGACGGTGAAGTCGCGGCGGGCCAGGTCGGCCTCCACCGCGTCGGCGAAGGACACCTCGGGCTTGCGGCTGTCAGCGGTGTAGCCCTCGGCCCGGTGGGTCGTGATCTCGTACTCGCGGCCCGCGATGATGCAGCCGATGGTGCCGAAGCGGGCACCGGTGTCCCACACCGCCTCGGCGAGGGGCCGGACCACGGCCAGGATCTCATCGGGGCGGGCGTCGGTGGTCAGGTCGATGTCGCCGTCGGGGCCCAGCTCCCGGTCCACGAAGTGGTCGCGGACGATGCCGCCGACCAGGTAGATCCGGTGCCCGGCGGCGACGAAGGCATCGGCCAGGGGGCGCACCTCGTCGAGGGTCGCCTGGAAGCGGTCCGGGGTCACCCGGTCACGCTAGTGGCACCCCCCGCGCCCGCCCCTGCCCGTTCCGTCGCCGAGCGGTCCGCCGCCAACGGGGTTCCGCGTCGGGCCCGGGTCAGCCCTGCGCGTCGTGGTGGCGCTGGCGGGCCGCGGCGACCACCTCGGACCCCGGTCCCCCGCCGGTGGGAGCTTCGGGCCGATGCACCACCTCCAGCAGCCGCCCGAGCACCGCCCCGGTGGAGCGGGCCAAACCGCCGAGGTCGTAGCCCCCCTCCAGGAACAGGAGCCGGCGACCGGGAGGGGCCAGGGCCAGGAGGTCTCCGGTGATGTCGGCGAAGTCGGCCGCGGTCAGGCCCAGGCCCGTGAGGGGGTCGGCCCGGTGGGCGTCGAACCCGGCCGAGACCAGCAGCCAGGTGGCGCCGTGGGCCTCGGCCGCGGGCCCGATGAGCTCGGCCACCGCCTTCCGGTACACGTCGCCGGTCGCCCCGGCCGGGAGGGGCACGTTGATGGTCGTGCCTCGACCCTCGCCCTCGCCCACGTCGCCCAACGCCCCGGTGCCGGGGTAGAGGGGCCACTCGTGCAGGGAGGCGAACAGGACCCGAGGGTCCCGGTAGAAGATCTCCTCGGTGCCGTTGCCGTGGTGGGCGTCGTAGTCGACGATCACCACCCGCTCCCCCGCATCGGCCAGGGCCGAGGCGGCCACGGCCACGTTGTTCAACAGGCAGAAGCCCATGGCCCGGCCACTGGTGGCGTGGTGGCCCGGGGGCCGGACGGCGCAGAACCCGGCGTCGCCCTCACCGGCCTGGAGCCGGGCGATGAGGTCCAGACCGGCGCCGGCGGCGAGGCGGGCCGCCTGCATCGACGCCGGGCCCATGGCCGTGTCGGCGTCGATGGAACCACCGCCCGCGGCGCCGAACCGGTCGAGGGCCTCGACCAGGTCACGGCCGTGGGCTCGGACCAGCTCGTCGTCGGTGGCCTCCCGCGGCTCGCAGCGCACCACCGCGTCGCCCAGACCGGCATCGCGGATGCCTTGCTCGACCGCGTCGAGGCGCGACGGCCGCTCCGGGTGGCCGCGGCCGGCGTCGTGGTCGGCGAAGCGCGGGTCGGACGCCACCAACAGGCTCACGTCGACCGGCTCCGGTTCCCGGCGGGCTGGACGCCCGCGACCACTGCGCTCCTCACCGGTCCGACGCTACGGCGAGCGGCGGGCCGCGCCGACATCTCCGCCGTCCATCCGGTCGGAGCGCGCCCGCACGGAGAGGGAGCCCCCCACCCGCGGGGCGCTCCCTCCTAGGCTCGGGACCCCGTGGACCACGTCGACCCACACCTCCCCCACCGGCTGCGCCCCGCCGTGGACGGCCCCCCCGGCCCCCCGCTCGGGGGGCACTCGCTGCGCACGTCGTCGTGGCGAGGTCGCGACGACGTCACCCTCGTCGTCCCCCGACCCTCGGCACCGCCCCCGACCCGGGAGGACGTGGCCCAGGTCGTGGCGGCCGCCACCCGGTCCGGCCTGCGCCGCCTGGTCACCGGAGCGCTCGCCCCCGCCGAGCAGGTGGCCTTCGTCGACGTCGGCTTCACGGTGCACGATCGGCTCCACCTCCTGCGTCACGACCTGACCGACCTGCCGACCGCACCGCCGATCACCGCCCGCCTCCAGCGCGCCCGGCGCGGGGACCACGCGGACGCTCTCGCCGTCGACGGGCGGGCGTTCGAGCCGTTCTGGCGCCTCGACCAGGCCGGCCTCGATGATGCGCTCGACGCCACCAGCACCGCTCGGTTCCGGGTCGCGTTCGACCCCGCGATCGTGGGCTACGCGGTCACCGGGCGGGCCGGCGATCGCGGCTACGTGCAGCGCCTGGCGGTGGATCCGGCGCACCGGCGCACCGGGCTCGGGGCCGCGCTGGTGGTCGACGGCCTGCGCTGGCTGCGCCGGCGACGGGCCGCCTCGGCGGTGGTCAACACCCAGGTCGGCAACGAGGGCGCCTACGCGCTGTACCGGCGCCTGGGCTTCGTGCCCCAGGAGCCCGGTCTCACCGTCCTCACCTTGGCCCTCCCCACCGGCGGCCCACGGTGACGGCCGCCGCTCACCGCTCCTCGCCGGGGCCCCGGACGGCGCGGCGCGCGCCGGCCGCCCTGCTCGCCGCCCTGGTCGTCGCGCTCGTGTTGGTCGGACCTCACCCGTCGTTCGCCCAGGACCCGGGATCGCCGGAGGTGGAGCTGCAGGCGGCCGCCCTCGATCCGTGGGTGGCGGCCGACGGCACCTGGACCTTCGACGTGGGCGTCGAGGGCGCTCCCCCGGGGGCCACCATCGCCGGCGCGGTCTACGAACGCGTGGAGAACCCTCAGGACCTCGATCCGACCTACTTCGGGGTGGTGGAAGGCGGCCGGGTGGCCACCATCCCGGGCCAGGACCTGGTGGCGATTCCGACCGCCGCGGGCGGTGGGACCGCGGCCCGGCTGTCGGTCAGCCTGGGGTCGGGAGAGCCAACGGGACCCGGGCACCGCCTGCTTGCCGGGGGGCTGGCTCCGGGGGTGTACCCGGTGGAGGTGGAGGTGGCCTCGGCCGACGGCGAGACCCTGGGCCGGGTCGTCGTGTACCTGACCCGGGTCGCCGACGACGAGGAGCGCGACCCGTCCGTCCCTCCGTTGCTGGTCGCCCCGGTGCTCCCGGTCGGGGGGCCGCCGTCGGTCGACGCGTCGGGCGCGGACCAGGTCGGCCCCGGCACCGTCGACCAGGTGGCCGCGGTCGCTGACGGGCTGGCCCTCACCGACGACCTGCCGGCCACCCTCGTCCCCCGACCCGAGACGGTGGAGGCCCTGGCCCGTGATCCGGACGGGGCCGATACCCTCCGCACCCTCGTCGACGCGTCGGCGTCGCGCCAGGTGGTCGACGGGCCCTACGTCGACGTACCGATCAACGCCTGGATCGGCCGCGACATGGGCGCCGAGCTGACCCGACAGCGCGAGCGGGGCAACAGCGTCCTCAACGACCGACTGCGCCGGGTCGACAGCAGCACCTGGCTGGCGCGGGACGGGCTCTCGCCCGGCGCGGCCCGCGAGCTCTGGTCGGTCGGCGTCCGCACCGTGGTCCTGGGGCCCGGGACGACCGGCGCGCTCAACGCGGGCGCGACCACGACGCCGGCCTCGGTGACGGCCGGACCCGACCGCACGCTCGAGGCAGTGACCGCCGACGCCAGGCTGTCCCGCAGCCTGGAGCGGTCGGCGCCCGACGGAAGCGCCCGCGACCCGGTCCTGGACGACAACAGCCTGGCCGCGGAGCTGGCCGTGATCGCCGGATCCGCCGACGGCCCCGCCGGCGTCGCCCTCCTCCCGCCGGACGGGTGGCCGTCGGAGGCCGGTGCCGTGGTGCGGCTCGGTGCCGTACTCCAGGACCCCCGCAGCCCGGTGCGGGTCGCGTCGGTGGACGACCTGGTCGACGCCGTGCCCGCCGACGGCACCCGTCCGCTCACCCCGGCCCCCGGCCCCGACCTGGGCACCTACCCGCAGCTCAGCGCCATCGCCCGGTCCCGTCTGAGCTCCTACGCGACGCTGATCGGGGCCGGAGACCGTGAGGTGGAGGCCCTGGACCAGCGCCTGCTGCTCTCGGGCGCCCGCAGCCTGTCGGAGACCGCGCAGCAGACCTACGTCGACTCGGTGCTGACGACCGTCGACGCCCGCCTGGCCGAGGTGCAGGCTCCCCCCGAGCAGACGATCACCTTGACCGCCCGCGACGCCGACATCCCCCTCACCCTCCGCAACGGCCTACCCTCGCGGGTCACCGTGGTCATCGAGCTGGAGGCGGACTCGCGGGTCGAGTTCCGCGGCGACGGGGCCCGCATCACCCGAGAGCTGGCGCCCGGCGACCAGGAGATCCGCATCCCGATCCGCACCCGGGTGCCGGGCGATGCGCCCATCGACATCACCATCCGCACCCCTGACGGCGTCGAGCTCGACCGCGTCGAGTACACCGTCCGCTCCACGGCCATCTCGGGCATCGGCATCGTCTTGTCGGTCGGCGCGGCCGGATTCCTGCTGCTGTGGTGGGGCCACCACTGGACCCGGTCCCGCCGGGCCCGCCACACGGAGGCGAGGCAGGGTCCCGACGCGGCTGGTGCGCCGGGAACGTAACCTGCGGCCCACGTCCCGGGTCCGATGTCGGATCACCCCCCACGTCGACCCCTCGGAGGAACCAGATGGCTGGCGTCCGCATCGTCACCGACAGCTCGTGCGACCTGCCCCAGGAGGTCGTCGATGACCTCGACATCGCGCTTGTCCCGCTGTCGATCCGCTTCGGCGACGAGGAGCTGACCGACCGCGAGGAGCTCTCGGCCGAGGCGTTCTACAAGCGGATGGCCGACTTCGAGGGCCTGCCCGAGACCGCCGCTCCTTCGCCGGGAGCCTTCGAGACCGCCTTTCGGGCTCAGGCCGAGGCCGGCGCCGACCAGGTCGTCTGCGTCAACCTGTCGGCCGCCCTGTCGGCGACGATGGTCTCAGCCCAGAACGCGGCCAAGGCCGTGGACGGCGACCTCGACGTGTCGGTGGTCGACTCCCAGTCCATCACCACCGGCCTGGGCACCCTGGTCACCCTGGCCGCAGAGGCCGCGGCCGACGGGGCCAGCGCCGAGGACGTGGTCGCCCTGGTCGAGCGCACCCGCACCCGCATCCACGTGTTCGGGGGCCTCGACACCCTCGAGAACCTCAAGAAGGGCGGCCGCATCGGCGGCGCCCAGGCCATGCTGGGCACCCTCCTCTCCATCAAGCCCGTCATCGACATCAGCACCGGATCGGTCGAGGAGTCGGGCAAGGTCCGCACCCGCCGCA
Organism: Acidimicrobiales bacterium; assembly: GCA_038233335.1. Taxonomy (GTDB): domain Bacteria; phylum Actinomycetota; class Acidimicrobiia; order Acidimicrobiales; family Iamiaceae; genus Iamia. Next base: position 29,670 of record JBBSME010000004.1, on the reverse strand, counting down.
AGCAGATGCTGTTCCTGCGGGACAAGCTGCTGGCCGCCGGCGAGGTCACCCACCTCAACGTGTGCGACGGCTTCGCCCCCGACGCCGACGAGTTCGCCGAGGTGATCAGCGAGGCCGTGGGCCACGACGTCACCCGGGGGACCATCGGCCCGGTCATCGGCACCCACGGCGGCCCCCGCATGGTCGGGCTCAGCTGGCTCGACCCCGAGTAGGGGTCCCCCTCACCCCCTCGCTCGCCACCGGTCCCGGGCCGGCGCACCCTAGGGTCGCGAGCGTGGGCCCCCCGCCACCTGATCCCGGCGCGGCCGGCACCCTGCGACGCGGCACCGTGATCGCGGGCCGCTACCGACTCGAGCACCCGCTGGCCACCGGCGGCATGGCTCGCGTCTGGACCGCCACCGACGAGGTCCTGGGACGCCCGGTGGCGGTGAAGCTGCTGCTGGAGCAGTTCCTGGCCGACGACTCCTTCGTCCGTCGCTTCCGGGCCGAGGCCCTGGCTGCGGCCCGGCTCACGCACCCCTCGGTGGTCGCGGTGTACGACAGCTGCTCGGTCGACGGCTTCGAGGCCTTCGTGATGGTGCTGGTCGAGGGGACCACACTGCGCCAGCGGATGGACGACGAGGGCATCCTGGCCGTGCCCGAGGCGTGTCGCATCGCGGGACGGGTGGCCGACGCCCTGTCCGTCGCCCACCGGGCCAAGGTCGTCCACCGCGACATCAAGCCCGCCAACGTGCTGCTGTCCACCACCGGCCGGGTGGTCGTCACCGACTTCGGCATCGCCAAGGCGGCCGAGGCCGGCGACCTCACCGGCGACCACCAGATGCTGGGCACGGCCAAGTACCTCGCCCCCGAGCAGGTCGAGGGCAAGCCCGTCGACGGGCGCTCCGACCTCTACGCCCTGGGGGTGGTGCTCTACGAGATGCTCTGCGGCGGGGTGCCCTTCCGGGCCGACACCGAGGCGGCCACCGCCCTCGCCCGCCTCCACCAGGACCCCCGACCGCCCCGGTCGGTGCGCCCTGAGATCCCGCCCGAGGTGGAGCAGGTCGTCCTGCGGCTGCTGGCCCGGTGGCCCGACGATCGGTGGCCCGACGCGGCCAGCCTGACCCGCACCCTCGGTGCGGTGGCCGCCGGGCGGGCCCTGCCCCCGCTCCCCGCCGGCCCGGCGCCCGGGTCGGCCGTCCGCGCCGCCCCACCCCAGGCGTCGCCCACCGGCCGGCCCGCGCCTCCCGCCCCGCCCGCTCCTCCCGCTCCTCCCGCGCCGAGGCCCGACCCCACCGTCCCCCCCGCTCGCGAGGACGAGTCCCCGAGCCGTCCCCCACGACCGCCGCGCCCGGTCACGCCCATGCTGTTGGTGGGCGTCTTGCTCGCGGTCGCCGTCCTGGTCGTCGGCGCCCTGGGCTGGCGGCTCATCAGCGGCGGCGGCACCCAGGAGGTCCGACCGGCCGCGTCCGCCTTCGATCCCTTCGGCGACCAGGGGGAGAACGATGGCGATGCCCGACTGGCCACCGACGACGACCCGGGAACCGCCTGGCCGACCGAGCGCTACAACGATCCCGACGTCTCCCTGGTGAAGAGCGGCGGCGACGGCGTGGGGCTGCTGCTCGACCTCGGCGACCAGCGCTCGGTCGACGCCCTGTCCCTGGTCACCGCCGAAGCGGGGTGGTCTGGCGAGGTCTACGTGCTGAGCGATCCCCCGACCGATGACGCCGCGGCCTGGGGCGAGCCCGTCGCCGGAGGAAACGACCTGCCCGCCCAGGCCCGCCTGGACCTGGGCGGAGCCGAGGGCCGGTACGTCCTGCTGTGGATCACCCGCACTGCGGGGGACGGTCGGGTCCAGGTGGCCGACGCGGTCCTGGAGGTGTCGCGATGACCAGCGGTCCGGGCGCGGATCCCGATGCCGACCTGCTGGCCGCGGCCCAGGCCGGGGACCGCGAGGCCATCGACACCCTGCTCCGCCGGCACGAACAACGGCTCCACGCCGTGTGCCGCCGCATCACCGGCGACCCGACCGATGCCCTCGACGCCCTCCAAGAGGCCATGATCGCCATCGTGGCGGGCCTCCCCCGCTTCGACGGGCGTTCCCGCGCCTCGACCTGGATGTACCGCGTGACCACCAACTGCTGCCTGGACGAGCTCCGCCGTCAGCGCCGTCGACCCACCGATCCCCTGCCCGAGGTCGAGCCCGCGGAGGTCGGCGGGGATCCTGAGGTGGGGGACGCGGTGGCCGACCGGACCGACATCGACGCCGCGCTGGCCGCCCTGGCCCCGGAGTTCCGAGCTCCTGTCGTGCTGCGCGACGTCATCGGCCACGACTACGCCGAGATCGCCGCCATCCTCGACATCCCCCCCGGCACGGTGCGCTCGCGCATCGCCCGAGGGCGGGCCGCGGTGGCCCGATCGCTGACCGGGAACCAGACCCGCTCCTCCGACCGTCCAACCCTCCAGCCATGACCCCGACCGACCCCACACCGGACGACCTCGACGTCGACGAGCTGGCCGTCCACGCCGTCCTCGACGGCGAAGCCACCGCCGACGAACGCCGCCGCGTGGCTCGCGACCCTCGCCTGGTGGCGCGCCTGGAGGCGCTGCGAGCCACCGCGGCCGCCATCGGCACGGCACCCCCTCCCGTGAGCGAGGACGCCCTGGCCGAGCTCCGGGCCCGGGCCCTGGGCACCCTGGACGCGGGCGCGGCCGGGGACGAGGCCCCTCCCCCCGTCGACCCCGGTGCGGCCCCCGACGACGACGAGGTCCCGCCCGCCTCGCCTGCCCCCGTCACCCCGATCGCCGCTCGGCGATCGACACGGTCCCTCCCGCCCTTCCCCGCGGTCGCCGCCGTCGTCCTCCTCCTCGTGGCGGTGGGCGTGGCCCTCGTCGCATCCGGGTTGAGTGGCGGCGACGAGGACAGCGCCAGCCAGAACGACGCCACCGCCTCGGCTGACGCGGGCGGGAGCGCAAGGGCCAACGAGGAGAGCGACGCCCCCACCGCCGAGGCCGCCCCCAGCACCACCGGCGCCGACGCGGCGGCGGGCGGCGACGCCGAGGATGCCTTCGACGGCGGGGCAGTGGTCGTGTTTCCCGACGACGATGCCCTGCGCGTCGTCCTCCAAGACATCGACCCCCGGACCCTCGATGGCCTGGCTCCCGACGCGACCACGTCAGCCCCTCCGGCCGACGAGCCCTCCGACCTGGAAGCCGCCGCCTCTCGGTGTGGTGCGGTGCTCGAAGCATCCGATGCGGCCATCGGCCCAGTCCAGGCCGCGGCCCTGGTCGAGGTGGACGGGGTCGCCGTCGTGGTGCTCGCCACCCCGGTGGCGGCCACCGAGCGGGCCGCCGCCTCGACCCGCCTCACCGCGCTCGAGGTCGCCAGCTGCGTGCCTCGCGTCGCGGTCCAGCGCGATCCCTGAACCCACCGCACGCCGGACCCGGGCCAGGTCGCCCCGGTCACCGCTAGGCTCCCGATCCGTGCCCACCGAACCGTCGACCCCCACCTCGACCAACCCCGGCTCGCCCGCGGCCAAGGGGTCGGACTGGCCGGCCCAGGCCACCGAGACCATCGTCGGCCTGGTCGACACGGTCAAGGCGAAGACCACCGGACCGGCCACCAACGCGGCCCGAGGGGCGGTCTGGGGCCTGCTCATCGCCATCGTCGGCACCGCCGCCTTGGTGCTCTTCCTGGTCGTGTTCGTGCGGGGGATCGACATCGTGGCCCAGACCGCGCTCGACGGCCTCAACATCGAGAAGGCCGGTCGCGCCACCTGGATCGCCCACACCATCACCGGGCTCCTGTTCCTCGTCCCCGGCGTGATGTTGCTGCGCAAGGGCGCTCGAGCCGCCGCCGCGGCCTGACCCTCGGAATACCCCCAGGGGGTTCCCGGTTCCCCGCACCAGACCCTCCGTCACCAGCCCAGGCCCCACGGGACGGACCACGAGACCTCTGGAGCACCCCGTGTCACAGGACATCCACAAGCTGATCGTCGTCGGATCCGGACCGGCCGGGCTCACCGCCGCCATCTACGCAGCCCGGGCCAGCCTCGATCCCCTCGTCCTCGAGGGCGAGCCCTCCTCCACCACCGACCAGCCCGGCGGTGCCCTGATGACCACCACCGACGTGGAGAACTACCCGGGGTTCCCCGACGGGATCATGGGCCCCGACCTCATGCTGCGGTTCAAGGAGCAGGCCCAGCGCTTCGGGACCGAGGTCAAGATGGAGAAGGTCAGCCGCATCGACCTCTCGGCCCGGCCCTTCCGCCTGTGGGTCGGCGACCCCGACGCAGCCGAGCCGACCTACCAGGCCGAGTCCGTGATCGTCTCCACCGGTGCCCGGCCGGTGATGCTCGGCCTCGACGGTGAGCAGGAGCTGGTCGGCCACGGCGTGTCCACCTGCGCCACCTGCGACGGCTTCTTCTTCCGCGACCACGACATCGCGGTGATCGGCGGGGGCGACTCCGCTCTGGAGGAGGCCCTCTTCCTCACCAAGTTCGCCCGGTCGGTCACCGTCGTGCACCGACGGGACGAGCTGCGGGCCTCCAAGATCATGCAGGAGCGGGCCCTGGCCCACGACAAGATCACCTTCGCCTGGAACAGCGTCGTCGACGCCATCGGGGGCGAGGGCAGCCTCAGCTCCATCCGACTCCGCAACGTCCAGACCGACGAGACCCGCGACCTGGCCGTCACCGGCCTCTTCGTGGCCATCGGCCACCGGCCCAACACCGACATCTTCAAGGGCCAGCTGGCCATGGACGACGGCGGCTACATCCAGACCGACGCCGGCACCCGCACCGACGTCGAGGGCGTGTTCGCCTGCGGCGACGTGCAGGACACGGTGTACCGCCAGGCCATCACCGCGGCCGGCTCGGGCTGCATGGCCGCCATCGACGCCGAGCGCTGGCTCGAGGCCCAGGACTGACCGCCACCCTCGAGGGCGCGGAAGGGTCACGGCCCTTCCGGTGTTGACCTACCCGCAGGCCGGTCTGGGACCGGCCCCCGATCCCACCATCAAGGAGACAACCATGGCCAACGGTGTCGAGACCCTCAGCACCACCAGCTTCGACGAGACCATCGCCTCGTCCGAGCTGCCCGTCCTCGTCGACTTCTGGGCCGAGTGGTGCGGCCCGTGCAAGGCCATCGCCCCCATCCTGGAGGAGATCGCCACCGAGGAGGGCGAGCGGGTGAAGGTGGCCAAGCTCAACGTCGACGACAACCCCGACATCGCCCGTCGCTTCGACGTGATGAGCATCCCGACCCTGATCCTCTTCAAGGAGGGCAGTCCCGAGGCCCGCCTCGTCGGCGCCAAGGGCAAGAGCCAGCTGGTCGAGGAGATCAGCCCCCACCTGTAGCCGCAGTGCCGCTCATCCAAGCGGAACCCATCACCCCGCACCGAGGGCGGGCGGGTCCGCTGGCCCGCCCTCGTGCTGGACCCGGTCAGCCGGCCGGTTCGGGTCCCGGACCACGCCACTAGCCTGCGACGGTGTCCGAACGTCCCCCGTCGCGGTCCGCTGTCGCGGCGGGCGACCTGTCGGCCCTCCCGCTCCGCCCGGGATCCACCGGCCCGGCGGTGGTCGACCTCCAGGACCGCCTCCGCCGCACCGGGACGGGGGTCGACCACGACCACGGCGGCGGCTACGGCCCCGCCACCGAGGGCGCGGTGCGCACCTTCCAGGCCGACCGCGGCCTCCGCATCGACGGGATCTGCGGCCGCGAGACCTGGTCCACCCTGGTGGAGGCCGGGTGGCGCCTCGGCGACAGGCTGCTGTACGAGCGCTCCCCCATGGTCCGCGGCGACGACGTGATCGACCTGCAGGCCCGCCTCGGCGGTCTCGGCTTCCTCGATGATCGGGTGGACGGGATCCTGGGACCACGCAGCCGCCAGGCCCTGCAGGACTTCCAGCGCAACTGCGGGCTCACCGTCGACGGGATCTGCGGACCCGAGACCATCACCGAGCTGGTGCGCCTCGACGCCCGCACCCCGACGACGGTCAAGGCCGGCGTGGTGGAACGGGCCCGTCTCCGCTCCACACCTCGGGAGCTGGCCGGCCGGCGGGTGGTGATCGGCGACCTCGGGGGGGTCGGAGCCCTGGCCGTCGCCACCGAGCGAGCCCTCCAAGCCGCGGGGGCGACGGTGGTCGTCACCAGCCATCCCGACGGGTCGGCTCAGGCCCAGGAGGCCAACGCGTTGGAGGCCGACGTCTACCTCGGGCTCCGGGCGAACGACGAGTCCCTATGCGCGTTCTACTCCTCCCCCGCCTTCACCTCCGAGGGCGGGCAGCGCCTGGCGACCCTCCTCGCCGAAGGGCTCTCAGGGGCCGGAGCACTGGACGCGGTGGTGCTTCCCGCGGGGATGCGCGTCCCGGTGCTGCGCGAGACGCGGATGCCGGCGGTGGTGTGCGAGCTGGCTCCGCCCCGGGCCGTCGTCGAACGATGCCCGGTCCTCGCCGTGCTCGTCCGCGACACTCTCGGCGCCTGGGTCGCGGACCCGCTCCCCGCGTCGCCCTGAGCGCCCCCCACCCGCGCCCGGGGGGCGGCGTCGGCGATCGGCCTCCGCCGAGATCGCCGTGTCCGCCCTCAGAAGAGGTGCCCATGACCCCCATCAGGGCCGTGCGGCACCCGAAGCCGCCAGGACGACGGACAGTGGCCCTGGCGGCATCGAGCCTGATCCGTGCCTCGCCCCGGGGGCCTCGGGCCGCCCAACCCTCCACCTTGCTGACGGATCGTCAACGACGGTCGGTCCGCCTGCGGACCCCGGCCCCGGTCCCTATCGGCCCTTCGGCGGCGGCTCCGGGTGACGAGGAGTGACCATTGCCGCCATGACCGTGACCCTCATGGCGTAGTCGAGGCTCATCGTTGTCCACCGAGTTGTCCACACCCTGTGACAAACGCGCAGCCCAAGGTTCAGGGGCAGCCTGTGTGACCAGAGCCACATCCCTCGACCATGGACGCCTGGGCCCGGCGGACCCCCTGGTCAGGGGTCGGGGAGCGTCAGTGGGTGGTCGAGGGATCGGTGATGAGGCGGTAGATCCGCTCGAGGTCCTCGACCGTGGCGAAGTCGATCACGACCTTCCCACGCTTGGCACCCATCGACACCAGGACCCGAGTATCGAGCCGATCTGACAGGAGACCCTCCAGCTCGAGGATGCCGGGAGGACGGGTCCGGCCCGGGTCCGCCGGCGCCTTGGCGGCCTTCCCGCCGGAGGAGCCCTCGCCGGACTGACGCTCGCGCACCGCTTCCTCCACGTCGCGCACGGTGAGGGACTGCTCCACCGCCCGCCGGGCCAGCGCTTCCTGGAATGCCCGATCCGGGCTCCCGAGCAGACCACGGGCGTGACCCGCGGTCAGCTGTCCGTCGCGGACCATGCGCTGCACCGAGGGGGGCAGCTGGAACAGGCGAAGGATGTTGGCCACCGACGATCGAGATCGCCCGCCGCGCCGGGCGATCTCCTCCTGGGTCAAGCCGAAGTCCTCGACCAGCTGCTGGTAGGCACCGGCCTCCTCGAGGGGGTTGAGATCCTGGCGGTGGAGGTTCTCGACCACGGCCTGCTCGAGGGAGGTGCTGTCGTCGATGGCCCGGATCACCGCCGGGATGCGGTCCAAGCCGGCACGACGGGCGGCCCGCCACCGCCGTTCTCCGGCGATCAGCTCGTAGCGGCCGTCGACCGGGCGGACCAGGACCGGCTGCAGCACACCGAGCTCCCGGATGCTGGCCGCCAGCGACGCCAGGGCATCCTCGTCGAACTGGCTGCGGGGCTGGTGGGGGTTGGGCTCGATCTCGCCCACCGCCAGATCAATGAGGCCAGGGCCGGTGACGGGGTCGGCAGGGACCTCGTCGTCGTCGTCCTGGCTGCCGGGGATCAAGGCGTCGAGGCCCCGACCCAGTCCACTACGCCGGGCCATGGCTGACCTCCTTGGCCAGCTCCCGATAGGCGATGGCGCCGCGGGAGGAAGGGTCGAACGCGATGATCGGCTGCCCGAAGGAGGGCGCCTCGGACAGACGGACGGTCCGGGGGATGACCTGTCGGCACACCTTGTCCCCGAAGTGCTCCCGGACCTCTTGGCCCACCTGGTCGCTCAGCTTGGTGCGGGCGTCGTACATCACCAACACGATGGTGGACACCTGGAGGTCCCGGTTCAGGTTCTTCTTGACCAGGTTGACGTTGCGGATCAGCTGCCCCAGGCCCTCCAGTGCGTAGTACTCGCACTGGATGGGGACCAGCACCTCCTGGGCCGCGGCCATGGCGTTCACCGTCAGCAGGCCGAGGGAGGGAGGGCAGTCGATCAGGACGTAGTCGAAGTCGTCGCGGACCTGGTCGATGGCGTTGCGCAGGCGCATCTCCCGACTGAAGGCCGGCACCAGCTCGATCTCGGCTCCGGCCAGGTCGAGGGCGGACGGGGCGAGGAGGAGGTTGCGCACCGCGGTGCCCTCGATGCAGTCCTCCAGGGGAGCGTCGTGCAGGATCACGTCGTACATCGACGTCTCCAGCTCGCGGATGTTGATCCCGAGGCCGGTGCTGGCGTTGCCCTGCGGATCCAGATCGACGACCAGCACCCGGTAGCCGATGTCGGCCAGGCAGGCGCCCAGGTTCACCGCCGTGGTGGTCTTGCCCACGCCACCCTTCTGGTTGGCGATGGCGATCACCCGGGGCAGGCCGTCCCGCGGCAGCTCCTCGGGCTCGGGTCCGGGGTCGGGCGCCGGGGCCGGCACCGGTGGGTCGACGGGGGGAGCGTCCTGCTGGGCGTCGGCGATCTCCTCCGCCCGGAGCTGATCGAAGATGGCCCGCCCGGGATCGGTGATCCCGGGGCCGTCTGAGGTCGTCTCCACTGACCCATCCTCGCGGGCCAACCCTCAAGTTGCAAGGACCCTCCCGCGCGGGCGCGCGCCGGACACCGCACCCGAGGGCCCGGGTGTCTCCTCGGGTGGGGACCGTCCCGCGTCGCCCGTCGCCACGTCCGGTGCCCCACCGCAGGTCCGCGCCGTCGGGTGGAACGTTCCACGTGGAACGTGGCCACGACCGATCGGAGGACGCGGTCGGCTCTCCGCTCTCGACGAAGGTCACCCGAGGCGAGCGCATCCGACCGACGGCGCTCCGCGCGTGGCCCACGACCAGGTTCCCCGGGCGACCCCTCCCCGTGCGGGTCTCGACCCAGGCGGCACCAGGGCAGCCAGCTCCGATGCCACGGGCTAGGACTGCGGCGGACGGCCCCGACGCCGTCGGAGCCAACGTGCGTCCCGTGGTCCACGCAGTGCTCCCCATCCCGGTCGCCGAGGGCCCGGTCGACCGACGGCGCTCCGCGCGTGGCCCACGTCCGGGTCCCCCGGGCGACCCCCTCCGTGCGGGTCTCGCCCCAGGCGGCACCAGGGCAGCCAGCTCCGATGCCACGGGCTGGGGCTGCGGCGGGGGGCCCCTCGACGCGGTGCCCCATCCCGATGGCCAAGGGCCCGGTCGCCACGGCCTGGGCAGAGCCGGGCTCGAGCCCCACCAAGGGAGGCGACCAGGCGGTCGATGTCGTCCACGTCGGCCACGTGGCCCACCCCCGGAGGGCCTCGGGCTCGCTCAGGCCCTGGCGGACCCCGGCCGATCGCGCGCCGGAGGTTCTGTCCGCACACGCCCTGGCTGCGGGTCGCGACGCCTGATCGCCCGTCCCGGGTCGGGGACCAACGCGCCGCACGGGTCGAGCCCCTCGTCATTGTGCCCGGTGGCTGCCCGAGATGGTCGCGCCACCGGTGCCAGGACGGCGTCGCCACCCCTCGGGTGCCCAGCCCCAGGACCTGGCCCGCGTGTCCGGGCAGATCTCGTCGCCGACGGCTCGCACGTTTCCGGCCTCGGAAGGGTGGGCACCACGAGATCCCGGTGGTCTGGCCGTCGGCCATCTTCCCCTTTGCGCCGAAGCGCCGCTCGGTTGTGGTCCCGACTGCCCGTGGTCCCCCATCCCCTGGTGGCAAGGTCCCGACCGACCCCCACCCGTCAATCGCACGGCGCGACCCCGGACCGACAGGCTCCGCCGCTCGCCCGGTCCCCACCAGGCCCCGCATGAGCCTCCCCCATCCGCGGGCGTACGGTGCGGCGAGGGTCGCCGAGCGACCACGGCCAACGGCCCTTGGGCCCGACAGGGTGATCCACGTGGAACGTGCGGGGACCCCACTGGGCCACGGCCGATGCGACCAGCACTCTCGCCTACCTCAGGCCAACGCTGGGTGTTTCACGTGGGACGCATGCGAACCGGACAGGGCGGGCCGGGGGCGCGGGGAGCCCACGTTCGTGATCGACAGCACGAGGCGCGACCCGATCGACGGTGGGCCGCGGGTCCGGCACCTGGAGCCCACTGCAGGCGGCCGCCTGCAGCCTCCAGGCGGCCCAACCGCACGGACGATCACACGCTCCGAGGCCTCGGCGAGGGCACCGATCCTGGGCGTCCCCACTCCGGAACAGGGGGGACCGGCCTGGACCCGACCCCCATCCCCAACGAGGGCCCCCGAGAGCGGTGATCGGCCACAGCATCTGCCGGGGAGCGCCGATCGTCAGACCCTCGACCGGTGCCGGCCGCGCCAGGGCCTCGCGGTCCAGGGCATCGGCCTCCGGCCGCCGACCCGCATTCACATCGCGGCCCAGGGCGCAGAGGCCGCGCCCCTCGCTATTGCACAACCACGATCGGCCAGGCGCCCGCGCACGAGCGAGACCGGGCGTGCTGCCCCGAACCGCGTGGGCCCGGCTCCACCGGCGATCCCACGGCCAACACATCGCGGCCGTGATGGGGGGTCGCTCTCGCCCCCACGGCGACCGGCAGCGTCTCTCGATGCCCGGATGAGCAAGGTGCCGCGAGCGGGAGAGACCAACACCGGCCCAACACCGGGCCTCGTCGTCCTCGCTGGGGACCGCTGGTACCGGATCGCACGAGGGGCCGTCGGAGCGGTGCCCGCCACAGCACCGGCCGAGAGCGCTGAGCGCCAGGCCAACGACCGGTCCCGCGCCAGGGCTCGCCGGTCCGGGGCGTCCGCCTGCCGGGCGGCGACCCGCATGCCCCTCGCGACCGCGGGCCAAGGGACCCGCCCCCTCGTCCCTACTGCAGTCCATGGGCGACAGATCGCCGCGAAGGGGCCGTGAGCGAGACACCGCTCGCCTCCGTGGCGCCCGGCGAGGTCGGCGGCCAGGGCCCTGGCCGGTCACCGCATCCCCACCGCCCGGGTCACGGCGCAGCCACGAGCGGGCGCCGGCGGATCTCTCGGCGCCACCGCCGAGGCGACGATCCCCCGGGCTGGAATGCGACGCGACCACCGAATGCGGAGGCTGGGGCGCCGCCGTGGGGCGCCTCTGCGCCCGCAGCCGGTGCGGGGGCCTCGTTCCTTTGGCCGGACCGTGGCCTCAGCGGGCCGCGCGGGAGCCAGTGGAGGGTCGCCCTCCCGGCCCGGGCGGGGGGCAGTGGGCCAGACCGACGTCCCGCCGAGATCGGAGGTCTCCGCCAGCGGGGGTCCCCCGACAACCCTCCCAACCGTGGGTCTCGGCGTCGGGCCGGACCCACCCGGAGACCGCTCGGCGAGCCGGCACCGAGGTGTGTTCCCCGTGGAACACCCGCACCGCCAGACGCACCAGGCCCACACGCGCGACCGGCTCCTGGAGCTGGCCGCAGCGAAGGACTGGGGCTCTGTCACTGGAAGTCCACCCGTCAGTCGGCGTGCACCGAGGTGTCGGACGCCCAGCTCGCCCGCCACAGCAGAGCCCAGGGCCGGCCGCCCCGCCCGGCCAGGTCACGGCACCGAGTGGACCTCCCGCCTCCGTGGGGTCACCCGCGGCGCGGCCCTCGGCCAACGCCGCCGGGGGCGATGGCCCGGCGCGGACCCCGTTGCGTACGACGGGGTCGCCACCGGACCGCAGCAGCGCGAGGCGAGGTCCGCTCGAAGAGGGCCACCGAGGAGGAGACCGGACCGAAGTGACAGACACCCACCAGGAGGCCCACGGCGACAGGACCTCACCTGACATCGAGGGCCCGCGTCCACCCCACGCTGGGAACGGCGGCCCCCGCCCGCCACCGGGGAGGGCGACGACCGGGACAGGACCATCCCTCTCCAAGCCATCGGGCGACCAGGGCCCGAGGGCGTACCTCCCCCCGGCTGCGTCCCGTGTCGCCGACCCGTCGCCGCCCAGCCGCTCATGGGCGGGACACCCGATGGGCACGCCTCCTGTTCCACGTGGAACACGGCGACCCGTCGCCCGGGCACGGCACCTGGGCGCACTGGGTGTCACCGGGGCTGACCCATCGTGGCCCGGGTCGCCCCTGTCGCCCGGCGCGGTGGACTCCGCGGAGGCCCGGGCGGACGCGGGCCGGCGCGTCGGTACCTGGTCCCGGGCCAGGTCGGCGGTCTGCACCTGGGCTCGGGCAGCCCCTCACAGGGCCCGGCGACCCGCGTCCAACCGCGTTCCGGGGGCGGTACCACGCCGCCCGGAAGGTGGAGAAGCACGAGCGAGCAGGCGGGCGACGACAGCCTCGTCGATGCCAGGTCGAGGCGGGTCAGAACAGGGGACGGCGAGCGGGCAACCCGGCCCGCCGGGGGTAGGGGAGAGGGCAGGCGGGTCCCTGGCGCAGCCGGGTGAACCAGGCCCCGTCGACCTGCGCAGAGTCCTCCACCGCCAGTCCCAGGAGGTCGAGGACGCCGGCATCCCAGCGCCCGGCCGGGCCCTCCGGGGGCTCGCTGACCACGAGGCACCCGCCCGGCGCGAGGAACGGGGCCGCGCACTCGGCGGTGACCGCAGGTGGTCCGAAGCTGCGGGCCACCACGGCGTCCTGCGACCCCCGGAGGTGGTCGACGTGCCCAGCCTCCTCGGCCCGCCCCCAGTGGACGACCACCCGGTCGCCGACGTCAAGGTCGGCCACGGCCAGCTCCAGGTAGGTGCAGCGACGCAGGCTCCCGTCCAGCAGCACCAGCTCGGCGTTCGGCCAGGAGTCGACCGCGAGGACCAGGCCCGGCACGCCGCCCCCGCTGCCCAGGTCCAGGGCCCGGTCGGGGCAGGCATCGACCATGGCCGCGAAGCCGTGGCCGTGGGCCCGATGGGCCTCGGTCTCGCCCGGTCCCAGCAGGCCCCGGGTCCGCTGGCGCTCGAGCACTGCGGTCAGCGACTCAGTCATTGACGTCTTGTCAACAACCCTCAGTCCGCGGGGCTGACGACCACCCGGCGACGGGGCTCCTCGCCCTGCGAGCTGGTGACCACGCCGTCCACCTCGTTGATGGCGTCGTGCACGACCTTGCGGTCCGGCGGCGACATGGGCTCCAGCGCCTTGGCCGTGCCCGACTCGGCCACCTCGGCGGCGACCTTGGTCGCGAAGCCGGCCAGGGCCTCGCGGCGCCGCTCCCGGTACCCACCGATGTCGATGCGCACCCGGCCCTCCTGGCCGTCGGGCGCCTGGCGGAAGACCACGGTCCTAGCCAGCTCGTGCACGGCCTGGAGCGTGTTGCCCCGGGGTCCGATGAGCATCCCCAGGTCGTCGCCCTGCACCCGGACCTCCCGGGTCTCGTCGTCGATCTCGGCCACCTCGATGTCGGCCTCGGCGCCGAAGGCGTCGACCAGGCCGGTGACGAACCCCTCCACGCAGGCCACGTGCTCGTCGAGGGTCATGGTGATCGTCTCCACTGGATCTCCTCCTCGGGGTGCGGACGACCCCTTGTCCTTGGACCCGTCCTGGCCCGAGGCACCGCGCGAGCCGCGGGATCCCTTGCCCGATCGGCTGCCGCCATCATTGCCCTTGGCGCCGGCGCCGGCGCGATCCTGGGAACCGCCCCGACCCTTCCCGCCACCGGGGGACTTGCCCCCGCCGCGTGTGCGGTCGCGCCGCTCCTGCTTGGGGGGCTGCGGCCGCGGCCGGACTCGCGCCCGGACCCGGGCCTTGCCCTTGGTCCGCCCGAAGAGGCCCGGACGGGGCTCCTCGAGCACCTCGATGTCGGCATCGGCCTCATCGATGCCCAGGTCGTCGAGGACGCGGTCCTTTGCTTCCTCGACGGTGTTGGCTGCGTTCTCGACCCATTCCACGTCTGTTAGTTCCTCTTCCTCTTCTTCTTGGAGCGGTTCTGGTTGGATGGCGCGGCCGGAGCCTTCCGAGCCGGCGCCTTGCGGGCGGGGGCCTTGGTCCCCGAGCCGTTGGAGCCGGATGCCTTGGCGCCCGACCCCTTCGCATTGCTGGATCCGTTGGCCTTGGACCCGGACCCCTTGGACCCGGACCCCTTGCCTGCGCTCTTGGACGATCCCTTGGACCCCGCGGACCCCGACGAGCTGGAGCCCTTGGAGCCGGAGGGGGCCTTGGCCTTCCCGCCCGCGGCCTGCTTGGGCTCGTCGTCGGCGCCGTCGCCGTTGCCGTCGCCCCGACCCGGGAGCTGGATCAGCCCGCCGAGCAGGCCCTTGCTGCCGCTGGGCAGGGTCTCGCTGCGGCTCGGGGCGCTTCCGCCGCCCCCGCCGCCGGCCTTGGCCTTGGCCTTGTCGCTGTACATGGTGCGGGTGATGAAGGCCTGCTGGGCGATGCGGTAGGAGTTCGACACCAGGAAGTACAAGACGATGCCCGCCGGCAGGGTGAGGGAGATCACCGGCAGGAAGAAGGGCATGACCTTCATCAGCATCTGCTGCTGGGGGTTGACCGCGGCCTGGTTGTCGCTGTTCCGGGCCTGGATCTGCTTCTGCTGGTACCAGGCGGTGAGGCCGATGAGGCCGACGAGGATCAGGTAGGGCAGCGCCGCCCCGATGCCCTCGGAGAGCTTGTTGGTCACGCTGTCGGCCAGGTCGAGGCCGAAGGAGTTCATCTCCCGCACGCTGTCGAGGGCCTGGTAGAGGCCGGTGTCACGGGACAGGTAGCCGGGGTCGAACGTCCCGAACCCTTGATAGACGCCGTCGCCGCCCGGGTTGCGGGCGAACAGGCCGGCGGCGCGGCCCATGTCCTCGCCGTAGCCAGGCAGCTTGGCCAGGCCCAGCAGCACCCGGTACAAGACGATGAACACCGGCATCTGGACCACCAGCGGCAGGCAGCCGCCCAGTGGGTTGATGTTGTGCTCCTTGTAGAACGCCATCATCTCTTCGTTGAGCTTCTGGCGATCGTCTTTGTACTTGGCCTGGAGCTTGCGCAGCTCGGGCTGGAGCTGCTGCATGGCGATCATCGAGCGCGTGCTCTTCAGCGTGAGCGGCGTGACCACGACCATCACGGCCAGCGTCAGCAACATGATCGCCAGACCGAAGTTGTTGGTCAGGTCGTAGCAGTAGGCCAGGACGTTGGCGATGGCGTCGAACAGGAAGTCCATCAGGCGATCCGATCAGCGGGACAGGCGTCGGGGACAGGGTCCCATCCCTTGCCACCGAACGGTCGGCAGCGGCCGATCCGCCGGACGGCGAGCCAGGAACCCCGCACCGCGCCGTGGGCCTCGAGGGCCTCGGCTGCGTACGAGGAGCAGGAAGGGTGGAAGCGGCAGGGCGAGGGGCGGCCGGCGCGGGCTGCCTGGTAGGAGCGGATCAGGGCCAGGAGGACCCGGGTCAGCCGGCCGGGAGCAGGGGCGGTGCTGGTCACGGCGTCGCACCGCCGCTCGCGGCTCGGTCCAGGGCCCGTCGGAGATCGCTGCGCACGGCGGCGAAGGGCGCCCCCGCGACCGGCGCGCCGGCCGTGATGACCAGCGCACCGGCGGGCACGCCGTCGGCCGCGGCCAGCTCGGTCAGCGCCGCTCGGAGGCGGCGCCGGATGCGGTTGCGGACCACCGCAGTGCCGGTGCGCCTGCCGATGGCGAACGCGACGAGGCAGCGGTCCACCGGATCGGCGGCCGCGTGGCGGACGCTCACCGGGCCGGACCGGCCCCGGCGTCCGTGCTCACGGACCAGACGGAGCGTGCGGCGGTCACGAAGCGGGGCGATCAAGCGGACAGGCGGGCCCGACCCTTGTTGCGCCGGCTGCGCACCACGGCGCGCCCGGCGCGGGTCGACATGCGCTTGCGGAACCCGTGGCGCTTGGACCGACGGCGGACGTTGGGCTGGTAGGTGCGCTTCACTGCTCTCCTCTGCGGTCACCGCGGCCCCCTCACCCCAAGCCCCGCCAGGAGGGCGGACGCCGATGGACGGTCTGAACGGCTCCGGGACGAGTCCCGAGGCCGACCGGACCGGGGGCGGGCGCGGCCACCCCATGAGCACACGGGGCCAGTGCCACGGTAGGGCCCCCTGCAACCACCGAGCAACACGGGCGGGCCCCCATGAGGGCCTTGCGCTGGCCGTCGGGCCCAGTGGTACGGTCCAGATCCTGCCGTCGGACCCGTGCGTGTCCGCCTCGCGGTGACGCTGACCCGCCTGAGGCGGGCCGTCCGTCGTTGTCCACAGAATGTGGATTCCCGTGTGGACAAGGAGAAAGTGAGGGACACACGAGACGTGGGCGATGCCGACCTGTTGTGGGGCTCCTGCTGCGCCCTCCTCCGCGACCAGGTGACCGACGGGGTGTGGAAGTCGACCTTCCAGGGCATCCGCCCGGTCGCGGTCGAGGGCGACCGGTTCGTCATCGCCGTGCCCAGCGGGGTGGTGGCCGACCGCATCCACGGCGCCTACCGCTCGCTGGTCGCCGAGGCGGTCGTCGAGGCCCACGGCGAGGCCCTGGACCTGGTGGTCGAGGTCCACGCCAGCCCCGAGGACGTCGGCGCCGCGCCCAGCCTGGGCGACGACAGCACCCTCACGGAGCCGGATCCGCCGCGAGCCGAGGTGCGGGCCGATCCTCCCACCATCGCCAACGGCGCCGGGCCGGTCCTGCCGGGCTCGGTCGACGCCCTCTACACCTTCGAGGACTTCGTCATCGGCCAGTCCAACCGGTTCTCCTTCGCGGCGGCGATGGCCGTGGCCGAGACCCCCGGGCGGGCCTACAACCCGCTGTTCATCTACGGCGACGCCGGGCTGGGCAAGACCCACCTCCTCCAGTCGATCCGGGCCTACGTGGCCGAGAACTACCCCGGCAAGGTCGTCCGGTACGTCTCCACCGAGAGCTTCCTGAACGACTTCATCGAGTCCATCCGCCTCAAGTCCATGGCCGACTTCAAGCGGCGCTACCGCGAGCTCGACGTGCTGCTCGTCGACGACATCCAGTTCATCGAGGGCGCGGAGCGGTTCCAGGAGGAGTTCTTCCACACCTTCAACGAGCTCCACGCCCGTCGCAGCCAGATCGTGCTCACGTCCGACCGCTCGCCCGACGCCATCGCCACCCTGGAGCACCGGCTCCGCAGCCGGTTCAAGATGGGCCTGATCACCGACATCCAGCCGCCCGACGTCGAGACCCGCATGGCCATCCTGCGCAAGAAGGCAGAGCGCACCCCCATCCCGGTCCCCGACGACGTCCTGGCCTTCATCGCCACCAACATCACCGACAACATCCGGGAGCTGGAGGGGGCGCTGACCCGGGTGTCGGCCTACGCCAACCTGTACCAGCGCGAGCTCGGGGTCAGCCTGGCCGAGCAGGTCCTCTCAGACATCCTGGGCGACAGCCAGAGCCGCACGGTGAGCCCGGCCATGATCCTGGAGAAGGTGTCCCAGCGCTACGGGTTCACCATCGAGGAGATCACCGGCAAGAGCCGGCGTCGTCCCCTGGTCACGGCCCGACAGGTGGCCATGTACGTCATCCGCGAGCTCACCGACCTCAGCTACCCGGCGATCGCTCGGGACTTCGGCAACCGGGACCACACCACCGTGATGCACGCGGTGAGCAAGATCGAGGCCCTGATGGCTGAGCGGAAGGCCATCTTCCACCAGGTCCAGGCCATCGTCCAGGAGCTCAAGAAGGGCCAGGCCTGATCGTGGCCGCCCCCCGCACGGAGGCCGCACCGTCGCCCCGCCGCGCCCCCGGCGGGTGTGGACGGCCGGTGGACAGCGATGTGGGCCGGCTCGGGACAGCCCGTGGACCACACCGGGGAGAACCGGGGCCGCCCGTGGACGCGGAACGTCCCATCCGCGCCGTGGCTGCCTCGCCTGTGGAACGCTGGGGACAGCTGTGGACAGCGCACGCCTGCGCTGACCAGGGCGATCGTGGGTTGTCCCGGTCTCCACAGGCCCCACTACCCCTACGACCTGATCGACATCTGTGGTGTGGGAGAGTGCACGTCCCCCTCCCCGCCCCCTCGATGTCCACAACGACTGCCCCTCGCAGTGAAGGAGAGCCACGACGGTGAAGTTCCGGTGTGAGCGTGACGAGCTGGTGGAGGCCCTCGGGACCGCGGGCCGGGCCGTGGCCAACCGCGGCGGGGCCCTGCCCGTGCTGTCGGGGGTCCGCATCGAGCTGGAGGGGGACACGCTGCGCCTCACCGGCAGCGACCTGGACCTCACCATCTCGGTGACCGCGGAGGTGGCGGGCGAGGCCGACGGCGTGGCCGTCATGCCGGCGAAGATCGCCTCCGACGTGGTCCGCTCCCTCGACCCGGGCCGGGTGGAGATCTCCGTCGACGGCGACGAGGCCCAGATCACCTCCGGTCGGTTCTCCTCCTCGATCCGCCTCCTGCCGGCCGACGAGTTCCCCCGCCTGGCCAGCCCGGCCGACAACGCGGTGACCCTCGACGCCGGCGATCTGGCCTCGGCGCTGTCCCAGGTCGTCCCGGCGGCCAGCTCGGATGACGCCCGACCCATCCTCACCGGCGTGCTCATGGCGGCCGAGGGGGGCGGATTGCGCCTGGTGGCCACCGACTCCTACCGGCTCGCCGTCCGCGACCTGGAGGGACGGGCCGTCCTCGACGAGGGCCAGAGCGTGCTCGTGCCGTCCCGTGCCCTCCGAGAGCTGGTCCGGGCCCTGGGTGACGGGGAGGTCACCCTCCGCCTGGGTGAGCGGGAGGCCACCTTCGAGGTCGGCACCACCCGCGTCACCACCCGCCTCATCGAAGGGGAGTTCCCCAACTACCGGGGGCTCATCCCCTCGACCTACCCGAACCGGATGGTCGTGGCCCGCGATGCCCTGGGCGACGCGGTCCGCCGCGTGCGCCTGATGGCTCGAGAGGCCACTCCGGTGCGACTGACCATGAGCGGTACCGGGCTGGAGCTCGACGCCGTGACCCAGGACGTCGGCCAGGCCAGCGAGGCCGTCGATGCGTCGTTCGAGGGGACCGAGCTCACGGTCGGGTTCAACCCCGAGTACCTGCTCGACGGGATCGAGGTGGCCCCGGGCGACGAGGTCACCCTGGAGACGACCGACGCCAACAAGCCGGCGGTCCTGCGGGCGTCGGGGCGGGGCGACTTCCTCTACCTGTTGATGCCGGTGCGCATCTGACGGTCGGGACCCGACCGATCGACCAGAGCTGTCCCTGATGGAGCTGGCGCGCCTCTGGCTTACCGACTTCCGCGGCTACGCGGCCGCAGAGGTCGAGTTCGACCCGGGCCTGACCGCCGTGGTCGGGGCCAACGGTGAGGGCAAGACCAACCTCCTCGAGGCCATCGGCTGGCTGGGTGGGCTGCGCTCCTTCCGGGCCGCGCCGACCGAGGCGCTCGTCCGCGTGGGAGCCGACCGGGCCATCGTGCGGGGCGAAGGCCGGCGCGACGGCCGGGAGCTGCTGGTGGAGTGCGAGATCGCGCCTGGCGGCCGGAGCCGGATGCTGGTCAACCGCCAGCCGGTCCGCCGGGCGCGCGACGGCCTGGAGTTCCTGCGGGCGGTGGTGTTCTCACCCGACGACCTCGAGCTGGTCAAGGGCGGGCCCGGAGAGCGCCGGCGCTACCTGGATGACCTGCTGGTGGCCCTCGATCCCCGGCTCGATGCCACCCGGAGCGACCTGGAGAAGATCCTCCGCCAGCGAGGCGCCCTCCTCAAGCAGTCCGGCGGACGGCTCACGGCCGAGGTGGAGGCCACCCTCGACGTCTGGGACGCCCGTCTGACCCAGGCCGGCGAGGCCCTGGCCGACGCCCGGGCCTTGCTGGTCGGGGACCTGGGACCGGTGGTCGACACCGCCTACCGGGACCTGGCCGGCGGGGGAGAGGTGGTGCTGCGCTACGCACCGCCGTGGCGCGAGGGCGGTCTGCTGTCCGCGCTGCACGAGGCCCGGCGCGACGAGCTGCGCCGGGGCGTGAGCCTGGTGGGTCCGCACCGCGACGAGCTCGACGTCACCCTGGGCGGCCTACCGGCCCGCACCCACGCCTCGCAGGGCGAGCAGCGCAGCGTGGCCCTGGCCCTGCGCCTCGCCGCGGCCCGCCTGGTGGCCTCGGTCCTGGACACGCCGCCCCTGCTGCTCCTCGACGACGTGTTCTCCGAGCTCGACCCCGAGCGCTCCGCCGCCCTGCTGGCCCACCTGCCGCCGGGGCAGACGGTGATCACCACCGCCACGGCCCTGCCCACCGGGACCGTGCCCGGGCGGGTCTTGCGCGTGCATGACGGCCAGGTG
This sequence comes from Acidimicrobiales bacterium, assembly GCA_038233335.1. GTDB lineage: Bacteria > Actinomycetota > Acidimicrobiia > Acidimicrobiales > Iamiaceae > Iamia. The sequence continues at coordinate 9,338 of JBBSME010000004.1, read as the reverse complement.
GAGCTGATCGGCTCCTGACGGTCGTCGGGGCCTCGGCCGCCCGACGTGCTTGGATGGGCGCCATGCCCACCGTACCCCGCTCTGGCTCGGGTCCGTCGGGCCCCAGGCCACTGGGTGAGGCCCTGGACCGGGTCCTGGCCGGGCTGGGGGCGCCGCCGTCGTCGTCGCTGGAGGTGGTGGAGCGGGCCTGGCCCGACCTGGTGGGACCGGTCGCGGGGGAGGCCCTGCGCCCGCTGGCGATCCGCGACGGGGCCCTTGTCGTGACCGCCGCCGATCCGGTGTGGATCGGTCAGGCCCGCTGGTTGGAAGGCGCGGTCGTGGACGGCCTGGCGCCCCTCCTCGGCGATGGCGTGGTCACCTCGTTGGTGGCCCGCCGCGCTCCTCGCTGACGAGAGCCGTCGAGGGTCCGCCACCCCCGGGGTCCCGTGCCGGCGCGAGGGGCCGAGATGCACGTCGCTGTCACCCCCTCCTGGTAGGCTGTGACCCAGCGTGAAGGCCTTTCTGCACAAGGGTCCCGGCCCGTTCGGGACCCGCTCGGAGGGCCTCACCGTCGGCTCCGTCCGGCACCCCTCGTGAGCAGCACGCTCCCCACCCCTCCCTGAGAGGTCGCGCCCGTGTCGCAGACCACAGCCAGCTACACCGCCAGCTCGATGACGATCCTCGAGGGGCTCGCGCACGTGCGCAAGCGCCCGGGCATGTACATCGGCGGCACGGGCCTCTCGGGCCTGCACCACCTGGTCTGGGAGGTGGTCGACAACTCGGTCGACGAGGCCATGGCCGGCCACTGCGATCGCATCGACATCACCCTCCTCGCCGATGGCGCCTGTCGGGTGTCCGACAACGGCCGCGGCATCCCCACCGACGTCCACCCCGAGTTCAAGCTCACCGGCGTGGAGATCGCCCTGACCAAGCTGGGCGGTGGCGGCAAGTTCGGCGGCGACGGCTACAAGGTCTCCGGCGGCCTCCACGGTGTGGGCGTGTCGGTGGTCAACGCGCTCTCGAGTCGGGTGCTGGTCCAGGTCGACCGGGGCGGCCAGCGCCACGAGATCGAGTTCGCCGAGGGCGGGGCCAAGAAGACCTCCCTCACCGTCACCGGCGACTCCCCCCGCGGCCGCACCGGCACCACGGTCACGTTCTGGCCCGACGAGGGGGTGTTCGAGTCCACCGAGTTCGCGGCTCGCACCATGCTCGAGCGCTTCCAGATGATGGCCTTCCTCAACAAGGCCCTCGAGATCCGCTTCAAGGACGAGCGGGAGGGCCACGACCCCGAGCCGGTCTCCTACCGCTACGCCAACGGGATCATCGACTTCGTCGAGCACGTCAACGCCAGCAAGAACCCGCTGTTCACCAAGGTCGGCTACTTCGACCAGATCGAGGATGACCACGAGGTCGAGCTGGCCTTCCAGTGGAACGACGGCTACCAGACCGACGGCCTCCACAGCTTCGCCAACGGCATCGCCACCATCGAGGGCGGCACCCACGAGGAGGGCTTCCGCTCGGCGCTGACCTCGGTGATCAACAAGTACGCGCGGGGCAAGGCGCTCCTCAAGGAGAAGGACCCCAACCTGGCCGGCGAGGACGTGCGCGAGGGCCTCACCGGCATCATCTCGGTCCGCCTCCGCGATCCGCAGTTCGAGGGCCAGACCAAGGCCAAGCTGGGCAACCCCGAGATCAAGACGCTGGTCCAGCGGGCCACCAACGAGCAGCTGACCTACTGGCTCGAGGAGCACCCCACCGAGGGCAACAAGATCGTCAAGAAGGCGCTCCACGCCCAGCGGGCCCGGGCCGCGGCCCGCCAGGCGCGCGACGCCACCCGGCGGAAGTCGGCACTCGACGGGGCCGGCATGCCCGACAAGCTCCGCGACTGCTCCAGCCGCAACCGCGACGAGTGCGAGCTGTTCATCGTCGAGGGCGACTCCGCCGGCGGCTCGGCCACCAGCGCCCGCGACCCGCGGGTCCAGGCCATCCTCCCCATCCGGGGCAAGATCCTCAACGTCGAGCGGGCCCAGATCGACCGGATGCTCAAGAACAACGAGGTCCAGGCCCTCATCGCCGCCATCGGCGCCAACTTCGGTGAGGAGTTCGACCTCACCAAGTCGCGCTACGACCGGGTCATCCTGCTCTGCGACGCGGACGTCGACGGCAGCCACATCCGCACCCTGCTGCTCACCTTCTTCTTCCGCCACATGAAGGAGCTGGTCGAGCAGAACCACGTCTACATCGCCCAGCCCCCCCTGTACTCCACGGTCGTGGGCAAGGAGAAGGTGTACCTGAAGGACGATGCGGCCCGGGCCGGCTTCATGGCCGAAAACCCCACCCACAAGAAGGAGTTCGCCCGGCTGAAGGGCCTGGGCGAGATGGACTGGGAGGAGCTCAAGGCCACCACCATGGACGCGGCCAGCCGCACCCTGCTGCAGGTCAACGTCGACCAGGCCGCGTCGGCCGACGCCGCCATCTCCACCCTGATGGGCGACGACGTCGCCGCCCGCAAGAGCTTCATCCAGAAGAACGCCAAGGACGCGCGCTTCATCGACATCTAGGCCGGCCTGCCCCGCCGCGCCCACCCACCGAGGACCATGTCTGACACCACCCCCCCTCCCGACGACAACGACGAAGGCCAGGACCCGAACCAGACCGCCTTCGGCCTGATCGAGCCCATCGAGATCGACCAGGAGATGGAGACGTCGTTCCTCGACTACTCCATGTCGGTCATCGTGTCCCGGGCCCTGCCCGACGTGCGTGACGGGCTCAAGCCCGTCCACCGGCGCATCCTCTGGGGGATGTACGACGTCGGCGCCCGCCCCGACCGGCCGTTCATGAAGTGCGCCCGGGTCACCGGTGAGGTGATGGGCAAGTACCACCCCCACGGCGACGGGGCGATCTACGACGCCCTGGTGCGCATGGCCCAGCCCCACTCGCTGCGCCACCCGCTGGTGCAGGGCCACGGCAACTTCGGCTCGCCCGATGACGGCCCCGCCGCGGCCCGCTACACCGAGTGCCGGCTGGCGCCGCTGGCCCTCCAGATGCTGGCCGACATCGACCAGGACACCGTCGACTTCGACGAGAACTACTCCGGCGAGTTCGACGAGCCGACGGTGCTGCCCAGCCGCTTCCCCAACCTGCTGGTCAACGGGAGCCAGGGCATCGCGGTGGGCATGGCCACCAGCATCCCGCCCCACAACCTGGGCGAGGTCATCGACGCCACCACCCACCTCATCGACAACCCCGAGTGCACCGTCGAGGAGCTGGTCAACGCCCAGATCGTGAAAGGCCCGGACTTCCCCACCGGCGGCCAGATCCTGGGCCGCCAGGGCATCATCGACGCCCAGCTCACCGGACGGGGCTCCATCCGGATGCGGGCCGTGGCCGAGATCGAGGAGACGGCCCGGGGCGGCGACCGCATCGTCATCACCGAGCTGCCCTACCAGGTCGGGCCCCGCACGGTCCTGGCCAAGATCAGCGAGCTGGTGGCGGCCAAGGAGATCGAGGGCATCTCCGACGCCAACGACGAGTCCTCCGGTGGTGAGACCCGCATCGTCATCACGGTGAAGCGCGACGCGCCCTCGCTGATCGTCCTCAACAACCTGTACAAGCGCACCCCGCTGCAGACCTCGTTCGGCGTGAACACGGTGGCGCTGGTCGACGGCGTGCCCCGCACCCTGAACCTGCGCGACGCCCTGGGTCACTACATCGACCACCAGGTCGACGTCATCACCCGTCGCTCCGAGTTCCGGCTGCGCAAGTTCCGCGACCGGGCCCACATCGTCGAGGGCCTCCTGCGAGCGCTCGGGCTCATCGACGACATCATCACCACCATCCGGGCCTCCGCCGACAAGGCCGCGGCCCACGTGGCCCTCGAGGCCGAGCCCTTCTCGTTCAGCGAGGTGCAGGCCGAGTACATCCTCACCATGCAGCTCTACCGGCTGACCCGTCTGGGGCGGTCCGAGCTGGAGGCCGAGATGGAGGACCTGCAGGCCAAGATCGCCGAGCTGGAGGCGATCCTGGGCGATCGCACCGTCCTGCTCGAGGTCATCCGCACCGAGCTGGCCGCGGTCAAGGAGAAGTTCGCCAACGACCGCCTGTCCGAGATCACCTACGACCCGGGTGAGATGGACCTCGAGGACCTCATCGACGACGAGGACCTCATCGTCACCATGTCAGCCAAGGGCTACGTGAAGACGGTCCCGGCCGACACCTTCAGGAGCCAGGGGCGGGGCGGGCGCGGGGTGTCCGGGGGCAAGCTGCGCGACGAGGACTACATCGCGCACATCGTCACCACCACCGCCCACGCCTACCTGCTGTTCTTCTCCAACCGGGGTCGGGTGTACCGGCTCAAGGCCCACGAGATCCCCATGAAGGACCGCACGGCCCGGGGCACCGCCATCATCAACCTCCTGCCGCTCCAGCCCGACGAGCGGATCCAGGCGATCATCGACACCCGGGACTACGAGACCAACCAGTACCTCTTCTTCGCGACAAGGAAGGGCCAGGTCAAGAAGACCCGCTTCACCGAGTACGACTCCTCGCTGCGGGCCGGGCTCATCGCCATCAAGCTGCGCGACGACGACGAGCTGGTGCGGGTCATCCCCTGCAACGACGCCGACGACATCTTCATGGTCAGCCGGGGCGGGATGACCGTTCGCTTCGCCCAAGGCGACGTCCGCCCCATGGGGCGTTCCACCGCGGGGGTGCGGGGGATGAAGATGAAGGTCGAGGACGAGGTCGTCTCCTGCGACGTGGCCCGCGACGAGGCGACGATCCTCATCGTCACCGACGCGGGGTACGGCAAGCGCACCAAGATCGAGAACTTCGCACGGAAGAACCGCGGCATCCAGGGCGTGAAGGGCATCAAGCTCACTGCCCGGCGCGGCCACGTCGTCGCCGCGTTCATGGTGTCGCTCGAGGACGAGATCTTCGTCATCGCCTCAGGCGGCGTGGTCATTCGCATGGAGGTGCGCAAGATCTCCTCCCAGGGCCGCGACGCCACCGGGGTCCGGGTGATGAACCTCGACGAGGGCCAGATCGTGGCCGCGGTGGCCCCCGTCCTGAGCGCCGAGGACGAGGAGTAGGCCCCGGGCCTCCCCACGACCCCGCGGGGTCGGATCGCCCCGGAAGGGGCCGAAGCTCCCACGATCCGGAGGACTCCCGTGTCCCGCCCCCGCTGTCCCCGTCCCACCCCTCGGTTCACCCCGCGCTGCGGCACCGGTCAGGCCACACCGTTGATGGCTGTCGCCCTGCTGCTGGCCGCCGCGGTGGTCCTGGCCCTGGTCGCCAGCGGATCGGTCGCCCTCGACGGCGCCCGGGCCCGGACCGCGGCTGACGCCGCGGCCCTGGCCGGCGCGGCCGAGGGCCGCGCCGCGGCTCGCAGCCTGGCCGCGGCCAACGGTGGCCGCCTCCTCAGCCTCTCCGTGGAGGGGGAGGAGGTCCAGGTCGAGGTGGCCGTCGGCCGAGCCACCGCCCGGGCTCGGGCTCGTCGGGACGGCACCTGGTGCCACTCCGACGCCGCCCCCGGCCCGAGCATCTCGTACACTTTGCCACCGTGTCCGTCGACTCCGGGGTAGGAGCCCCATTGGATCGAAGGGCGGAGCCCCCGCCAGCGGACTCCGCCCCGGCTTCCCGCGCACCGCTGATGACCCGGGCTCGGCCCCGGAAGTCCGGTTCCCGGTCGCGCCCGGCCGATGCGCTCGCCGATGCGGTCAGCACCCCGGCGTTCAGCAGCCGTGGCGGCCGGCCTCGGCGCCAGGGACGGCGGGTCCGTCGCGTCCTCCGTCGCGTCGAGCTCTGGTCGGTCCTGAAGATCAGCCTGGTGTTCAACGCCATCATGCTGGGGGTCGCGCTGCTCTCGGTGGCGCTGCTCTGGGGCCTGGCCAACACCACCGGCGTGGTCGACGACCTCGAGGGGTTCCTCCGTGACTCCGGGTTCGAGGACTTCCGCTTCGAGGGCGATCGCCTGTTCCGCCAGGTCGCCTTCATCGGCGCCATCGGGGCCATGGCCTTCACCGTCTTCACCGTCCTGGCCACCGCGCTGGTCAACCTCATCAGCGAGCTCACCGGCGGCATCCGCGTCGTGATCATCGAGGAGATCCTGGACGAGCCGGCACCGGCGGCCCCGGCGCAGCAGGAACACGCGGTGGCTCCCACCCGCCCGGCGCCCGCCTTCCCGGTGGTGCCGTCGCTCCCGGCCCGTCCGCCGGTCGCGCCGCCCTCGCCCGACGGCGATCCGCCCCGGTGGCCCGGCAGTGGACCGGTGGGGCCGCCGTCCGGGCCCCCGCCATCGGGCGAGGCCACGGCGCCCGGACCGGGCGCAGCCACCTCGCCGTCCTGACCGGCAGGGACGTCGCCGTGACGGGCCGGATCGGGTCGAACGCGGGTGGCGGTGCTCGGCGAGGGACGGTTAGTCTCCTGCGTCCCCGGGGCTATAGCTCAGTCGGTTAGAGCGCACCCCTGATAAGGGTGAGGTCGCTGGTTCGATTCCAGCTAGCCCCACGCAGCCGCCGTCGCACCGGGCGGGATCACCGGCGGTCTCCGTCGGCCTGGTGGTGCGCCGACGACATCGCCCCCGGGATATCGGCCAGTCGGCTGAGTCCCCTCACCGCCTGGAGCCCCTGTGACCCTTCTCCGCCGAGCACTCGTGGCCCTCGGGCTGGCGGGCCTGGTCGCCGCCTTCGTCCGCCTTCGCGGGTCGGGGGGCACCCCGCCGCAGACCGGCGGCTGGCGCGAGCTCTCCGGCGACGACCTCCGCTGATGCGCGTCGCCGTGTGTGGGCTCGGGGCCGTCGGGGCCCGAGCCGCCCGACAGCTGGCGTCGACCCCGGAGGTCGAGGAGGTCATCCTCCGCGACGTCCGGGCCGACCGGGCCAAGGAGGTCGCGGCCTCGTTGGGTGACATCGCGACCGTCGACCCGCCGTCGGTGACCGCCCCGCCCGAGGCTGACGTGGTCGTGCTGGCGCTGCCACCGCGGGAGCACGCCGCCGCCGCCGGTGCCCTGGTCGAGCGGGGGACGCCGGTGGTGTCGACCTCCGATGCGGTCGCCGACGTGGAGGGACTGCTGGACCTCGGTCCGCTGGCCGAGGCCCGCGGCGTGACCGTGGTCGTCGGCGCCGGCTTCTCCCCGGGTCTGACCTGCCTGCTGGCTCGCCACGCGGCCGATGCCTTCGACGACGTGGGTGAGATCCACGTGGCGCGCCTGGGGACGGGTGGCCCGGCCTGCGCCCACCAGCACCACCGCGCCCTGCGGGGGACGGCGGTCGACTGGCGCGACGGTGGTTGGCAGCGTCGCCGGGCTGGGTCCGGCCGAGAGCTGTGCTGGTTCCCTGATCCCGTCGGAGCCGCCGACTGCTACCGCGCCCGGCTCCCCGACGCGCTGCTCCTGGTGAACGCCCTGGGCGAGCTGGAGAGGGTGACGGCCCGGATGGCCGCCACCCGTCGCGACCGGCTCACCGCGCGCTGGCCGATGCTGCGCCGGCCCCACCCCGAGGGCACGGTCGGGGCCGTCCGGACCGAGGTCCGCGGACGGCGCGACGGGGCCTGGGAGACCTTGGTGTACGGCGCCTACGACCGACCCGGGATCGCCGCGGGTGCCGTCGCCGCCGTCGCCGGCACCGCCCTGGTCCGAGGGGACCTGGGCCTGGGCCCCGGCGCGTCGGGTCTGGCCGCCAGCGACCGGGCGCGAGACCTGCTGGCCGAGCTGGCCCGGCGCGGGGTCAAGACCGCCGCCTTCACGGGCTGACGCGCCGCATCGCGGCGTGAGGGAGTGCCGCGTCCGACGACCGGCGGGGCCCTAGCCTCGCCCCGGCGGGGCCACACCACGGCGGGCCTCGGCGACCCGAATGGGCCGACTGACCCTTGTGGGTGGTTTCTCTGTCACCTAACGTGACCATCATGACCAGGTGCTCCACGCCGCGTGGGATCATCCGGCCCTTTCCTCTGGACCGGCTCAAGGGAGCCACGCCGCAGACCGAGGGGGATCCGGGATGAGACACCAAGGATTGGGAGGGCCGATGCACACCGTCACTGAGACCGAGGTCCACCGTCTGATCGAGGAGAACCTGCCGCTGGTGCGACACGTGGTCTTCCAGGTCGCGGTGCACTTCCCTCGCCACGTCGATCGAGACGAGCTGGCCACCGCCGGGACCCTGGGCCTGGTGGAAGCGGCCCGCCGTTACGACGAGTCGCGGGGCGTCCCCTTCGATCGCTTCGCGGCCCAGCGCATCCGAGGAGCCATCCTCGACGCCGTGCGCGCCGCCGACTGGGCCCCCCGCTCGGTCCGCACCCTCGCCCGCAAGCTCGAGCAGGTCGAGCAGCGCCTCGCCACCAAGCTGGGCCGGGTCCCCACCGCCGGCGAGAAGGCCGACGCCCTGGGCATGGAGCCCGACGAGCTGCGTCGCCTCCAGGACCGCATGTTCCGCTCCGTCGTGCTGGCCCTCGAGTACGAGGTGGCCGACGAGGACGAGGAGCTGAACCTGGTCGACGTCCTCGCCGACGACCACACCAAGGAGCCCTCCGAGGAGCTGGAGTCCCGGGAGCTGCACTCCTACCTCCGCGACGCCGTGCACCTCCTGCCCGAGCGCCACCGCCTCGTGATCGTGGGCTACTTCCTCGAGGGCAAGAAGTCCCAGGACCTGGCCCAGCTCCTGGGCGTGACCGAGAGCCGGATCTCCCAGCTCCGCTCCGAGGCCCTGGCCATGTTGCGCGACGGCATCGAGGCCCAGTACGAGCCGGCTGCCGTCGAGGAGCCGTCCGGGCGAGTCGGTCGCCGCAAGGCTGGCTACGCCACGGCCATCGCCGGCGCCAGCGAGTGGCCCGACCGCCTCTCGGCCGTCGCATTGCACTAGTCGGTTTCGCCGTCACTCGGTCGCTGGCGCTCCCTCCGTTCCGCCGAGTCTGATCGGGCTCGCTGCGCTCCCGCTGAGTGATCCCAGCGGGTGACGGCTCGTTCCTCGCAGCCACCCGCTTCGTCTGGGGGAGACCCCCAGACCCCCAGCGGCTGGCGCCGGCGTGCCGGTCGTCGGGCCGTCTTGCCCGTTCGTTTGTTGGCGGTTCCCTGAGGGCCTCGTGTTCGGGGTGCGGGTGCGCAGGCCGGTTCCCCGCGGGTGACGGCTCGTGCCTCGCCGCCGCCCCGCTTCGTGCGGGGGAGACCCCCGCATCCCCCAGCGGCTGCGCCGGGCGACCCGTCGAGTGCGTGAGTTGACGGCTCGGTCGTGCCGGGTGCTCTGAGCCTCGTTGACAGCCGTAGGGCCCTCGGGTGGGCGGCGTCAGCGGAGGAAGGCGAGGAGGGCGGGCATCCTGAGGCGGCTGGTCGAGGCGTTCGAGGAGGTCCCGTTCCCGCTGCAGCACCTC
>JBBSME010000003.1:0-55197 GCA_038233335.1 Acidimicrobiales bacterium | reverse complement strand
TGGCCGACCTCCACCGCTCCCTCCCGGTCGGCGCCCCCCTGGCGGCGACCCTCTTCGCCGGCGAGGGCTCCCTCGTCGCCCACGACGGTGACCTGCCCGGCCGCCGCTTCACCCTCTGGGCCCCCAAGGTCCTGACCGAGCTGCTGGAGGGCGCCGGGTTCACCGACGTGAGCTGCGACCTTGCGCCAGGCCCCGAGCAACCCGACACCACACCGACACCCCCCGGTGCACGAACGGTCGCCACTTCGGACCGAGCGACCGACTCGGCGCCCGCCCCCTGGACCCGCCTCCACCTCACTGCCACGCGCGCCCGGACCCTGCCCGACACGGTGGGACCCGACATGCGGCTGCTGGTGTGCGGGCTCAACCCCAGCCTCAACGCGGCCGATGCCGGGGTGGGCTTCGCCGGGCCCGGCAACCGGTTCTGGCCGGCGCTGGGCCAGGCCGGTCTGCTGCCCGAGGGCGTCGACCGCGACCCGTGGGGGCTCCTTCGCCGCGGCAAGATCGGCATGACCGACATGGTCAAGCGGGCGACCCCGCGGGCCGCCGAGCTGACCACCGTCGAGCACCGGGCCGGCCTGGGCCGCCTCGATCGACTCTGCGCGCTCCTCGAGCCGGAATCCGTCGTGATCGTCGGCCTGGCCGGCTGGCGGGCCGCGGTGGACCGCAAGGCCAAACCCGGCTGGCAGGAAGGACGCCTCGGCCCCAGCCCCGTCCACCTGATGCCCTCCACCAGCGGCCTCAACGCCGGAACGCCGCTGGCCACCCTCGTCGACCACCTCCGGGCCGCCACCGCTCCTCGATGAGCACGACACCGGGCGCACGAACGGCCAGACTGGTGCGCTTGGCCACGCACCTTCCCCACCTGCCGGAGGGTCTGTGATCCACGAACCGGCGGCGGTCCTGGCCCTGGCGGTCGGCCTCGGCATCGGCGCGCAGTGGCTGGGGAGCCGGCTGAAGATCCCCTCGATCGTCCTCATGCTGCTGGCCGGCCTGGCCGTCGGGCCCGCGCTGGGTCTCATCGACCCGGTCAGGACGTTCGGCAACGAGCTGCTGAGCTCGATGATCGCGCTGGGGGTGGGGATCCTCCTGTTCGAGGGGGGCCTGGGCCTGCGCTGGGCGGAGATCGGCTCGACCACTCGGCGGGTCGTGGTCCGCCTGCTCACCCTTGGCGTCGCCGTCTCCCTGGTGCTGACCTCGGTGGCCGCCATCCTCTTCACCGACCTGCCCCAGGGCGTCGCCATCCTCTTCGGTTCGATCATGGTGGTCACCGGACCGACGGTGGTGATCCCGCTGCTGCGCCAGGCCCGCCTCCGGCCGCGGGTCGGCCGCATCCTGCGCTGGGAGGGCATCATCATCGACCCGGTCGGCGCCGTCCTGGGCGTCAGCGTCCTCGAGGTGCTCTTGGTCGACGACGGCTCGGTGGGCGAGGCCGCCTTCGCGGTGGCCCGCACCACGGTGGTCGGGTGCGCGGTCGGCGCCGCCGTCGCCTTTCTGTTGGTCCTGGCCCTGGGGCGCCACTGGGTCCCCGACCACCTGCGGGGCCCGCTCTCGCTGGTCGCCGCGGTCGTGGCCTACGCGGTGGCCAACGAGCTGGGCACCGACGCCGGCCTCTACGCCGCCACCCTGGCCGGCGTGGTGCTGGCCAACCAGCGCCAGGTGGCCATCGCCCCCCTCGTGGAGCTGAACGAGCACATCTCCGCGATCATCCTGGCCGGGATCTTCGTGATCCTCGGGGCCCGGGTCGACGCCGACGACCTCACCAGCAACCTGGTCCCAGCCCTGATCATCCTGGTCATCCTGGTCCTGATCGTCCGGCCGCTGTCGGTGCTGGCCTCCACCATCGGCACGCCGCTCACCCGCAAGGAACGGATCTACCTCGCCTCCCTGGCCCCGCGGGGCATCGTGGCCGCGTCCGTCTCCGCCGTGTTCGGGTTCGAGCTGACCGAGGCCGGGCTGCCGGGTGGCGATGACCTGGCCGCCATCACCTTCCTGGTGGTGGCCGGCACCACGATGTTCTACGGGCCCCTGGCCCGCCCCCTGGCCCGTCGACTCCAGGTCGACACGCCGGACCCCAAGGGCGTGGTGCTGGTCGGAGCCCGTCGCTGGGCCCGCAGCCTGGGCGCGACGCTGAGCGACCTCGGCGTGCCCGTCCTGGTGGTCGCCGAGGACGAGGCCCTGGGCGACGAGGCCCGGGAGGCCGGTCTGCTCGTGTATGCCGGACGGCTGGAAGGCGACGACCTGGCCGCGGCCCTCGACGGCGTGGGCGGACGCATCGCGGTGGTCGGCTCCGGGGCCGAGGCCCTCGACGCCTTCGGCATCGACCGGGTCGTCCGCCACCTGGGCCGGGCCAACGTGTGGCGGGTGGCGCGCGACGACGAGGACGACCGCGCTCTGAAGGAGGGCGAGGCCTACGAGGGACGTCGGGCCTTCGCCGAGGTCACCCAGGAGCACCTCGACGACCTCCTGGCCGACCAGGGGGCCGGGGTCGTCGCCCTCGAGCCCGGGCAGTCGGCCACCGACACGCAGATGCCGCTGGTCGTCGTGAGCGGAGCCGGGGTTCCTCAGATCGCCACCACCCGTCAGGCCGGCCACGTCGACGACCGGCTGGTCGTGCTCCAGACCTCCCCCCTGGATGCAGAGCCAGAACCGGAGCCGACGGAGCCGAGCCCGGCCGAGCCCAGCTCCTGACCCTTCCCGGGGCGTCCCGGGGGGCCCACCCCGGGAGACCGAGGGTTGACCAACGTGTCGCGTTGGCATACTTCAGGTGGTTTCCCACTCCCCCACCCGAGGTTTCCGTGCCGCCCTGGCAGCCGAACTGGAACGACGTCGCCTTCGACCAGGCCAAGGCCACGCAGGCCGCGTCGCAGTGCCGAACCAGCGCCGCCACGCTCGACACCATCCTCGGGGGCCGCTCCCGGCTGGAGGCCACCGACCACTGGACCGGCGGCTACCAGGTCCAGTACGCCGAGGAGGAGCCCGCCCTGTTCGGGGCGCTGAGCAACCTCCGGTCCGACCTCCTCGACCTGGCCCGGCGGATCGAGGCGGGGGCCCGGGAGGCCGCCGCCGAGCAGACCAGGCGCGAGGACCAGCGGGAGCTGTGGCGCGACGAGCGCGACCGCGAGGAGGCCGGCACCGGTGGCCGCGCCCCGGCGGCCCGCTGATGCGACGCACCCGGGCCCTGATCGTCCTCGCCGCCCTGGCCGCCCTGGTGGTCGGCTGCGGCGACGACGACGCGCCCGCGGCGGTGCAGGGACCGGCGACCAGCGGCGACGCCGGCGACACCTCGTCCTCGACCGGGGCGGCCGCCGACGCGGCCTTGCGCCTGGACGGCGGCCTCACCGCGACCGACGAGGGGATCCAGGTCGACGTCACCCTCACCAACACCGGCGACGAGGCCCTGTACGTCGTCGAGCGCTTCGTGAACCCCGAGGAGGCCGAGGTCCGCTACCTCGACGACGGCGAGGGATCCGTCCGCCTGCTCCGCACCCTGACCGGGCCGATCCCGGGCACCGCCTTCGACCAGCAGCCCACGGCCGAGGCCGTGCGCCTGGAGCCCGGGGCCTCGGTGGAGCGCACCGGCTCCTACCCCGCGCCTACCGACCCGGCGGCCGGCCCCTGGCTGGGCGAACCGGCCGCATCGGCGGACGAGGTCACGTTCTGCATCGGGTCGTTCCCGGTGTCGGCCTACCCCGACGCGACCGAGGCCGACGGCCCCGACGGGCCGGTCGTCACCCTCGACGACTACGCCGACGGCCCGGCCCAGAGCCTGGCCTGCTCCGATCCCGCGGCCCTTCCATGACGCCGGCAGGTTGCGCTCCATGACCACGACCGGTGCGTCCCCCGACCGCCTGCGCCGCCTGGCCGACGGCCTCGGCGACATGAGTGACGACCTCGATCCTCGGCGGGAGCCGCTGCGCCAGGCCCTGGATGCGTTCCGTGGCTCGCCCGGCTGGCGGGACTGGCTGGATGCGGTGCCGCCCTACGACATCGACCTCGGCGTCGACGTCACCCGCATCGGGCGGCTGAGCGCCTTCGTCGAGGGCGTGGCCACCGGGCTGGAGGCGGCCGACTCCGGCGACGGCGTGCTCACCGCCGACGACAGCGCCATCGCCTCCCACGTGCCCCCGCTGCAGCCCGACGCCGACATCCAGGTGGTGGGTGACCAGGTCGTCATCAACGGCACCGATGAGGACGACCACATCCGCATCACCACCGTCCTCGGGCTCCCCGTGGTCGAGGTCCTCGACGAGGACGGGAACGTGGTCGCCACCCAGCTTCTGACCCGGGAGCAGCAGGAGAACCTGGTCATCCGGGGCGGTGACGGCGACGACGTGCTGGAGGTCGACCCGTCCTACATCCTGGACATCACCGTCCTCGGGGGCCGCGGTGACGACGTGGTCGGGCGTCGCGGCGAGGACGAGTCGTTCCTGCTGGGCGGCGGGGGCGACGACCGGATCTACGGCGGGGACGGCGACGACCGCCTCGCGGGCGGGGCCGGCTCCGACTCGATCTACGGCGGCGACGGGCTCGACGCCATCGACGGCCAGGCCGACAACGACCTGCTCAGCGGCGGAGACGGCGATGACGCCATCTACACCGGAGCCGGCAACGACCTGGTGTGGGGCGGCACCGGGAGGCGGGCACCACCCGGGTGCTGGTCCACGAGCTGTCCCACGCCTACGACGCCTTCACCGACAACTGGGCCGACCGGGAGGCGGCCGAGGCCGCCGGCTACGAGATCGTGGAGATCCCGCAACGCAACGACGATGGCACCCCGGTGCTCGACGGCGACGGCGACCCGGTCACCGACCCCCACTTCCGCCAGCCCGACGGGTCGACCGCCCCGCTGGCCGAGATCAACTCGGTCGGCATCGACATCGACGGCGACGGCACCCCCGACCTCACCGGCGACCACCCCGACGGCTTCAACGAGAACACCCTCCGCGACGAGTTCGGCTGGCCCCGCCGCGACAACTACTGACCTCAGAGCACCCTCCGCTCAGGGGGCAGTGTTGGCCTTCTCGGAGACGACCTGGGACGAGCCGCCGGGAGCCATGGTGACGCCGTAGAGGAGGTCAGCCGCCTCCATGGTGCGCTTCTGGTGGCTGACGATGATGAGCTGGGCGTCGGCCCGGAACTCGGCCACCAGGCCCAGGAAACGGTGGAGGTTCACGTCGTCCAGGGCGGCCTCGACCTCGTCCATCACGTAGAAGGGCGACGGACGGGCCCGGAACACCGCGAACAGGTAGGCCAGCGCGGTGAGCGACCGCTCGCCACCGGAGAGCAGCGACAGCTTCTTGACGTTCTTGCCCGACGGCTTGGCCTCGATCTCCACGCCGGTGCCCAGCAGGTCGTCCGGGGCGGTGAGGGTGAGACGGCCCTGGCCCCCGGGGAACAGGGTGTCGAAGAGGTGGCGGAAGTTGGACTCCACGTCCGCATAGGCGGCGGCGAAGACGTTGACGATCTCGGCATCGACGGCCCGGATGACCTTGGCCAGGTCGCGGCGAGCGCTCTTGACGTCCTCCAGCTGGCCCTCGACGTGTTGGTGGCGCTCCTGCAGGGCGGTGAACTCCTCCAGGGCCAGCGGGTTGATCGGGCCGAGCAGGCGCAGCTCGCGCTCGAGCTCACGGGCCCGGGCCACCGTGGTCGTCCCCTCGGGGACATCCATGGCCGGCGCGGCCAGGGCGGTGTCCGGGTCCACGTCGAGGTCGCGGCGCATCGCCTCCACCGCGGTCTCGATGCGGAGGCCGATCTCTGAGATCTCGAGCTCGGCCTTGCTCAGCTTCTCGCGGACCTGTCCGAGGCCCTTCTCGGCCTCGGCCCGACGGGCCCGGAGGGACTCGAGCTCGAGGGCCACCGCCCGGGCCGCGTCGCTCTGGCGCTGGCGGCGATCGCGCAGCGAGGCCAGCGCCTCCTCCACCACCGACGACCGGTCGGCGACCAACGCGGCCAGACGGGCGACAGCACGATCCTGGCCGTCCAGCTCGACCCGCCGGCTCTCGGCCTCAAGGCGCTGGTTCTGGTTGCGGGACAGGCGCTCCTCGACCTCGGCCCGGCGGCCGGAGAGGAAGGTGGTCCTCTCGTCGACGCTGGCCGCCCGGACCTCGATGTCGCTGCGCAGGGCGGCCACCGCTCCCGCCCGCTCCTCGATGGCGGCGCGGGCGTCGGACGCGGCCCTCGCCCGATCGGCCCGGCGGGCCTCCTCGGCCTCCAGGGTCGGGAGCTCACCCTCCAGGGCGGCGACCCGCTCGCGGTCCCGACCGACCCGCTCGTCCAGCTCGGCACCGTGGGCCCGCAGCGAATCGGCCTCCGTGCTCAGGTCGCGGCGATCGGCGTCGGTGCGCTGGAGGGCGTCACCGGCGGCGACCAGGCGGCTGTCGTTGCGGTCCAGCTCCCGCCCGGCCTCGGCCTCGGCGGTGCGGACGTCGGTGACCTCCCGACGGCGGGCGGCCACCTCCTCGGTCGCGGTCGCGGCAGCCTCGCCGGCCGTCGCCGCTCGCTCCTGGGCCTCGGTCAGGGCCGCTCCCGTGGCTCCCGAGCCCGAGGCCCCGACCCGCCAGCCGTCGGCCGCGAACCGGTCCCCCGCCCGGGTGACGACGACCGCGGTGGGCGCAGCCAGGGCAGCATCGACCGCGGCGGGCCACGTGTCGACCACCACCACCGGTCCGACCAGGGCATCCAGGAGGGCGTCGACCCCGGGGGCCACAGCCCGCACGTGCGGGCGCAGGGCCTCGGCTCCGGATGCGCTCGGGGGAGGCGGTGCGCTCCCCGTGACCCCGAGCGGGATGACCGCTCCGGTGAGGTCGCCCTCATCGAGGGTGGTGAGGGCCCGGCGGGCACCGTCGAGGCCATCGACCACGACCCCACCGAGGGCGGGGCCGGCGGCCGCCTCGAAGGCGGCCTCCCAGCCCACGTCGACGGCGACCACGTCGAGGAGGGTGCCCAGCACGCCGGACACGTCGGCCAGCCGGTCGAGGCCGGCCTGGGCCCGGGCCTCGTCGAGGGCGAGGGCCAGGGCGTCGGCCCGCGCCGTCCACCGGTGGCGCTCGCCGTCGGCCGACCGCCTGCGCTCCTCGGCCTCGTCGGCCGCGGCCTCGGCGGCAGCCCGCGCCTCGGCGGCGGCATCGACCGCCCCCACCAGGCTCCCCTCGGCCTCCTCGGCCGCCGCCAGCTCACCCCGGAGGCGCTCGGACTCCTGCTCCAACCGGGTGGCCTTGGCCGCCAGGGCCTCCAGGCGCTCGGCCACCCGTCGCGCCTCGGCGTCGCCGCGCTCCACCGACGAGCGCACCGCGGCCAGCTCGCCCCGCACCTCGGCGGCCCGGCTGGAGGGCACGGTGCCCGCCTGGTCCCAGGCCGGCACGGCATCGTCGTCATCGGTGGCCCAGCGGCTGGCGAACTCCTCCCGCTCGGTGGCGAGGGTGGCCTCGACCTCCTGCAAGCGCTCGGCGTCGGGCACCAGGCCCGCGGCATCGGCCTGCACGGCCTTCAGCTCGGCATCAAGGCGGGCGGCCTCGGCCTCCAGCGAGGCGATCACGGCCTCGTCGACCGAAGCGCCGCGCTGACGCTCCAGGCCCCGGCGGCGCTCCGTCAGCACTGCCGCCAGGCCCCGGGCCCGCTCCCGCAGGGCCTCGCAGCGGGCCAGGTCGTCACCCAGGTCGTCGCCGCCGTGGGCCGACAGGCGCGTCTCCGCGGCCAGCACCGACGCGTCGAGGCCGGCGAGGGCGGTCTTGGACTCGCCCTCGCGGCTGCGCAGGTCGCGGCGAGAAGCCTCCGACGCCTCCAGCCGGGTGCGCAGGCGGCGGAGGTCGGCCCCGGCCAGGTGCACCCGGCGGGCGGTGAGCTCGGTGACCAGGTCGCCGTGGCGGCGGGCGGCCTCGGCCTGGCGCTCGAGCGGCCGCAGCTGGCGGCGGACCTCGCGGAGGAGGTCCTGGAGCCGCAGCAGGTTGGCCTCGGTCCCGGCCAGGCGCCGCTCGGCCTTCTCCTTGCGTCGCCGGTACTTCAGGATGCCCGCCGCCTCCTCGATGATGAGGCGGCGGTCCTCGGGACGGGCGTTGAGCACCGCGTCGATCTGGCCCTGCGAGATGATGACGTGCTGCTGGCGGCCGACCCCGGAGTCCGAGAGGAGCTCCTGGACGTCGAGCATCCGGCAGGGGACGCCGTTGATGGCGTACTCGCTGTCACCCGACCGCCAGAGCGTGCGGGTGATGGTGACCTCGGCGAAGTCGATGGGCAGCAGCCCGGCCCCGTTGTCGATGGTGAGCGCGACCTCGGCCCGCCCCAACGCGGGCCGGGTCGCCGTGCCCGCGAAGATCACGTCTTCCATCTTCTGGCTGCGCACCGCGCTGGGCGCCTGGGCCCCAAGGACCCAGGCGATGGCGTCGACGACGTTGGACTTGCCCGAGCCGTTGGGCCCGACCACGACGGTCACCCCGGGCTCCATGCCCAGGTCGGTGGCGTCGGCGAAGGACTTGAACCCCTTGAGGCTCAGGGACTTCAGGAACACGCGGGGCCCCGGTTCAGACCTGGCAGTCCGGGCACATGAAGACGTGGCTCTTGGAGTAGCGCACCTTGGCGATGGTGCCGCGGCACCGCTTGCACGCCAGCCCGGCCCGCTCGTACACCTGGAGGAGATCCTGGTAGCCGCCCGACTTGCCGGCCAGGTCGTGGTAGACGCCGTCGGCCAGCGTGGTCCCCCGGTGCTTGGCCCCGTCGTGCAGGGTCTCCACCACGGCGCGGTACAGGCGCCGCATCTCCTGGGAGGTGAGAGCGTTGGAGTCGCGGTCGTGGCGGAGTCCGGCCTGCCAGGTGATCTCGTCGGAGTACACCGGGCCGATGCCGACCACCGCGGTCGGGTCGGTGAGGAAGGACTTGACCGACTGGGTCCGGCCTCGGAGGAGGTGGCCGAACGCCGTCCACGAGATGGGCTCGACCACCGGGTCGAGGCCCAGCTCGGTGAGGATCGGCTCCTGCTCGAGCAGCTCCTCGGGGGTGGCCACCCACATGTTCATCCCGCCGTCAGGGTCGATCAGGCGGAGCTGGCCCCCCTGGGTGAAGGAGATGACGACCTGGGTCCCCTTGGCCATCTCCTCCCTGGGCGTCGTCTTGCGCATGGCGCCGGTCTCGCGCAGGTCGATGACCATGAGCTCGCTGGAGTCCAGCTTGAGGGTCAGGAGCAGGCCCCGGCGGTCGGCCGAGCTGATCTTGACGCCGTCGAGGCGCTCGATCACCTGCTTCTTGGGCATGCGGGAGAAGGCGCTCCGGCCGGGGGCGTCGACGGTCTTGATCCGCTTGCCCCCCACCTCGCGGTCCAGGTCTCGTCGCAGGGTCTCCATCTCGGGCAGCTCAGGCATCCTCGTCCTTCGAGCTCGGTGCGGGCACGGGGCCCGCGGGGGTGATCAGGTGGGGTGTCGTCACCAGGGTGTCGGGCCCATCGGTGGCGGGGTCGGGGTCGGCTCCGGTGACGGCGTCGTAGCCGTGGCGAGCGGCGCGCTGCTCGGCCTGCTTCTTGGTCCGGCCGATGCCGGTCCCGAGGGCCCGACCGCGGAGGTGGACGGTGGCCTCGAAGGTCTTGTCGTGCTCGGGGCCGGAGTCGACCACCTGGTAGGTGACGATGTCGGCGAGCACCTGGCTGACGTGCTCCTGGAGGCGGGTCTTGTCGTCGAGGTGCCCGGGCTCGCCCGAGGCCTCGGCGATGCGCCGTCCGAGGACGGCCATGACCGCGGCCCGGGACGCATCCCGCCCGCCGTCGAGGTGGACGGCCCCGATCAGGGCCTCCAGGCCATCGGCCAGGATCGACGGCTTCTCCCGCCCGCCCGTGGCCTCCTCGCCCTTGCCCAGGCGGATCTCCTCGCCCAGCCCGATCTCCTCGGCCGCCTCAGCCAGGGTGCTGGCCCGGACGATGGTGGCCCGAGCCCGGGACAGCCAGCCCTCGTCGGCCTCGGGGAAGCGGAGGTAGAGCTCCTCGGCCACCACGGCACCGAGCACGGCATCGCCCAGGAACTCGAGCCGCTCGTTGGGCCGACCGATGGGGTTCTCCGCGCACCAGGACCGGTGGCAGATGGCCATCTCCAGCAGCGAGGGGTCGGCGAAGTGGTGACCCAGGCGCTCGGCCAACCGCGGCGCGACGGGAGCGGGCGCCTCGTTCAGGAGCCGGAGCCGTCGCCCACGCGGGTGAACACGTAGTCCACCGCGTCGCGGACCGTCTTGAGGTCCTCGAGGTCCTCGTCTTCGATGCGGAACCCGACGCTGCGTTCGCCGACCTCCTCCTCCAGGGCTTCGACCAGCTCGATGAGGGCCAGGGAGTCGGCCTCCAGATCATCAGCGAAGGAGTCGCCCTCGTGGACCTCGGAGGCGTCGATCTCGAGGATGTCGACCAGACGGTCGCGGATCAGCTCGAAGACCTCCTGTCGGCTCATGGGGCCCTGCTGGGTGTGGGTCTCGGCGGGCAACGGCTCCTCCTCAGGGCGGTGGCGGCTGGGGGACCTTAGCCGAGGCCGAACTTCGTGCGCTTGTGAATCGCTCTGACCAGGGACGATGCCGTGATCTGGCGGGCTGCTACTCGGCCGCGGTGCCCACTGCGGCGGTCACCGCGCCCACCAGGCCGGAGGTGACCGACTCGGCCGCCACCCGACAGGCGTTGACGATGGCGGTGGGCGACGAGGAGCCGTGGCTGATGATGCAGACGCCGTCGATGCCGAGGAGCATGGCCCCGCCGGTGGCGTCGGGGTCGAGCTGGCCGTAGAGGGGCAGCAGGGCGGGCATGAGGGCCTCGCCCGCGGCCCGGGTCTCGTCGTTCGTCTCGAAGGTCCCCAGCATGGCGCTGACCAGGGACTTCATCGCCCCCTCGAGGGTCTTGAGGGCCACGTTGCCGGTGAAGCCGTCGCACACCACCACGTCGATGCCCGGGCTCATGAGGTCGCGGCCCTCCACGTTCCCGGCGAAGGTCGCGCCGCAGGTCGCCGCCCAGGCCTCGTCGGCCAGCAGGGCGTGGGCCTCCTTGCGGAGCTCGTCGCCCTTGCCCGGC
Source organism: Acidimicrobiales bacterium (assembly GCA_038233335.1). Lineage (GTDB taxonomy): Bacteria > Actinomycetota > Acidimicrobiia > Acidimicrobiales > Iamiaceae > Iamia. The sequence continues at coordinate 44,171 of JBBSME010000003.1, read as the reverse complement.
TCCTCGCCGATGGACAGCAGACCCACCCGCGGGGTGGCCAGGCCGAAGCGGTCGGTGGCGAACACCGCGCCCATCTGGGCGAACTGGACCAGCCACTCGGCCTTGCAGTCGGCGTTGGCCCCGGCGTCGAGGAGGACGAGGGGGGTGTCGTGGCCGGGCCGGGGGATCGGCGTGGCGATGGCGGGGCGGGACACGCCCTTGATCCGGCCCATGCGGAGCAGGGCGGCCCCCCAGGTCGCGCCGGTGTTGCCGGCGCTGACCATGGCCGAGGCCCGGCCGTCGCGCACGGCCTCGGCGGCGCGGACGAGGGAGGAGTCCTTCTTCCTCCGGACGCCCTTGCCCGGGTCGTCAAGCATGGCGATGACCTCGGAGGCCGGGATGACCTCGAGGGTGGTGGTGAGGCGGTCGGGGTCGCCGACCAGGACGACGGGGAGGTCGAGCTCCGCCGCGGCCCGCTCGGCGCCGGCCACGATGTCGTCGGGGGCCCGGTCACCGCCCATGGCGTCGACCGCGATGGGGGCCGGGAGGGTCATCCGATCAGGGCCCGGCGTCGCCGCGTGGCGTCGCTCAGTCGACGTCGAGGGCCTGGCGGCCCTTGTAGAAGCCGCAGTTGCCGCAGACCCGGTGGGGCAGCTTCACCGCGCCACAGCGGGAGCAGGTGCTGCGGGCCGGCGCGTCGAGGCGCCAGGCCGAGGCCCGACGGCTGCGGCTCTTGGCCTTGGAGGTCTTCTTCTTGGGGACGGCCATCGCGAAAGGGTCCTGGTTCGGAGCGTGAAGTGGCCCGGGGGCGCCCGGGGACGAAGGAGGCAGCGTAGCGGCCGACCCCGCAGCCGCACGAAGCGCCCGGCCAGCGAGCGCCCGGGTGGGCTGGTGCGTTCAGTCGAAGTCGAGCTGGTCGAGGGCGGCCCAGCGCGGGTCCTTGGGCGCCTCGTCGCTGTCGCCCTCGGCATCGATCGAGGGCTCCTCGCCCTCCACGGTGGCCGGAAACCGCTCCGGATCGGGCCCGACGCAGTCCTCCGAGCACAGCGGCACCAACGGCAGCGTGAGCAGGACGACCTCGCGCAGGACGGGGCCCAGGTCGATGGTGTCGCCCTCGAGGGGCCAGGTCTCGGATTCGACCGGGGTCGGCTCGAAGATCTCCCTGACCTCGGCCTCGACCGAACCCGATACCGCCTGGAGGCAGCGCCGGCACTCCCCCTCCCACGGGAAGCGGGCCACCCCGGTGACCACGACGTCGGCCCCCGTGGCCTCCCCCACCGCGTCCAGCTCGACCTCGCCGTCGGCGGGCACCGACGCCGCCGTCGTGCCCAGCGGGCCGAGGGCCGACGCCGGCACGCGGTGCTCGACCGGACGCTGGGTGCCCGGGCGTCGCCGGAGGTCGGCGACGTGCTCGAGCGTGCGGACCCTGGTCACCCCTGGTCCTGGTCGAAGAACCCGTCCTCGTCCCCGTCCTCGGCGCCGGCCTCGACCGGCGAGCCATCGGGGTTGCCGAACCCACCCGGTGCCACGGCCGGGGCTTCCTGCACCGACGGCACGACGGTGTCGTCCTCGTCCGGGCTGCGTCCGAACTCCGCCGCCGACGGGGCCGCGTTGAGCTTCTCGCGGCCGGCGTGGACCATCCTCATGGTCCGGTCGAGCACGATCTCGAACTGCGCCAGGCGCTGGTCGCAGAAGTCCTCGGACTCGTGGCGCAGGTTCCGGGCCTCGTCCTCGGCCTGCTCCACGATGCGCTTGGCCCGCTGCTCGGCCGACTTCACCACCTCGGTGCGCTGCACCATGAACTCGGCCTTGGCGCTGGCCGCGTCGAGGATCTCGTCGCCCTCGCCCTGGACCCGGGCCAGGAACTCGTCGCGCTCCTTGAGCAGCCACCGGGCCTGGCGCAGCTCGTCGGGGAGGTTGTCGATGGCCTGGCCCAGCAGGTCGAGGATCTCGTCGCGGTTGACCATCACCGACGACGACAGGGGCATGGGCCGGCCCGACGCGATCAGGTCGGCGGCCCGACGCAGCATGGCGTCGGACTCCGGCCCGGCGAGAGGGTCGCGCCAACGTCGGGCCGGGACCTCGGCGTGCTGGCCGCTGGCCTCGCCTGCGGTGGGGAGATCGTCGTGGAAGGTCATGGTTCGAACCTCTCGGCGAGTCGCTTGGCCACCGGCTCGGGCACCATCGACGTGACGTCGCCACCGAAGCGGGCGATCTCGCGGATGAGCTTCGAGGCCACGAAGGAGTGGGTGGTGGCCGACGGGATGAAGATGGTGTGGACCCCGGAGATGGCCAGGTTCATGTGGGCCTGGTGCATCTCGGACTCGAAGTCCGACACCGCCCGCAGGCCCTTGATGATGAAGTCGGCCTCGACGTCTTCGGCCACCTCGACGACCAGCTTGGAGAAGCCGACGACCTCCACGTTGACCAGGTGGGCCACCGACTCGCGGAGCATGGTGGCCCGCTCGTCGACGTCGAACATGGTCTCCCCCTTCTGGGGGTTGCGCAGGGCGGCCACCACGACCTTGTCGAAGAGGTGGCTGGCCACGTCGATGATCTCGACGTGGCCGTTGTGCACCGGGTCGAACGACCCCGGGTAGAGAACGGTGCTCACGCGACCGCCCCTGGGCACTCGCTCATGATGCACTCTCCGAGGTCGGCCGGGCACTGATCATCTGCACCACCGTACCGCCGTAGCGCTTCTCCCTGAGGACCGACCAGGTCCCGTCGCCCTCGGCCTCGTCGATGACGGCCCGATCGGACTCGGCCACCACCAGCGCATCCGGGGCCAGGGCCCCCGCGACCACCCCCAGCAGGGCGGCCCAGTCGGTGCCGGCGTGGGGCGGGTCGAGCAGGACCAGGTCCCACCGGTCCTCGGATCGGGCCAAGAAGGTGGCCGCGTCGCCGTTGACCACCTTGGCCCCCTCGGCGAGCCGCGTGGTGGCCAGGTTGGCCTCGACCGCGGCGCGGGCCACCCGGTCGGCATCGACGAACGTGCAGTGGGCCGCACCCCGCGACAGGGCCTCGATGCCGAGGGCACCGCTGCCGGCGAAGGCGTCGAGGACCCGGGCTCCCTCCACTGCGCCCAGGCTGCCCAGGGCGTTGAAGGTCGCCTCCCGCACCCGGTCGGTCGTGGGCCGGGTGCCCCGGCCCTCGGGCGCCATGAGCCGAAGGCCCCGCGCCGTGCCCGCCACCACCCGCATGCTCATGCCGTCGCGCCGACGGCGGTCCGTGCACCGAGGTCCGATGCCGGCCGCGGAGCCAGGGGAGGGGAGTCCATCGGGGGGAGCGTACGGCCGGGACCTCCCGGCACCATGGGCCGACATGACCTCCGCTCGACCGGCCCGGCGCCCTCTCCGCAGGCCGGTCCCACCGACCACCGGCGGCGACCCCTCCGCCCCCAGGCGCCCACTCCGACGGCCGCTGGTGGCCGTCCCGGTCATCCTGGTGCTGGCGGCCCTCGTGCTGGGCGACCACCGCCGGTGGCCAGTCCTGGCCGATGCCGCGGTGGCCAACGGCACCGCCCTGCGCATCGTCGAGGCCCCACCCGACGCCGACGCCGACCACGTCGCCGAGATCCAGCGGATCTCACCCGGCGGCATCGAGACCATCAGCCTGGACGAAGCCCAGGGCCCCGAGCAGGTGGCCGAGGCACGGGTCCGCGGAGCTCGCGGCGCTGACCTCATCGGACCCTCGCCCTCTCGCCATTGGGCGGGGTTCGCAGCCGGCACCGCCGGGCATCCTCGGCGGACATGGCCGTCTCGTGTCCCACCTGCCTCCTCGCCTCGTGACCGAAACGGGCGAGGTCGCAGCGACGCCAGACGGGCCGGCCGAGGGTGCGGGCCCCCGCCCCACGGCTACGCAGACCCCTCCGGAAGGGGCCGATGACCGACCGTCGACGCCCCTTCCCGCCCTCCGGTGGGTCCTCGTGGCCGTCCCCGTCCTGCTGGTGGTCGTCGCGCTGATCCTCGGGGACCACCGCCGGTGGCCGGTGCGAGCCGATGCCGCGGTGGCCAACGGCACCGCCCTGCGCATCGTCCCCGCCCCCGTCGACGCCGATGCCGACCATCGAGCGGAGATCGAGCGGATCGGGTCCGGCGGGGTGGAGACCCTGTCGCTCGACTTCGCCCGGGGCCCCGCGCAGGTCGCTCAGGTCGCCGGCTCCCCGGCGGGGTGGATCGCGGTGGTGACCTACCGCTGGGCCGACGGCCGGCCGGACGGACGCGAGCTCTGGCGCCGCGCACCGGACGGAGCGGCCCAGCGCGTCGCCGCCGTCACCCCGGCCGACGACCTCATCGGGATCGACGACGACGGGACCATCGCCACGCTGACCGCTCCTGGCGAGGGGATCCGCACCTGGCCTCGCCAGGGCGACGGCGTCGAGATCAGCGCGCTCACCCTCGCCGGTCTGGACGCGGGCGAGGAGGCCACGATCACCGCCGCCGCCCTCGACCCCGACACCGGCACGGTCACCGCCATGGTCGAGCCGGGCCCAGCACCGGACGACGTCACCGACGAGGATCTGCCCCTCCCTCCCCGTCAGCTGGCCCAGATCAGCCCCGACGGCCAGGTCCAGCCCGGCCCCGACGACGCCGAGAACCTGATCACCTCCGTCGTGGGTGGCGAGCGCCGAGGCGGACCCCGGGGGGTCCTGGCCGCCCGTGAAGGCTCGGTCACGCTCCTGGGGTCGCATCGCAGCCGCCCGGTGCTACCGGACGCGGGCGAGGTCGACGAGGGCTTGGACGCGCCCCGGATGACCGAGGACGAGCCCCCCGCCGTCCAGGTCGCCCTCACCGCCGACGGCGGGGTCGTCTCCACCCGACCCGCGGGCGTCGAGGACCCGGGGGGTCCGACCGACTCCGATCGCCGCGAGCCCCCCACCTCGACCTACCTCGTCGGGCCCGCCGACGGACGCGGCGACGGTGGCGCTCGCACCGTCGTGGGCGGGATCCCGCTGGTCCGACCGACGACCTGGTGGCCACTGGGCCCGGTGCTGGGCGCCGCCTCGGTGATCCTCGCCACCGCGGCCCGCCGCAGCCAGACCGAGGCGGGCCGCCGAGGCGCGGTCCGGGGCTGCATTGTGGTGGGCGCGGTGGCGATCGGCCACCTCGTCCTGCAGATCCTGTGGGGCGCGCCAGGCGGTGTCATCTCGCTCCTCGGCGCAGGCCTCATCGCGGCGATCGCGCTCGGGGCCGCCGCGATCCCTCCCCGGGCCCCCTCGACCGGTGACGTCCGGCCGGACCGTCGAGGGGAGGAGCCGACCGGCGATCGGGACGGCCAGGCTCGGCGTCGAGCCCTCCTCGTGACACCGGCTGCGCTACTCGTCGCCCTGGTGGTGGCCGCCGCCGCGGTGGGCGACCAACGGACGTCGTTGTTCTGGGCCTCCGAGGTCAGCCCCACCGGCGATGCCCACCGGGTGGTGGACGAGAGCGGCGTCATCGAGGTCACCAGCCTCATCGACGGCGGGCTGACCCAGGAGATCTACCCCGTGCCCCGCGACCTCGGCGTCGTCGGGGTGTCGGACCTCCTGCCCGTCCGCGCCGCCCCCGGCGGCACCGTCGCCATCGGGCTGCGCGAGAGCCAGAGTGGCGACGGTTCCGTCCTCGTGGTGGACCCCGACGGGGAGACCCGAGAGGTGCCGACCGCGCGCGCCAGCTTCCTGCTCGGCGTGGACGCCGAGGGCACCCTCACCATGGCCGAGGCCGGCGAGGGCGACGACGTGCGCACCGCCGCCACCCGCATCGTGCGGATCACCGCCGACGGGGCACGCACGCCGGTCGCCGAGCTGGACATCGCCTTCGGACGTCCCTCCGGCCTGTCCCGCACCGACCCCATCTCGGGCGACACCATCATCGTCGAGCGAGGCAGTCGGTTCGACCTGTCGGCGGCGTCGACCGACGATGGGACCTTCCGGATCATCGTCGTGGGCGCCGATGGCCGCACCGACCTGGATGTGGCCATCGACGCCGGCCAGGTCCCGGCCAGTCCGCTCACCGACGCGCCGGCCCCGGCAGTGGGACCTGACGGCCACGGCCTGTTCGGGACGACCGGCTACCTGCCACTTCGGCCCGAGCCCGGGCCGGTCCGCCCCCTCGAGCTGGACGAGGCCGTCACCGGCCTCCTGCGCGATGAGGACGCCCTGTCGGACCGGGAGACCGACGACCCCGACCTGACCGGGGGCCGGGTCCAGGTCGATGGCACCCTGCGGGTGCCCGGACCGGTCGCCACCATCGCCCCTGACGGCAGCGTCGAGGTGGAGACGATCTCGAGCTGCGATGACAACGACGATGACGACGACGAGTTCGCGCTCGACGAGCCCTGCCGAGTCGTGATGGGCGGGGTCACGATCCCCACCCCCTGGACCACCCGTGGTCACCTCCTCGCCCTGATCGCCACCCTCGCCCTCGCCGCGCTGGTCCTGGTCTCGGCCCGTCAGGCGCAACCGTCTGGCCGGGCCGTCGGACGGTCGGTCGCCGTCGCCGGCCTGCTCACCCTGGGCGGAGTCTGGACCTGGGCTCTGGTGCGGATGCACCTGTGGGCCGGCGCCGCGCCGCCGGGCGGCGAAGGCCCGTCCCAACCGACCCTGGTCCTCAGCTTCGCCGTCCTCGCCGCGACCACCATCGCCACCGTGGCTCTCCTCCGCACCGACCACCTCAGAGCCCGCGTCCGCGCCCGCCGATCGCCCGGTCGGCCTGATCCGTCCCCCGACTCGGAGCCACGGGTCCGGCACTAGGTTCACCCCATGAGCGACGCCGCCCCCGACCTCCCCGACGGTGTGGTCGTCGTCCGCATCGATAGGTCACACCGGCGCAACGCCATCGACAGCGACACCGCTCAGCGGCTGCACGACGAGCTCATCGCCTTCGACGAGGACCCCGAGGCCCGGGTCGCTGTCCTCACCGGTGACGTGCAGGCCTTCTGCGCCGGCGCCGACCTGGTCGACCTGCCCCGGCTGCGGCCGTCGGGTCCGCTGGGACCGACCCGGCTCCAGCTATCCAAGCCGGTCATCGCCGCGGTCGAGGGCTGGTGCGTGGCCGGCGGCATCGAGCTGGCCGCGTGGTGCGACCTGCGGGTGGCGGGCCGATCGGCCGTCTTCGGCTGCCTGGAGCGACGCTGGGGGGTGCCCCTCATCGACGGCGGCACCTACCGGCTCCCTCGGATCGTGGGCCTGGGCCGGGCCCTGGACTGGATTCTCACCGGCCGGGAGGTGCCGGCCGACGAGGCCGAACGGGCCGGGTTCGTCACCCGCCTGGTCGACGACGGCACGGCGCTGGCGGCGGCGGTCGAGCTGGCCGCCGGGATCGCCGAGAAGCCGTGGACCTGCGTCGTCCACGACCGCGCCTCGGTCTACGAGGGCCTGGGCCTGGAGCTGGACGACGGCCTGGCCAACGAGGACCGCCACGGCCAAGAGGTCATCTCCTCCCCCGGCTTCGCCGACGGTGTGGCCCAGTTCGGCACCAACCAGGCGGACCGCTCGGCCCGGGGCGACAGATGAGCGAGCGGAGCGAGCGAGCCAGACAGCACAGCTCTGTCTCCGCCGGCGAAGCCGGCCGTCATCGGTGCCCGGCGATGGACGATCCCGGCAAGGCCACACCACGACCGGGAGTGCACCGATGACGGATTCTGGCGGCATCCCGCTGGTGCCCGAGGTCATCGACTGCATCGACTGTGGCGGGCGCTGCGGCCGGATCACCTTCGCCCCCGAGGAGGGCGACTGGGAGCCCGGCGACGTGGTCGCCTACCGCTGCGAGGACTGCATGGATCGCTGGGACCTCGTCGTCCCCGGAGGCGACGACGACCCCCTCGCCTTCTGAGCGCGGGCCGGCGGTCTAGGACTTCAGGAGGAAGTCCTGCTCTTCGTCGCCGAGGAAGAGGGCCACCTCGTCGGCCAAGAGGGGGCTGTCGGCCAGCTCGGGATCGGCGTCGATGAGGGCGATGGCCACCTCCCGAGCCTTGGCCACCCACTCCCGGTCGCGCCGCAGCGAGGCCAGCTTGAGGTCGGTGCGGCCCTTCTGACGCTCGCCCATGAGGGTGCCCTCGCCCCGGAGATCGAGGTCGACCTCGGCCAGCTCGAAGCCGTCGGTCGAGGCGACCAGCGCCTCGAGCCGGGCCGCGCCGTCCTCGGTGGCGCCGGCCCCGACGAGGTAGCAGGTCGACGCGTGGGCGCCTCGCCCGACCCGGCCCCGCAGCTGGTGGAGCTGGGCGATGCCGAAGCGGTCGGCATCGAGCACGACCATCACGGTGGCGTTGGGGACGTCGACGCCGACCTCGATGACGGTGGTGGCGACCAGCACGTCCACCTCGCGTCGCCGGAAGCGGCCCATCACCCCCTCCTTCTCGGCCGAGGGCATGCGGCCGTGGAGCAGCTCGACCCTCAGCGAGGCCAGCTCGCCGGCGGGCTGCCAGGTGAGGCGGTCGAAGGTCTCCTGGGCTGAACGGACCTCGAGCTTGTCGGACTCCTCGATCAACGGGCATACCACGTAGACCTGCCGGCCCTCGGCCACCGCGCCCCGGACCGCAGCCCACACCGCATCCTCGGGATCGGTGCCGTCGAGGTGGTTCTCTGCTGCGGGGCTGGGTCCGATGTCGTCGGCCTCGCCCTCGGGCGGATCGGTGCGGACCCAGTGGGTGGTGATGGGCGTGCGGCCCGGGGGCATCTCGTCGAGGATCGACACGTCGAGGTCGCCATAGACGGTCATGGCCGCAGTGCGGGGGATCGGCGTGGCCGTCATGACCAGGACATCGGGCGTGGCGTCGCCTGCCCCCCGCTCCCGCAGGGCGGCCCGCTGCTCGACGCCGAAGCGGTGCTGCTCGTCGACCACCAGCGCACCGAGGGAGCGGAAGGTGACCGTCTCCTGGATGAGGGAGTGCGTGCCGACCGCCAGGTCGACGGTGCCGTCGGCCAGGCCGGCCAGGATGCGCCTGCGCTCGGTGGGCGTGGCCCGGGCGGTGAGGAGCTCGACGGCCACGGGCCGGTCGCCCAGCAGGGTGGTGCCCCCGTCGTCGACGGTCAGGCCTTCGAGCAGGGCCCGGATGCCCAGGTGGTGCTGCTCGGCCAGGACCTCGGTGGGCGCCATCAGCGCCCCCTGGTGACCGCCCTGCACCGCGACGAGTAGTGCCGAGAGGGCGACGACGGTCTTGCCCGAGCCGACGTCGCCCTGGAGCAGGCGGTGCATCGGGTGGGGGCCGGCCAGGTCATCGGTGATCTCGGCGATGACCCTCTCCTGCGCCCCGGTCAGCGGGAACGGCAGCCGGGCGTGGAAGTCCGCCAGCAAGGTCGGCCCTTCGCCGTCGGGGCTCGCGACCTCGTGGGTGATGCCCTTGGTCACTCGCTCCAGGGCCCGCTTGCGAAGGATGAGGGCCAGCTGGATGCGGAGCAGCTCGTCGAACACCAGACGCTTGCGGGCGGTGGTCACCTCGGGCCAGCCGTCGGGCCGGTGGATGCCGTGGAAGGCGCGGGTCCGGTCGATCAGCTCGTGGTCGTCGCACACCCAGTCGGGCAGGGGCTCGGCGAAGGTGCCGGCCCGTTCCAGCACCTCGGCCATCCACTTGCCCACGTCCTGCGAGGTGACCCGGACCTTCTCGGACTGCGGGTAGACGGGCACGAAGCGCCCGGTCTGGTCGCCCAGCAGGTCGACGACCGGGTTCGTCATCTGGAGGGAGCCCTGGTAGGTGTCGACCTTGCCGAAGAGCACGCACTGGGTGCCGGCGGGAAGCTGGCGCTCGCGCCACCCCTGGTTGAAGAAGGTGACCTTCAGGTGGCCCGAGTCGTCGGACACGTCGACCGTCACCAGCGTGCGGGGCGGCCGGCCCCGGGTGCGACGCGAGCTGACCCGGCGGACCTCGGCCACCACCATGGCCTCATCGCCGGGTCGCAGGTCGCGGATGCGGGCCTCGTTGGTCCGGTCGATCCAGCGGCGCGGGTAGTGGGTGAGCAGGTCGAGCACCGTCTCGACCTCGAACGCCTGGGCCAGCCCCTCGGCCGCCTTCGGCCCCAGCCCGCTCAACTCGGTGACCGGCAGGCGGGCGAGCTGCGAGAGCCGTCGGGCCATCGCCCCGACCCTACGCCCCCTCACGTCCACCCCTCCCCGACCCCCGACCGCTGCGCCCGAGCTCATGCGGCGACCGACCGCAGGCGGCTGGCGAGGTCGCGCCGGGTGCCCTCAGCCTCGCGGGTCAACTGGAACCACCGCAGGCGCACCACCTTCAAGCCCATCGACTCGAGCCGACGGTCGCCCAGGCGATCGAGGGCCCTCTGCGGGGGAGCGTCGTGCTGCCTGCCGTCGAGCTCAAGGACCAGTCGGCCACCTCGGTGGAGGCCGTCGACGCGCCGGATGTAGCCCTCCCCATCGGACATCTCCACCTACCAGTCGAATCCGAGGCCGGCCAAGAGTGCCATGCCCACGTCCTCCAGCTCGCTCTCCGGTGGCACGTAGTCGAGACCTCGCGTGTCGAGCACCTCACGCATCCGGCGCGTCCCGGGTCGGCCCCGGCCGCCTAGATCGTGCAGCACCCGATAGAGAGACCCCATCGTGGCGGTCCTGTGGAGGAGCGCGGTGTCGACCGCCCGACCGAGCCGCACCGGGCCGGTGGTACGAGCCAGGTCGAAGATCGTCCTCGATGCCGTGGTGATCGGGATCCCTCTGACCGTCGTCAGGTGGTGCGCGGGCAGGAGGGTGCTGCGGTGAACTCGGGCGATCGAGCGCTGGGCGCTCAGCTCGTTCGGACGGATCAGCTCGATCCGATGCTCACGACCCCACACACCGAGTCCCTCCAGCCGGCCCGCCGTGTGGTGCGACGCCCAAGTGTCCCCGTCGAACACCTTCATCGCCGCGACGACCTCCGTTTCAAAGGTGGGCGGGACACCACCGATGCGATAGCCGCCGTAGCTCAGGGGCACGAGACGACCATCCTCAGCCCAGCGGCGGATCGTGCGATCAGCCAACCCGGCGGCCAGCAACTCGTCACGGGTGGTGACACCGAAGCTGTGCTCCGCGTGCGTGGTGAGGTCCTTCCATCGTTCCATCTCCCCATGATGGGCACCTGGTGTGACAGCCTCGCCCGGCCACCTCATGGCCTCGACCAACTCTGGACGGAATCAGGCGCATGCGGCCGCGTTCCGTACAAAGTCTCGAACTGCCCTGCCCAACGTTGGACGGGATCAGGCGCATGTGGCCGCGTTCCGTACAAAGTCTCGATGGGTGGGCGGCGTCAGGGGGTGGGGGCCCAGTCGAGGGTGGCGCCGTGGGGGTGGCAGGTGCCCCAGCGGGCCGGTGGGATCTCGGTGCCGGAACGCCAGCGGCGGGCGCCCAGGACGGTGGAAGAGGTGGTCTCGTGCGGGTCGTCCGGGTCGCCGTCGGGACGGGGGATGCCAGGGACGCAGCCCGGCGGCTCGGCGGTGATCCAGGACACCGGCCGACCGTCGGCGGCGAGAGCAGCCAGGGCCTCGGCCACCAGCGGACGCCGTTCCCGGGCGACGTAGGTCAGCGCCCACGAGCTGAACACCACCAGGTGGACCGGCGCTCCTCCCCCGGCGGCCGCAGCGCCGGTGGCCAGGGCCTGGGCGACGGCGCGGGCGGAGTGGGCGACGGCCTCGAGGGCGTCGACCATGTCGCCGGCGACGAGCGACGGCGGGTCGTCCCGCAGGAGCGCGACGGCGGCGCGAAACCGCTCCAGGCGGCCGAGGGCGTCCGGCCAGAGGCAGGCCTCCAACCAGCGCACCTCATCGGCGTCGACGAGTCCGACCGGATCGAGGTCGAGGCCGACGCGCTCGACGATCGTGGGGAGGTGGAGCTCGTCCAGTGACAGACCGCTCCGCTGCTCGCCGGCGCAGAGGACCTGTGAGTCGGGATCGCCGAAGACCACCGGTGAGCCACCGCCGACCGGCGTCAGCTCGATGCGGTAGCGGTCGAGGCCGAGCAGCAGCCCGGCGCTGGCGCCCACCTCGATGAGGGCGACCGGCGCGTCGGGGACGTCGGCCGCGGCCTGGGCCAGCAACGGGGCCAGCTGGACGACCCGATTGACCTCGTTGGTCTGGGTCGCCCGGGCGGCGATGGTGGCCCGCAGCTCGTCGGCGTGGTCGAGGCAGGTCTCTCGCACGTCCGGCCACGGGTCGCCGGCGGGGACGGATCGGCCGGTGACGCTCGGGTACCAGCGGGCGGCGGGCACCTCCGGGCGGCGCAGCACCAGCTCGTGAAGGGCGGCCAGGAACAGGACCGGCCGGCCCTGGCCGGGGCGGGCCGCGGTCAGCAGCCCGGCGACCTCGTCATCAGTCGACGCGGCCTCGCAGATGGCCCGGTACAGCCTCAGCTCCGGGTAGGACCGGGCGAAGTCGACGAACATCCGCTGCACGTCGGCCACCTCGACGGTCGCCTCGTGCTGGTCAGGCGACTCGGGCATGGGCCCAGGGTACGACTCGCTCCTGGTCCGGCTTGGCAGGTCGCGCCCGCCCGTTCCGCCGTCGACCCTCACCGCACCTCCGCTGGCTCGTCGTGACCCAAGGGCGCGTCAAGCTCCGACGGTCGTCGCCTCCAGCGACACAGCTCCGGACGACCCCCGGGGTGACCCGCCCGACCGCGGCAGCGCAGGGGACCCGACCGGCTGGCAGCACGTCGTCAACGCTGGACGGATGTTGTCCCCACGGGCACAGTTCCGTACGAAGTTCGACGGCCTGGCTACTCGAGGCCGAGGTGGTAGGGGTACATGGGCTGGCCGCCGTGGTGGATCTCGGCCGCCAGGTCGGGGTGGTTCTCGGCCAGCCACTCGGTGATGCCGCGGGTGGAGCCGGTCGAAGCCCCCTCGCCCTCGATGAGGGTGAGGATCTCGTGCTCCTCGGTGATGAGCCCGCCAAGCAGGTCGCAGGCCACCTCCGAGAGCTCGCTGCCCACGGCCCGGATGCCCTCCCGGGCGATGCCCAGCCAGTCGCCCTCGGCGATGGGCCCGACGTCGCAGGTGCTGTCCCGCACCGCCTTGGTGATCTCGCCGGCCACCACCGCATCGGCCGCCTCGCCCATGCCCTGGGCGTTGACCTCGGCGCTGGCCTGGGGGTCGTAGCAGATGAGCGCGGCGAAGCCTTCGGCCACGCCCCGGGTGGGCACGACCCGCACGACCTTCTCGGTGAGGGCCTGCACCTGCTCGGCCACCGCGATGATGTTCTTGTTGTTGGGGAGGATGACGACCTCCTCCGCGGGGGCGGCCTCGACCGCCTCGGCCAGGTCCTGGGTCGACGGGTTCATGGACTGCCCGCCGTGCACCACCTGGTGGACGTGCATGGCGTGGAAGATCCGCTTCACCCCCGCCCCGGTGGCGACGGCCACGACTGCCGTGGGCACGGGCTCGCGAGGCGGCGGAGGCTCGTCGGCCGCGGCCGCGGCGCCCTCACGCACCCAGCGCTCCTCCTCCACCTGCTCCAGGAGGTCGGTGACCCGGATGCTGCGAGGACGGCCGATGTCGACCGCGGCCTCGATGGACGCGCCGATGTCGTCGGTGTGGATGTGACAGTTCCAGATGCCATCGCCACCGACGACCACGATCGAGTCGCCGATGCCGCCCCACACGTCCTTGAAGGCCGGGATCGTCTCGTCCGGGGCCTCGAGGAAGTACATGACCTCGTAGCGGAGGTCGCCCACGTCGTGGGCGTCGTGGGCCCCGGCGTCGGCGTGGTCGCGGAGGGCCTCCAGGTCCGGCGCCGCGGACCCGTCCTCCTCCGGCGCCTCGGGGAGGGCCCGTCCGTCGGCCACGTGGAGCACGGCGTCGACGAGGAGCAGCAGCCCGGCACCGCCGGCATCGACCACCCCGGCCTGGGCCAGCACCGGAAGCATCTCGGGGGTGCGGCGCAGGGCGTCGCGGCCGCGGGCCTGGGCCGCCTCGGCCACCGCGACGAGCGTCGGGGCCGACCCGTCGGCGCCGACGACCTCCTCGGCCGCCTCGGCCGCCTCGCGGATGACGGTGAGGATCGTGCCCTCGACGGGCCGGGGCACCGCCGCGTAGGCCCCGTCCGACGCGGCCCGGAGGGCCTTGGCCAGGGTCGGCCCGTCGAGGCCGTCGGCCTCGCTGACCGTCACGGCCACGCCGCGGAGGATGCCCGAGAGCAGCACGCCGCTGTTGCCGCGGGCGCCCATGAGCGACCCGTGGCTCACCGCCTTGCAGGTGCTGGCCAGGTCGGCGTCGGCCGTCTCCAGCTCACCCACCACCGACTCCAGGGTGAGGGCCATGTTGGTGCCGGTGTCACCGTCGGGGACGGGGTAGACGTTGAGCTGGTTGATCAGCGCCTGGTGGGCGCGCAGGGAGTCACGGAAGGCCGCGACCACCTGTCTGAGCTCGTCCGCGCCGAGTCGCTCCATCGTCATGGCCGCGCATGCTACCGATCCGCCCGTGACCGGCTGTCAGGCGGTCACCACGAGCGGGCGACCGGCGCGGTTTGTGGGCCGCGCCCCGACCCCGTAGCGTTGCCCCGTCCCCGGACGAACAGCGACGACAGAGGTCTCCCAAGATGGCAGCGACGTGTGAGGTGTGCGGCAAGAAGCCGTCGTTCGGCATGAGCGTGAGCCACTCGCACCGTCGGACCAAGCGGCGCTGGAACCCGAACATCCAGCGCATCCGGGCCGTGGTGGGCGGATCGACCAAGCGCATCGACGTGTGCACCAGCTGCATCCGGGCCGGCAAGGTCACCAAGGCGCCCCGCTCGACCCGTCCGGTCGAGGCCTGAGCCTTCAGAGAGACTCAGGGATGGGTCAGATCTTGCGGTGTGCTCCTCGGCTGGCGCCTCGGAGAGCAATGACGCTGTGCTGGCCCGCTCCTGCCGCCTCCTACGTCGGCGGCGGGCCGCTCGGGCCCTGGGACCAGCGCCGGCAGGTGCCCCACGTGGAGCCCCCGATGCATGCGCCGGTAGGGTGCGGAGCAGCAGCCCCGCACCTCTACGAGGGAGCCCGCGCGTGCAAGGCGTGATCAAGTCCTACGACCCGGTGACCGGTGACGGCGTCATCATGGCTGACACCGACCTGTCCGAGCTCGAGCTCGCGGCCGGCGCCCTGGAGGGCTCCGTCCTGCGCATGGTCCGCCAAGGCCAGCGGGTCGTGTTCGACCTCGATCCTGAGGGAAGGGCTACTGCCTTGCGCCTCGGCTCCGAGGTCGACATGGGCACCCCCGGCTTCCCGGCCGAGGGTGCAACGCCACTCGCCGCCGACAGCGCGGCCCCGACCCCTTCACCCTCCGTCGATCCCCTCGCTGCGGACCCGGCCGACCCGGTCTGATCCCGCAGCACCACCCTGGAGACATGATGACCGCGACCACCGGCAACCAGAAGCTCAAGGACTGGGTCGAGGAGTGGCGGGAGATCTTCCAGTCAGACCAGGTGCACTGGTGCGACGGCTCCGGCGAGGAGTACGACCGGTTCTGCGCCGAGCTGGTCGCCGCCGGCACCTTCACCAGCCTCGACGAGGCGAAGCGACCGAACAGCTACCTCGCCCTCTCGGACCCCGACGACGTGGCCCGGGTCGAGGACCGCACCTTCATCTGCTCCGAGCAGGAGATCGACGCCGGCCCCACCAACAACTGGCGGGAGCCCTCGGAGATGAAGGAGGAGCTACTGGGGCTGTTCCGCGGCTCCATGCGCGGTCGCACCCTCTACGTGGTGCCGTTCTCGATGGGCCCGCTGGGCTCGCCCATCGCCCACATCGGCGTGCAGCTCACCGACTCGCCCTACGTGGCGACCAACATGCGGATCATGACCCGCATGGGCCAGGCCGCCCTGGACGTGCTGGGCGACGAGGGCGACTGGGTGCCCTGCCTGCACTCGGTCGGCTACCCGCTGGTCGACGACGACGGCACCGAGCGCCCGGAGATCCCCTGGCCGTGCGACGCCGAGAACAAGTACATCACCCACTACCCGGCCACCCGCGAGATCTGGTCCTACGGCTCGGGCTACGGCGGCAACGCCCTGCTGGGCAAGAAGTGCTTCGCCCTGCGCATCGCTTCGACCATGGCCCGCGACGAGGGCTGGATGGCCGAGCACATGCTCATCGTCGGGGTGACGAACCCCGAGGGCGTGAAGCGCTACATCGCGGCGGCCTTCCCGTCGGCGTGCGGCAAGACCAACATGGCCATGCTCGTCCCCACCCTTCCCGGCTGGACGTGCGAGACCGTCGGTGACGACATCGCCTGGATGAAGTTCGACGACGAGGGCCGGCTGCGGGCCATCAACCCGGAGGCCGGCTTCTTCGGCGTGGCCCCGGGCACCAGCGAGGAGACCAACCGCAACGCCCTGGCCAGCGTCCGGGCCAACTCCATCTTCACCAACGTGGCCCTCACCGACGACGGCGACATCTGGTGGGAGGGCCTGACCGACGAGCCTCCGGCCCACCTCACCGACTGGAAGGGCCAGGACTGGACCCCGGAGTCCTCGACCCCTGCGGCCCACCCGAACGCCCGCTTCACCGCCCCCGCGTCGCAGTGCCCGTCCATCGCCCCCGAGTGGGAGGACCCGGCCGGCGTGCCCATCGACGCCAGCCTCTTCGGCGGCCGCCGGGCCACCAACGTCCCCCTGGTGACCGAGGCCTTCGACTGGCAGCAGGGCACCTTCCTCGGCTCGATCATGAGCTCGGAGAAGACGGCGGCGGCCGCCGGCACCATCGGTGAGGTCCGCTTCGACCCCTTCGCCATGCTGCCGTTCATGGGCTACAACGCGGGCGACTACATGAACCACTGGCTGGACATCGGCCGCACCGGCGACGCCGACAAGCTGCCCCGCCTCTACTGGGTCAACTGGTTCCGCAAGGACGAGGACGGCTCGTTCCTGTGGCCGGGCTTCGGTGAGAACAGCCGGGTGCTCAAGTGGGTGTTCGAACGGCTCGAAGGCACCGCCGAGACCGTGGACACCGCCATCGGGCGGGTCCCGGCCCCCGGGTCGATCGACACCGACGGCCTCGACGTCGACGACGCCACCATGGGTCGCCTGCTCCAGGTGGACAACGAGGCCTGGCGCGGTGAGATCCCGATCATCGAGGACCACTTCTCGTTCATCGGTGAGCGTCTGCCCACCGAGCTGGCCGACGAGCTGCGCGAGCTGGAGAAGCGCCTGGCCGACTGAGGCGGCGGCGCCTCTAGTCCTGGTCGTCGATGTCTCCGCTTCGGCGGAGGAGGCCACGCGCCTCGAGGGCGACGACGGTGCTGCGCATCTCGGCCAGGTAGGCCTGTCGGTCGAGCTCGCCGTCCCGGTGCCGGGCCCGGAGGTCCTCGAGGAGCGTCTCCACCAGCGCGTCGGTGAGCCGGGTGAAGACCCGGTCCGCCAGGTCGGGCACCGCCTCGACCAGGGGCAGGAGGCTGAGCACCTCGTCCAGCTCGGCCTCGAGGGCCTCGGAGAAGAGGGGTTGGTCCGCCATGACGAGGGGTTCGACGCCGATGGCCGTCTGTCCCGGTCCGGATCGAGGATCTTCTCGACGACGCCCGGCACGACCTTCCTCGGGAGCGGTCGCGGATCCACCGCTACCCTGAGCCGCCCGGGCACCCGGCCCGGACCGCCGAGCCGAGGAGGCCGCCATGGCCGTCAGCGCCTACGTCCTGATCCAGACCGAGGTGGGCAAGGCCGCCCTGGTGGCCGACGAGGTGGCCGACATCGCCGGCATCACCGCGGCCGAGGGGGTCACCGGCAGCTACGACGTGATCGCCCGGGCCGAGGCCGACACCGTCGATGAGCTGGGCAAGATGGTCGTCTCCCGGGTGCAGATGGTCACCGGGATCACCCGCACCGTGACCTGCCCGGTGGTCCACCTGTAGACCGCCGAGGCTGCGACCTGGGCATCGCCGACCGCGTTGACGCCACATGTCGATCCAGTTACATTTTCGTCATGGCAACGTCACGGGCCCAGGCCAGCTGACCGAACCTGTCCCGAGCGCCAGGGCAACGTCGCCCCGCACTCGGGTCCCGGGCGCCCGTCCCGCCGCCGGCCGCACCCGGCGGCGGGCGGCCCCTCGGCCCGGCATCCTGCTGCGCCTCAGGTGTGCAGGATCATGGAACGGATGCCCATCCCCATGAGGAACAGGCCGCCCAGCCCGTACAGCAGGTAGACCCGGTCGGCCAGCTGCTCGCGGTAGGAGTACAGGATCCCGACCGCGAACAGCGACGCGAACCCGTACAGCAGGTGGAGCGAGGTGGGGTCGATGCCGGAGCTGTTCTGGTAGGCGACCCCCAGGGCGACCGCCGCGAAGATGGACACCTGGGCGCCGATGGTGAACCACCACAGGCCCCGGACCCGCGCCTCGGGCCGCCAGTGTGCGGCCAGGGCCCACAGGCCGGCCACGGCGTTGCTCGCCACGACCACCCACCCGCCGGCCACGTGGGCCTGCGACAGTGCGGAGCCGAGGAGCAGCTCAGGCCCCTTCGGGCTGCGACCCGCCCGCGGGGGCGAAGGTCCACACCTCGCTCGACACCGAGACCGGGGCGGGGGCGTCGCCGCCGTCGCGCTCTTGGGCCGAGCGGTGGCCCTGGCCGAAGGCGGGCGAGGCCATCCACGCCTCGAACGACTCCTGGTCCCGCCAGCGGGTCAGCACCAGCCACTGGTCCCGCCCGTCGGTCGGCTGGAGCAGCTCGAAGCCCTCGAAGCCCTCCTGGCCGTCCACGGCCCCGGCTCGAGCGGCGAAGCGCTTGGCCAGCTCATCCCCGCTGTCGGACGGGACGGTGATGGCGTTGATGATGACGATGCTCACAGGTGGCTCCAATGTCGGGGAAGCCTGACGGTAGACCGGCCCCCGCCCCTGATCCCACCGGGAGGGGACAGCCCCGTCGGGGGCGACGGTCACGGCACCGGGATCGAGTCCTCGGCCGGGCCGCCGTCGCGCTCCTCGGCCGGAGCCGACGGCAGCCACAGGGTGAAGGTCGACCCCCCCCGCCGGTTGTCGGCCAGGCGGACCTCGCCGCCGTGGGCCTGGGCGATCTCACCGACGATGGCCAGGCCCAGTCCGCTGCGGCCCTCGGCCCGCGCCCGGGCGCCGTCCCCCCGCCAGAAGCGCTCGAAGACCCGCTCCCGGTCCTCGGCCGGGATGCCCGGACCGCCGTCGTCGACCGCGATCCAGGCCCACGCCCCGGTCACGCCCAGGGCGAGGCGCACGGTGGTGCCCTCGGGGGCCAGTCGGACGGCGTTGGCCACCAGGTTGGCCACCGCCTGGCGGACGGCGACCCGGTCGGCCCGCACCACCGCGGCCTCGGGCACGCCGGCGGCCGGCGTCTCGACCTCCAGGTCGAGCCCCCGCGCCGATGCGGTGGTGGCGAACTCGGCCGCGGTGTCGTCGACCACGCCGTCGAGGGCCACCCGGGCCCGGGTGCGGGTCGGCGCTCCCTCTCGTGCGTAGGTGAGCAGGTCGTCGACCAGCACGCCCATGCGGGTCACCGAGCGGTTGACCACCTCGGCTGCCTGCCGCAGCTCCTCGGTCGAGGCGTCCGGGTCGGCCAGGGCCACATCGAGGTTCGTCCGGATGACCGCCAGCGGGTTGCGGAGCTCGTGGGAGGCCTCCTGGATGAACCGCTGCTGCTGGGAGAAGGCGTCGTCGAGGCGGCCCAGCATGTCGTCGAAGGTGTCGGCCAGGTCTTTGAGCTCGTCAGGCGGACCCCGCAGGTCGATCCGCCGGGACAGGTCCGTGGCCTGGATGTCCCGGGCCACCGCGTTGATGCGGTCGATCGGGGCCAGGACCCGACCGGCGATGAGCCAGCCGACGCCCAGGCTGGAGATGAACAGGACGCCCAGGGCGGAGAAGCTGTAGGTGCGCAGCAGCTGCAGGACCCGCCGGTTCACGCCCTCCTCGAAGCTCTCCAGCTCGGTCACCTCGACCCGCTGGCGGACCACCTGGCCGTTGGGCAGCACCTGGTCGATCACCGCCGGCGTGCTCTTCCGGGCCATGGAGTCGTCGTCGAGGCGGGCGGCCAGGGCCAGGTAGATGCCCCCGACCAGGGTGGCGGCCAGGCTGAACAGGACGAGTGAGTACATGGCCGTCAGCCGGAACCGGATGGAGCCCATCCAGTCGGGCAGTCGCAGGGCGATCGCCTCCACCCGCGGGGTGGTCATGCGGCTGGAGGTGGGGCCGCCCGGCGCGGCCGCCCCGGCCCCGGGCGTCACCGGCGTCACGACCCGTCCCCTCCCTCGCCGTCGACCAAGCGGTACCCGCGCCCGACCACGGTCTCGATCAGCGCCTCCTCCTCCTCGACCTGGAGCTTCCGGCGCAGGGTGCCCACGGTGACCCGCACCGTGTTGGTGAACGGGTCGGCGTGCTCGTCCCACACGTGCTCGAGGAGCCGCTCCTGGCTCATCACGTGACCGGGGTGCGACATGAAGTACCGGAGGAGGGCGAACTCCTTGGCCGTGAGGTCCAGCCGGCGGTCGTCCCGCCAGGCCTCGAACCGGGCCGCGTCGAGGCGCAGGGGCCCGACCCGGACCTCCGAGCCGGTGCGCCCGGCATCCCGCCGCAGCAGCGAACGCACCCGGGCCGACACCTCGGCAAACGAGAACGGCTTGACCAGGTAGTCGTCCGCCCCCTCGTCGAGGCCCGCCACCCGGTCGTCGACCGAGTCCCGGGCGGTCAACATGAGCACGCGAGGCGCGGGCACGTCGGCGTCCGGCGCCAGCGACGGGTCGGTCCGCAGCTTCCGACACAGCTCCAGGCCGTCGGTGTCGGGGAGGTTGAGGTCCAGGCAGAGCAGGTCGTAGGCGGTGACCCGCAGCCGTTCGACGGCCTCGGCCCCGTCGTTGGCCACGTCGACGGCGTAGCCCTCCCGACGCAGGCCGCGAGCCAGGGCGTCAGCCAGGTCGACCTCGTCCTCGACCACCAGCAGACGCATGCCTGCAAGGTAGTTCCGACCGCGACCTCGGGGGAGTCGGCGGCCTCCGGGGCCGAGCTCGACGGGCCAGTGGCGCCCTACTTGGCGTCGAGGTCGATGACCAGCGCGTCGACCAGCTGCCCCTTGGACATGCCGGCGCGGCCGTCGATGTCGAGGTCCTGGGCCTGGTCGTAGAGCTCGGCCTTCGTGAGGGACTCGAGGTGGGCCCGGTCGGCCCGCTCGGTGGTGGCCTCCACCCGCTCGATGGCCTCGTCGGTGAGGTCGGTGACCTCATCGGTGGCCGTGGTCGCGGTGCGCTCAGCCTGGGCCTTGGCCTGACCGGTGACCTGGCGGAAGCCGGTGGCAGCCACGGAAGCGGTCTGCTCGACGGCCCGTCGGGCCGTGCCGACCACGGTGCGGGCGCCACTGGAGGCAACGCGCCCGATGGCCTGGGCCGCATCCTGGACCCGCTCCGCGTTGCGGCGGTTCTGGGCCACCGTGCGCTCGGCCACGGCCCGGTTGAGGTGGAGCCACTTGGACGGCAGGGTCGGCAGGCGCTCCTCGGCCTGGTCGAGGCGCTCGTTCATGCTGAGGGTGGCGTCGCTCATGGGTGGGTGATCTCCTGATGGGGGGGACTGTCAACCTTAGGGAACGAGCGTCGGAGAACCCTCCGAATCCCCCGGTTTCCGTCCCCGAAGCCGGTGTGAACCTCGGCACGCCACCCCGGCCAGCGCCGTTCATCCCGACGGGTCTGACCCGGCGTGCGGACCGGGGTGGTCACACCCCCGCCCTGAAGGCCGATGGAGGTGGTCCGCGCTCTAGCCTGGCCGGACCCACCTCGCCCCTGCCCCGCCCGCGCCCTCAGAGCGCCCCACCACGGGCGGCCGACCCGGAGGACCGATGTCCGACGCACCCGCCACCGAGACCTCCTCCAGCCCGCCCTCGGCGGCCGAGGCTGCCCGGCAGCTCGACCGCGTGCAGGCTGAGATCCGCCGGGTCATCGTGGGCCAGGACCGCGCCGTGGAGCGCCTGATGGTCGCCCTGCTGTCGAAGGGCCACTGCCTTCTGGAGGGCGTGCCCGGCCTGGCCAAGACCCTGGCCGCCGAGACCCTGGCCCGCACCGTGGGCGGGTCCTTCGCCCGCATCCAGTTCACCCCCGACCTCCTCCCCGCGGATGTCATGGGCACCCGGATCTTCCGGGCCAGCAAGGAGGAGTTCGACATCGAGCTGGGGCCGGTGTTCGTCAACTTCCTGCTGGCCGACGAGATCAACCGGGCCCCGGCCAAGGTCCAGTCCTCCCTGCTGGAGGTCATGGCCGAGCGCCAGGTGTCCATCGGCGGCAAGACCTTCCCGGTGCCCGACCCGTTCCTCGTGCTGGCCACGCAGAACCCCATCGAGTCCGAGGGCGTCTACGCCCTCCCCGAGGCCCAGCGGGATCGGTTCCTCATGAAGGTGGTCATCGACTACCCGACGGCGGGCGAGGAGGTCGACATCGTCTACCGGATGGGCGTGAAGGCCCCCGAGCCCGAGACGGTCCTGCGCCTGGACGAGCTGCGCTCCCTGCAGGACGTGGCCGACGCGGTCCGGATCGACCGCGGCGTGGTCGACTACGCCGTCACCCTGGTGCTGGCCACCCGCTACCCGGCCAACTACGCCCTGTCCGACCTCGACCCGCTGGTCACCTACGGCGGGTCGCCCCGCGCCAGCCTCGGCCTGGTCCGGGCCGGACGCTCCCTCGCCCTGCTCCGGGGTCGCGACCACCTCACGCCCCAGGACGTCTTCGACGTGGCCCCTGACGTCCTCCGCCACCGCCTGGTCCTGAGCTACGAGGCCTTGGCCCAGGGCGTCACCGCCGACCAGGTCCTGGCCCGGGTGCTCTCCACGGTGCCCGCACCCCGGCAGGCCGCCCCCCTCAGCTCGGCTGCGCCCTCCGGCTACGGCGCCGGCGCGGCCCCGTCCACGACCGGGGCCTACGGCCAGCCCCAGCCCGCCGCCGGCTACGGCGCCACCCCGGCTCCGGCACCGGCAGCTGCAGCAGGGAGCCCCTACGGCCCCTCGGGCTACAATCCCCAGCCCTTCTCCCCGCGGCCCGAGCCCGCACCGGCTGCGCCGGAGGGTGCCTGGCCGACCAGCTGGCCGCCCCCCACCGACTCGGGCGACTCCCCTTGGGCCCCGTCCGGCCCCACCCGGACCGACGCCGGCGACGAGCGCTCGGCCTGACCCGTGGCTCCCCCGTCCAACGTCCCGCCGTCGGTGCGCCAGAGCGACCCGGCCGAGGTGCTCCGCCGCCTCGACCTCGTCGTGCGGCGGCGCCTCGACGGGCTCCTGCACGGGGAGTACATGGGGCTGGTGCCGGGACAGGGCTCCGAGCAGGGCGAGACCCGGCTCTACTCCCCCGGTGACGATGTGCGCCGGATCGACTGGAACGTCACCGCCCGGATGACCGACCCCCACGTCCGCGAGACCATCGCCGACCGGGAGCTCGAGTGCTGGATCCTGGCCGACGACTCGCCCAGCCTCGACTTCGGCACCGCCTTCTGCGAGAAGCGCGACCTGGCCGTGGCCGCCGCCGCCGCGGTCGGGTTCCTGACCCATCGCACCGGCAACCGCATCGGTGCGGTGCTGGCCGGCCCCCACGGCAACCAGATCGTGCCCGCCCGGGGCGGCAAGGACCACCTGATGGCGGTGCTGCACCGCCTCATCTCGGCCGCTCACGAGCCGACCGGGCGGACCGACCTGGGGGCGGCGCTGATGATGCTCGGCGGCATCGCCCGACGCCGCGGGCTGGTGACGGTGGTGTCGGACTTCCTCGACCCGCCTGACACCTGGGCTCAGCGCCTGGGGCAGGTGGCCGTGCGCCACGAGACGGTGTGCATCGAGATCGTCGACCCCCGGGAGGTCGAGCTCCCCTCGGTCGGGGTGCTGTCCCTCGTCGACCCCCGCACCGGCGACGTCCTGGAGATCCAGACCGCCAACCCCAAGGTCCGCGAGCGCTACCGGGCCGCGGCGGCCGCCCAGCGCGACGCCATCGCCACGGCCATCCGCAGTGCCGGTGCCGACCACCTCCAGCTCCGCACCGACCGGGACTGGCTCCTCGACATCGTCCACTTCGTCGCCCGCCGGCGCGACCGCGTGAGCGGCATCGCCCCCCGAACCTCCGCCTGACCCCTGCACCGCACGAGCCCCACCCCATGACCCTCGCCCTCACCTACCTGTCGCCCGGAAAGCTGTGGCTGCTCGCCGCGGTGGCCGTGCTGGGTGTCATCTACATCGTCCTCCAGACCCGGCGACGCACCTACGCCGTGCGGTTCACCAACCTGGACCTGCTCCAGAGCGTGGCCCCCAAGTCACCCGGCTGGCGTCGCCACCTCCCCGCCCTGATCGTCTTGCTGGCCCTGTCGTCCATGGTCGTCGCCCTGGCCCGACCGGCCCGGGAGGAGAAGGTGCCCCGCGAGCGGGCCACCGTCATCCTGGCCATCGACACCTCCCTGTCAATGATGGCCGAGGACGTGCCGCCCAACCGGCTGGAAGCGGCCCAGAGCGCGGCCAAGACCTTCCTCGACAACATCCCCGACAAGATCAACGTCGGCCTGGTGGGCTTCAACGGCTCCGGCGCCATCCTGGTCCCCCCCACCACCGACCGGGCCCGGGTCCGCACCGCCATCGACGGCCTCGAGCTGGAGGAGCGCACGGCCATCGGCGAGGCCATCTTCGCCTCCCTCCAGGCCATCAAGCAGGCCCCGGTGGCCGAGAGCGACCTGGAGAACGAGGAGGTGCCCGCCTCCATCGTGCTCATGTCCGACGGCAAGACCACCGTGGGCCGGCCCGACTCGGTCGGCGCCAATGCGGCCAAGGAGGCCGGGGTGCCGGTCAACACCATCGCCTTCGGCACCGACAACGGGGTGATCATCCTCCCGTCGGAGCCGGCGCCCATCCCCGTCAACGTCGACCGCGAGGCCCTCCAGCGCATCGCCGAGGCCACCGACGGCAAGTCCTTCGAGGCCGCCTCGGAGGGTGAGCTGGAGGAGGTCTACCGCAACATCGGATCGTCGGTCGGCTTCGAGATCGAGTTCCGCGAGGTCGGCCTCTGGTTCATCGGGTTGGCGATGGCCATGGTGTTCCTCAGCTCCAGCCTCTCGCTGCTCTGGTTCAGTCGATTGCCCTGACGGGTTTCGTCCTCACTCGCTTCGCTCCATTCGGACGAATCTGATCGTGAACAGCCTGTGAACCCGGGGAAAGGTGCGCGCCGGGTCGGGGCTGAGCCTGACATGCTGATCAGGTGACGCGCCGGACGAAGATCATCGCCACCATGGGGCCCGCCTCAGAGTCGGAGGGCGTCCTCAAGGACATGATCGAGGCCGGGGCGGACGTGATCCGCATCAACCTCTCCCACGGCAGCCTCGACGACGCCATCGCCCGCTACCGCCGGCTGCGCCGCATCGAGGAGGCCCTCGGTCGCCCCCTGGGCATCCTGGTCGACCTGCCCGGGCCCAAGGTCCGGGCCGGATCCTTCCCCGAGGGCGGGTCGGTGCTCGACAACGGCGCCCAGCTGGTCGTCTCCGTCGGCGACGACCACAGCGACGCCGACCACGTGCACATCGACCACGAGGGCCTGCTCCGAGACCTGCACGTCGGCGACCGGATGACCTTCGGCGACGGGTCGGTGGTCATCGAGGTGATCGACTCCGTGCCCGACGGCCTCCGGGCCCGGGTGGTCCACGGGGGCCGGCTCCAGGGTCGACCCGGGGTCCACATCCCCTCCGAGCGGCTGCGGATGCCCACCCCGACCCCGGAAGACCTGCGTCTCCTCGACGCCTTCGTCAACGAAGGGACGGACATGGTCGCGGTCTCGTTCGTCCGCTCGGCCCACGACATCCGCCGGGTCGGCACCGAGCCGGCGCCGGCCGGGCCCCTGATCATCGCCAAGATCGAGACCCGGGCCGCCGTCGAGAACCTCGACGGCATCATCGAGGCGGCCGGGGCGGTGATGGTGGCCCGGGGCGACCTGGGGGCGGAGATGCCCATCGAGGAGCTGCCCCACCTCCAGAAGACGATCCTCCAACGCTGCATCGCGCTGGGGAAGCCGGCCATCACCGCCACCCAGATGCTGGAGTCGATGGTGTCGGCCCCCTCCCCCACCCGGGCCGAGACCTCCGACATCGCCAACGCGGTGTTCGACGGCTCCAGCGCGGTGATGCTCTCGGGCGAGACCGCCATCGGCCACGACCCGACCCTGGCCGTGGCCACCATGGCCAGCATCGCCCGTCGGGCCGACGAGGAGTTCGACGACGACGGCTGGGCGGCCAAGGTCCAACGCCTGCACGAGTCGCTGCGGTCCTCGGTCGACGACGTGGTCACCAACTCGATGACCAACGCGGCGTGGCGGGCGGCGTCGGAGAGCGGGGCCACCTCGATCATCTGCGTCACCCGCACCGGCTTCACCGTGCGCTCGATCGCCCGTTACCGGCCCCGGGCGCCGATCCTCGGTTTCTCCACCGATCCCCGCACGCTGCGCCAGCTCACCCTGTCCTGGGGAGCGACGCCTCTCCAGCTGGACGGCGCGTTCGACATCCACCACCAGGTGGCCCAGGCCATCGACACCGCCCGGGCCCACGGCCTGGTGCGCACCGACGACCTCGTCGCCGTGCTCTCGGGCTCCCCGGACTACAAGGGCGTGGCCACCGACTCGCTCCGCCTGGTCCACATCTGAGGATCAGAGGGCCCGATCCGGCCCTCGCCAGGCGGCCGGCCCGCTCAGGTCGGGGCCAGCACGAACAGGATCCGGCCCCGGGCCGTCTCCTGGCCGTCCACGCTGGCCCGGCCCCGCCCCCAGCCGCCTCTCCCGGTCAGGCGGTCGACCTCGACCTCCAGGGTGAGCTCGTCGCCGGGTCGCACCGGCCGTCGGAACCGGGCGTCCTCCACCCCGCCCAGCAGGGGCAGCCGACCGGCGTGGCCATCGTCAGCCAGGACGGCCAGGGCACCGGCCTGGGCCAGGGCCTCGATCTGGAGCACGCCCGGCACCAACGGGTTCCCGGGGAAGTGACCGGCCAGCCAGTCCTCGCCACCGGTGATCCGCCAGCGGGCCGTGACGGAACGGCCCGGGTCGCAGGCGTCCACCGCGTCGATGAAGCGGAACGGCGGGCGGTGGGGCAGACGGTCACGAAGGGCGTCGAGGTCAGCGGGAGACGAGATCATGGCCCCTTGGACGCCGCAACCGGTCCCTTGGTGACACCCCCTCTCGACGGGCACCGCCGCCCGGCCCGGATCCACCTACCGGGTGGTAGCCCAAGTTACCGGAAGGTAGGGAGAAACCTCTGGGGTCCCGGGCGGGTCACACCCCTCGATGTCCAACGTTCCGACCGCTTCCGACCACGATCTCAACCGGGTGGCCGTCGTCTTCCCGGGCCAGGGGAGCCAGGCCCCCGGAGCGGGGCAGGCCTGGGTCGACCACCCCGCCTGGGCAGTCGTGGCCGAGGCCGAGGAGGCCGCCGGCCGACCCCTCGCACCGCTGCTCCTCGAGCCGGACGCCGACCTGCGCCGCACCGAGGACGCCCAGCTGGCCGTGCTGGTCAGCTCCCTGGTGGCCTGGGAGGCGGCCCGGCCGCTGCTCAACGCCCCCGTTGCCTTCGCCGGGCACTCGCTGGGCCAGATAACCGCACTGGTCGCCGCCGGGGCGCTGGACCTGGCCGACGGTGTGCGCCTGGCCGCCACCCGGGCCACGGTGACCCAGAGCTGCGCGGATGCCACCCCCGGCGGGATGGTCGCCCTCCTGGGGGCGGACATGACCCAGGCGTCGGCCGCGGTGGCCGAGGTCGACGGGGCCTGGGTCGCCAACGACAACGCCCCGGGCCAGGTGGTGCTGGGTGGCACCTCCGACGGGCTGGCCGAGGCCGAGGCCGCGGCCCGGGCCGCGGGGGTCCGCAAGGTCAGGGCCCTCGACGTGGGCGGCGCGTTCCACACCCCCCTCATGGTCCCCGCGGCCGAGGCCTTCCGACCCACCGTCGCGGCCACCCGGTTCGCGGCCCTCACCACCCCAGTCGTGACGAACCACGACGCCCGCCCCCACTTCGCCCAGAACGGCTGGGACGACCGCCTCAGCGCCCAGCTGATCCAACCGGTGCGCTGGCGCGAGACGGTCGATGCCCTCGCCGAGCTGGGCGCCCGGTGCGTCGTCGAGGTCGGACCGGGGACCACCCTGTCGGGCCTGGTGCGCCGCTGCCGGGACGACCTGGCGACCGCCAGCGCCGCCACCCCGACCGAGGTCGAGTCCTTGCTGCCCGAGGTCTTCGGGGTCAGCGCCCGATGACCGCTCCCGTGGTCCACCAGGGCGACGACGTGCGTCTCCCGGCCCGCCTGGTCGTCGCATCCGAGCCGGGGACCTTCCGCCGGCCCGCCCCCGACGCCTCGGCCGGGGAGACCGTCCGGCCGGGGACCCACCTCGGGACCATCGAGACCCTGGGCCGGACCGTTGCCGTCACCAGCGCGTTCCACGGGGTGCTGCAGGGGATGGTCGCCTTCGACGGGGAGCGGGTGCGGATCGGCCAACCCCTGGCCTGGATGCACGCCCTCGACGAGCGGACCGCATCGTGAACGCTCCCATCGCCATGGCCCCGGTGCGGGCACGGGTGGCGGCACCCGTGGGCTTCGCCGGGTGGGGGGCGGCCCTGCCGGCCCGGGTGGTCGACAACGGCGAGCTGGCCCGCACCCTCGACACCAGCGATGCCTGGGTCGCCAGCCGCACCGGCATCCGGACCCGCCACGTCTACGGCCCGCTCGAGACGACGGCCGCCCTAGCCGCGACGGCCGGCCAGCGGGCCCTCGACGTCGCCGGGCTCGGCCCCGACGACATCGACCTGCTGGTGGTCGCGACCACCACGCCGGATCGGGCCTGCCCGGCCACCGCCTCGGACGTGGCCGGCCTGCTCGGCGTCACCGGCGCGGCGTGCGATGTGAACGCGGCGTGTGCCGGGTTCGTGCACGCACTGCACCTGGCCGCGCCCACGGTGGCCTCGGGCCTCAGCGGCGCCGCCCTCGTCATCGGGGCCGAGCGCATGACCAGCATCATCGATCCCACCGACCGCACCACCGCCGTCCTCTTCGGCGACGGTGCCGGCGCCCTGGTCCTGAGCCCGCCCTCCCCCGGACGGGACGGCCCGGGGATCCTGTCGTCCGTCCTGGGCGGCGACCCGACCCTCGTGGAGCACCTGGAGATCCCCACCGGCGGCCGGTGGCTGGAGATGGACGGGCCCGCGGTGTTCCGGGCCGCGACCCGGGCCCTGGTCAGCTCCGGGCAGGCCGCCCTCGATCGGGCGGGCGTCCGGGCCGACGAGGTGACCGCCTACGTCCCCCACCAGGCCAACCAACGGATCATCGACGCCGCGGTGGACCGGCTGGGCCTCAGTGCCGAGCGGGTGGTGCTCACCCTGGACCGCCACGGCAACACGTCGGCCGCCTCCATCCCGATCGCCCTGGCCGAAGCGGCCGACGACGGCCGCATCGGCCCCGGGGACCTGGTGCTGGTGGCGGCCATGGGAGCGGGCATGACCTGGGGGTCGCTCGTGCTCCGCTGGGGTCCCAAGTGAGCGGGCCCGCGGTGGACGCACCAGAGCCCCGCGTGGCCCTGGTGACCGGGGCGTCGGCGGGCATCGGCGCGGCCACGGCCCGGGCCCTGGGTGCCGCCGGGCGCTCGATGGCGGTGGGCTACCGGTCAGACGAGGAGGGGGCCAAGGAGGTCGTCGAGGCCATCGGCGCCGCCGGAGGGCGGGCGATCGCCGTGGCCCTCGACGTCACCGACCCCGCGTCGGTGGACGCCGCCTTCACCCACACCGAGACCGAGCTGGGCCCGGTCACCGTGCTGGTGGCCAACGCCGGGATCACCGAGGACGGCGTGTTCGCCCGCATGGGCGAGGACCGCTGGCGTCGGGTGCTGGACACCAACCTCGACGGCGCCTACCGGACCCTCCACCGAGCGGTGCCGGCCATGATGCGGGCCCGGTTCGGCCGCATCGTGACCGTCTCCTCGGTCGGCGCCTACGCCGGAGCCGCGGGCCAGGCCAACTACGCGGCGGCCAAGGCCGGCCTCATCGGCCTCACCCGGGCCCTGGCCCGAGAGCTGGCCCCCCGCTCCATCACCGCCAACGTGGTCGCGCCCGGCCCGGTGGACACCGCCATGGCCGCCGCCCTGCCCGAGGCCCGCCGGGCCGAGCTGGTCGCGACCGTGCCCCTCCGGCGCCTGGCCCACCCCGACGAGGTCGCGGCGGCAGTGGCCTTCCTCACCTCAGACGCTGCGTCCTTCGTCACGGGTACGGTTCTGCCGGTCGACGGGGGCATGGCCATGGGCACCTGACCACCCGCTGTCCCCCACCCACCCCCACCCAGGAGAACCCACCATGGACCGTCCCACCGTCCTCACCGCCGTCATGGACACCGCCGTCGAGCTGCTCAAGCTCGACCGGGCCGCCGTCACCGAAGACGCCACCTGGGCCGGTGACCTGGAGGCCGACAGCCTCGACCTGACCGAGCTGGTCATGGCCCTGGAGGATCGCTTCGAGGTCGAGGTGGCCGAGGAGCAGCTCGAAGACGTGAAGACCGTCGGCGACGCGGCCGACGTCGTCCTGGCCGCAGTGGGCGAGAGCGACGGGAGCGGCGCATGACCACCCACGCGACGGGAGACCGGCCCTCCATCGTCATCACCGGCGTCGGTGTGGTCTCCCCCGCCGGGGCCAGCTTTGCCGACACCCTCGACCAGGTGCTGGCGGCCAAGGCCACCGCCGGGCCCATCACCCACTTCGACGCCGAGGACCTCCCGGTGCGCATCGCCTGCGAGGTCACCGACCTCGACGTGGATGGCCGCATCGGCCCCCGCGAGGCCCGGCGCATCGACCGCAGCGGGCACCTCGCCCTGGTGGCGGCCGAAGATGCCCTGCTGGCCGCCGGCCTCACCGGCACCGATGGCGATGCCGTCGACCGGGCCCGGGTCGCAGTGGTGGCCGGGAGCGGTGTGGGTGGCCTGACCACCCTGGAGGACCAGGTGCGGCTGCACTCCCAGCGGGGACCCAAGCGGGTCAGCCCGTTCCTCGTACCGATGATGATGGTCAACGGGCCCGCCGCCCTCATCTCCATCGCCCACGGGTTCACCGGCCCCAGCCTGTGCGTGGCCACGGCCTGCGCCACCGGCGCCAACGCCATCGGCGAGGCGGTGCGCATGCTGCGCGACGGGTCGGCCGACGTGGCCGTGGCCGGTGCGACCGAAGCCGCCATCACCCCGACGGCCATGGCTGCGTTCGGCCGGATGGGCGCCCTGAGCGGTCGCCATGACGATCCCGGCACCGCCAGCCGGCCCTTCGACGTCGACCGGGACGGCTTCGTGATGGGCGAGGGGGCGGGCTTCCTCGTCCTCGAGCACCGCGACCGGGCCGAGGCCCGGGGCGCGCTCATCCTGGGCGAGGTGGCCGGCTACGGCCGCACCTGCGATGCCCACCACATCACCGCCCCGTCCGAGGACGGCGCCGGGGCGGCAGAGTGCATGCGCCTCGCCCTGGCCGACGCCGGGCTCCACCCCGACCAGGTCGGACACGTCAACGCCCATGGCACCTCCACCCCCCTGAACGACGCCGCCGAGGCCCGGGCCCTGGCCACCGTGTTCGGGCCCGGTGCCGTCCCCGTCACCTCGACCAAGGGCGTCACCGGGCACCTGATCGGTGCGGCCGGCGCGGTGGAGGCGGCGGTGGCCCTGGGCACCGCCGCCCAGGGCGTGGTCCCCGCGGTGGCGGGCACTGGTGAGGTCGACCCGTCCCTGGAGGTCGACGTGGTGGTCGGCGGGCCCCGGACCATCGAGGTGGCCCCGGTGCTGTCGACGTCGTTCGCCTTCGGCGGCCACAACGCCGCGCTCGTCCTGGTCCCTGAGCCCTGACCACCGTGGCGCCCCCTCTCGTCGCGCCCGAGGGCGCGCCCACCGCCGCGGCGTGGTGCCCCCCGGAGACCGGCCCGTGGATCGGGCCCCCGACCGGGATCGGTGTGGATCGACCGGGCACCGCCTGGGCCGGACTGATCGAGGTGGACGGTCGCACGGCCATGTTCATCGAGGTGGGAGGGCACCAGCCGGGACGGCTCGACGGCGACGACACGGCCGAGGCCGAGGCCGACGCCGAGGTGGTGGCCCAGGGGTTCACCCAGGCGGGAGAGCTGGGGGTCCCGATCATGGGCGTGATCGGCCCCCTGGCGGTGGGACCCCACGACCTGTCCGCCCTCGCAGCCTGGGGACGGGTGGCCCGGGCCGCCACCGCGGTGTCGGGGGCCGTGCCGGTGCTGCTGGCCGTCACCGGCGCCTGCCACGGCGGTCTGACACCGCTGCTCGGGCTGGCCGACCACGTGGTCCTCACCCGGGACGCGTCGGCCTACGTCAACGGCCCGGCCGCGGTGGCCGCGGTCAGCGCGCTGACCGTCTCCCCTGACGACCTGGGCGGGGCCGCGGTCCACGCCGGCGCCACCGGCCTGGCCACGCTCCTGGCCGAGGATCGCGACGATGCGATCGCCGCCCTGGCCGACCTGCTGGCCTACCTGCCGCCGTCCTGGGACGCGCCCGCCCCGATCGTGCCCACCGCTGACCCGATCGACCGACCCTGCCTCCGGGCTGCGGCCACGGTGCCGACGCGGGCCAGGGCGTCCTACGACGTGCGGACCGTGCTGCAGGACCTGGCCGACGCCGACAGCGTGCTCGAGCTGTGGGCCGACCACGCCCCCAACGTGGTCACCGCCTACGCCCGCCTGGGCGGCCGGCCGGTGGCGGTGGTCGCCAACCAGCCCCAGATCCGAGCCGGGGCCCTGGACGTGGCGGCCAGCTCCAAGGCGGCGCGCCACGTGCAGGCCGCCGACGCCGCGGGGGTCCCACTGCTGACCCTGGTGGACACGCCCGGGTTCGAGCCCAGCAAGGACCTGGAGTGGCGGGGGATGATCCGTCACGGGGCGGAGCTGGTCCACGCCTACTGCGCGGCGACGGTGCCCCGGGTCGGGGTGATCCTGCGGAAGTCCTACGGCGGCGCCTACATCGTCATGGACTCCCGGGCCATCGGCAGCGACCTGGTGCTGGCCTGGCCCACCGCCGAGGTGGCGGTGATGGGTGCCGCCGGTGCGGTCGACATCCTCCACCGCCGTGAGCTGGCCACCGCACCCGACGCCGACGTCCTCCGTCGCACCCGGCAGCACGAGTACGAGGCCACCTTCTGCAACCCCACGGTGGCCGCCGGCCGGGGCTACATCGACCACGTCATCGCCCCGGAAGCGACCCGAGCCCACCTGGTCGCGGCCTTCGCCCGGTTGGCCGGCAAGCGGCCCCGGCTGTCGCCGCGCCGTCACTCCCTGACGCCGTGCTGATCACCGCCACCCTCCCCGAAAGGCGGCCCCGTGCTGCTCGCTGACCGCACCGTCCTGATCACCGGCGTCCTCACCCCCTCCTCCATCGCCTTCACCTGCGCCCGGCTGGCCCAGGAGCAGGGCGCCGAGGTGGTGCTCACCTCCTTCGGACGGGCCCTGTCGGTGACCAGACGGGCCGCCCAGCGCCTCCCGACCCCGGTCGACGTGCTGGAGCTCGACGTCACCGACGCCGACCACCTCGCCGCCCTGGGCACCAGCCTGAGCGAGCGGTGGGACCGCCTCGACGGGGTCGTCCACGCGGTGGGCTTCGCGCCCGAGGGCTGCCTCGGTCACCCCGACGGCCTCATGGGCGCGGAGTGGGAGGCGGTGTCGACGGCCCTGCAGGTGTCCACCTACTCGTACGCGGCCCTGGCCCGCGCCGTCCGCCCCCTTCTGGGCGAGGGGTCGTCGATCGTCGGGCTCGACTTCGACGCCTCGGTGGCCTGGCCCGCCTACGACTGGATGGGCGTGGCCAAGGCCGGCCTGGAGTCGGCGTCGCGCTACCTGGCCCGGGACCTGGGCCCGGCCGGGATCCGGGTGAACCTGGTGGCCGCCGGCCCGCTGCGGACGGTCGCCGCCCGCAGCATCCCCGGATTCGACGCCCTGGCCGAGCCGTGGCCGGCGCGGGCACCGCTGGGCTGGGACACCGCCGACGCCGAGCCGGTGGCCCGCACCGTCGTGGCCCTCCTGTCGGACTGGCTGCCGGCCACCACCGGTGAGATCGTCCACGTCGACGGCGGCGCCCACGCCGTCGGCGCCTGACGAACCTTCAGGACAGCAGGAGGTCGACCGGCGGGCGATGCGCCCTCAGCCCTGGGGGGCCAGGTCGCGGGCGGCCTGCACCGGGTCGAGGCCGAAGGGCAGGACGGCCAGGGCCGGGCAGGTGATCCCGGCCTCGACGTAACGGCCGATGTGCTCTCGGCACTCCTCGGGCGAACCGTGCACGATGAGCTCGTCGACCACGTGGTCCGGGATGGCCTCGGTGGCGGCCTTGCGGTCGCCGGCCTTCCAGGCGTCCCACATGGGCTGGAGCTCCTCGCCCCGGCCGACCCACTCGTGGAACGCCGCGTACACCGGCACGTTGAGGTAGGCGGCGATGGCGAAGCGGCCCATGGCTCGGACCGTGTCGGTGTCCGTCGTCGGCGCCACGAAGATGCGGGCCACGACCTCCTTGTCGTCGCCGCCGGCGTGGACGTGGGGGGTGACGGTGCGGACGTCCTCGGCCGACAGCCAGTTCACGATGGCGCCGTCGCCGTCCCGACCGGCCAGGCGCAGCATCCCCTCCCGCAGGGCGGCGATGAGGATGCGGGGGGCCTGCTCGGGCACCACGCCCAGCTTGAACCCGTTGACCGCGAAGGTGTCGTAGGACTCCTTCACCTTCTCCCCCGCCAGGGCAGCCCGGAGGAAGCGGACGGTGTCGCGCACCTTCTTGTAGGGCTCCTCGAACGGGATGTCGTTCCAGCGCTCGACGATGACGTTGGACGACGTGCCGATGCCGAAGGCCACCCGGCCCGGGGCGGCGTCGGCGAGGGAGGCGACGCACTGGGCCAGCGTGGCCGGGCCGCGGGTGAAGGCCGGGACGATGGCGCTGCCCAGGCGGAGGGTCGGGGCCCACACCGAGGCCAGGGCCAGGGGCGTGAAGCCGTCGGTCCCGTTGGCCTCGGACGACCAGACGTCGGTGTAGCCGAGGTCGGCCAGCTCGGCGATGGCGTCGCGCTGGGCGTGCAGCGGGATGCCGTCGAAGGGGATGGTCATGCCGTAGCGCTGCATGCCGGCGACCGTAGCCACCCTCGGCGCGCATCGGGTCCAGGCCGCCCGTCAGCCGACGCTCACCAGCGAAGCAGCGACCAAACGCGTCGCCCTGACAACGCGTTTGGTCTCTGGTTCGAGGGAGGCGGGTCAGCTCTTCAGGGCGGGGTGCTGGCGGGCCAGGAGCGGCACGAGCAGCGAGCGGGGCATCAGGCGGCCGGCCTGGGCCGCCACCGCGTTGGCCGGCCCGGGGATGACCACGCCTCGCCCCTTGTCGAGCCCGGCCACGCCGGCCCGGGCCACCTCGTCGGCCTCCACCCACATGAACGAGGGCAGGGCCGCTTCGGCCTCGGTCGTGTCCAGGCCGGCGGCCTCGCCGAAGCCCGTGCGGACCGGCCCCGGGCACAGGGCGCTCATGGTGACGCCCGTGCCCTTCAACTCGCCCTGGATCCCCTGGGTGTAGGCCAGCACGAAGGCCTTGGAGGCGCCGTAGCCGGCCTGGCCCGGGAGGGGCTGGAAGGAGCCGACCGAGGCCACGTTGAGCACCGCGCCCCGACCCCGCTCCACCATGCCCGGCAGCACGCGGCTGCACAGGTCGACGACCGCCTCCACGTCGACGCGGACCATGCGCAGCTCGGCCTCGACGTCGCTGCGGTGCACCGGGCCGGACGTGGAGAGCCCGGCATTGTTGACCAGCACGTCGATCGTGAGGCCCCGCTCCTCGATGGCGTCGACCACCTCCGCCCGGCTCGCCGGGTCGGCCAGGTCGGCCGCCAGGACCTCCGTCCGGATGGCGTGGGCGGTGGCCAGCTCGTCGGCCAGGGCCTGGAGCTTCTCCTCCCGGCGGGCGACCAGGGTGAGGCCGTGGCCCCGAAGGGCCAGGTCCCGGGCGATCTCCTCGCCGATCCCGGAGGAGGCGCCGGTGACGAGGGCGGTGCGGTCGAGGGCGGGGGTGGGGAGGGCCATGGCGCCGTAGCGTAGGGCCCGGCCGAGGCCGCTACTCCCAGGTGCGGGCAATGGTGGACTGCGAGGCGGTGGCCAGCAGGGTGCCGTCCTGGGCCCACAGGTGCACCTGGCCGTGGCCGAAGCCTCGCTCCAGGGCGTGGACCTCGATGTCGATCAGCACCCACTCGCTGGGCACGAGGCGCACCACCCGGAGGGTGTTGTCCAGGCTGTTGCCGCCGACGTGACGACCGACGGCCTGACTGGTTCCGAAGGGGACGTAGTCGCCCAACACGGCGAGCTTGGCCGCGGTCGTCTCCGGCAGGTCGTCGATCCGAGCCCACAGCGCGGAGCGGCCGCCCGGGAGCGGGGTGCCGTCGAGCTCATCGTGCTCGCGACCCCGGGCCAGGCGCAGCTCGATGCGGCGCATGATCGTGTCGCGGTCGCCCTCGGCCCGCGAGGGTCGCAGCTCGCAGTCGGCGGGCGGGGGGACCTCGGGCATGTCCACGAACTGGCCCCGGTGGTCGAGGTCCCGGTGGCCGAGGGCGGCGTTGACGGTGAGGATCTCGGTGTCGCCTACGTGGGCCACGGCCCGGGCCTGGCTGACCGTCGAGCCCTCCACCGGGACGGTGACGTCGATGTCCATGGTCGAGGGAGGCCGGGCGTAGGACAGGTACTGGGCGGTGGCCCACACCAGCGGACGGTCGGTGGTGCGCTCCAGGGCCTCGATGGCCGCGCCCAACCCGCAGCCCCCGAACAGGAACCCGTGCCAGGTGCACAGGTGGGGCACCACCGGCAGGTACCACCGGTTGGGGTTGTGGGTGGCCTCCAGGCCGAGGAAGGGCAGGGGGTCCATGGCCGGCGACCATAGGTCCCGCCCGGCGCGGCTCGTGACCCGGCGGTACCGTCGCGGCCCATGGACCTGGGGATCAGTAGACGGACGGCGGCGGTGGCGGGCGGAGCGGCGGGGTTGGGCTTCGGGGCGGCCCAGGCCCTGGCGGCCGAGGGGGTGACGGTGGCCATCTGCGGGCGGGACCGGGCCCGGGTCGAGGAGGCCGCGGCCCGGCTGGGTGACACCGCCATCCCGCTGGTGGCCGACGTCTCCACCCCCGAGGGCGCCATCGCCTTCATCGACGACGCCGAGGAGGCGCTGGGCCAGGTCGACATCCTGGTCGCCAACGCCGGGGGGCCGCCGGCGGGCACCTTCGCCTCGACGCCGCTGGAGGCCTACCTCCCTGCCCTGCAGCTCAACCTGCTGTCGACGGTGGCCATGTGCCAGGCCGCCGTGCCGGCCATGGCCGACCGGGGGTGGGGCCGGGTGGTGGCCATCACCTCGGCCTCGGTGCGCCAACCGATCCCCACCCTCATCCTGTCCAACACCGCTCGGGCCGGGGTGACCGGCTTCTTGAAGACCCTCGCCCTCGAGGTCGCGGCCCGGGGGGTGACGGTGAACTCGGTCCAGCCCGGCATCCACGCCACCGAGCGGTTCCGCCAGCTCTACGGCGACGACGAGGACTCAGCTGCCGCGGTGGCCGAGAACATCCCGGTGGGCGCGGTGGGCCGGGCGGAGGACTTCGGCCAGGTCGTCGCCTTCCTGTGCTCGAGCTCGGCCCGGTTCGTCACCGGCTCGGCCCTGCCGGTCGATGGTGGGGCCAGCCGGGGCCTGCAGTAGCCCGACCGACCAGGTCGGACGCGCCGTCCGCTACCGTCGCCCGGGTGCTGACCCACATCGTGCTGGTGACGATCGCTGACCACGCCCCCGAGGCCCAGGTCCAGGCCCTGGTCGACGGGCTTCGGGCCCTGCCCGACCAGATCCCCGAGATCGGCTCCTACCAGGTCGACCGGGACCTGGGCCTGGCCGACGGCAACGCCGGGGTGGCCATCGTGGCCCGGTTCGCCTCGCCGGAGGACCTGGCCACCTACATCGCCCACCCGGCCCACGTGGCCGCCGTGCGGGACCTGCTCGACCCGATCAGCCCGTCCCGGGTCCGCATCCAGGTGCCCGCCGTCTCCTGACCCTGCCTGGCACGGACGGGCCAGCCGGACGCCGCAGCCGGGAGCTCGACCCCGCCGGACCCGCACTGCCGATCCCTGCCGTACTCTCCGGCCATGGTCGATGCACCCTGGTCCGGAGACGCCTGCTCGCTGGTCGATGCCTTCCGCTCGGGGGAGCGCTCCCCGGTCGAGGAGCTGGAGGCCAGCCTGGCCGCCATCGAGGCCTCCGAGCTGAACGCCTTCTCCCACGTCGACGTCGACGGGGCCCGGGCCGCCGCAGCCGTGGCCGACACCTCGCTTCCGTTCGGGGGCGTGCCGGTGGGGGTGAAGGAGCTCAGCGAGGTGGAGGGCTGGCCCCACACCGAGGCCTCGCTGGTCTTCGCCGACCGGGTGGCCACCGGCACCACCACCATGATCGAGCGTCTCCGCGGCACCGGCGGGGCCACCCTGGTGGGCCAGACCACCGCCAGCGAGTTCGGCGGGCTCAACGTGTCGGTGA
The DNA here is from genome assembly GCA_038233335.1 of Acidimicrobiales bacterium. Taxonomy (GTDB): domain Bacteria; phylum Actinomycetota; class Acidimicrobiia; order Acidimicrobiales; family Iamiaceae; genus Iamia. The sequence goes on along the minus strand of JBBSME010000003.1, from coordinate 5,793 downwards.
CCAAGCAGAACGGCGTGACCCACAACCCGTGGGAGCACGGCAAGACCGCAGGCGGGTCGTCGGGTGGATCGTCGGCTGCGGTGGCCGGCGGCCTGGTCAGCATCGCCAGCGGTGGCGACGGCGGTGGCTCGATCCGCATCCCGGCCGCCTTCAACGGCCTGATCGGGATGAAGGGCACCGCCGGGCGGATCCCCCGGGGCCCCCGCACCCTGATCCACCCCATGACCGTGGTCGCCGGGTGTCAGGCCCGGTCGGTGCGCGACGTGGCCCGCTGGTACGACGTGACCACCGGCTTCGACGCCCGGGACCCCTACTCCCTGCCCCGGATCGAGGGCTGGGAGCGCGACCTGGGCTCGCACGACCTGAAGGGCAAGCGGGTGGCCATCTCCCCCACCCTCGGCACCGCCGTGGTGGCCAAGGGTGTGCAGGAGCGGGTGATGGCCGGGGCCGAGGCCCTGGTGCGCGACGCCGGCCTGACGGTGGTCGACCTGCCCATCGTGGTGCCGCCCCTCGACATCGCCTGGGCCCTGGCCAACATGGTCGGCCTGCGGATGGAGCTGGGCGAGCTGTGGCCTGACTGCAAGGACCAGCTGACCAAGGAGATCGCCTTCGGGCTGGAGATGGCCGAGGGCACCGTCGACCTAGTGGTCAACGGGCGCGGCGAGGCGGCCCGGACCATGGCCAACGAGGCCATGGCCGACATCTTCGACCACGTCGACTTCGTCATGTGCGCCACCAACCCCGACGTGGCCTTCCCGGCCCACATCAGCGCCAACACCCGGGTGGCGGGGCAGAAGACCGAGCTGGGCAACAACGGTGCCCTCACCATCCCGGCCAACATCTCCGGCAACCCGGCCATCTCGATCCCGGTCGAGCCCCTGGACGGCCTTCCGGTGGGCATGCAGGTCATGGGCCGCCACCACGAGGACGCCCTCCTGCTCGACCTGGCTGCCCTGATGGAGCGCGCCTGCCCCTGGCCCCTCACCGCCCCCGGCGCCCCGGTCTGACGCACCGCGGGCCATCACGGCGACGGTCGACCCGCGACGCGAGGTAGGCGCTCCCGCCCCGCCCCGCCGGCGGCCAGCGCTACCTCGCTGTCGATCACGACGGGTCGGGAGCAGCTTCGGACGGCGGATCCGACCCGGGCGGGATGATCGTGAGGGTGGTGCCGGAGATGCGAGCCGCGGCGGCCCTGGTCGTGGGGCGCAAGGGCTCTCGCCGAGAGGTCAGGCGCCGACCGTGGGGGCTGATGAGGGTGATCTCACCGTCGGCATCACCCGTGACCTCCCACCCGCCCTCGTGGACGGCGTGGTGGTGGGCCCAGCAGTACCCCTCGCAGTTGTTGCTGTCGGTGGGGCCGCGGTCGCGAGTCCAGTGCCGGTTGTGGTGGATGTGACGGATCGGACGCTCGCAGCCGGGGAACCGGCAGGTGCCGTCGCGGGCCTCGATGTGGCGGCGCATCCAGTCCGGGAAGGTCCGGGACCGCCGGCCGATGCCGACGGTGGTGCCGTTGGGGCCATCGACGGAGAACTCGATGTCGCAGTCGCACAGGTACCGGAGGACCGTGTCTCGCCCGATGGCCATGCCGTCCAGCAGACCGTGCGGAGCGCGGCCGGGCTCGGGCGGCAGCTCGCCGCCGCCATTCGGAGCGGGCGGGAGGGACCAGTCGGAAGACCGCACAGGTCCCGGTGTACGACCCGGCTCAGCGGATCCCGCTGGATCTGGGGGATCTGGGGGATCTGGGGGAGCCGGGGACGGGGCGGGACCGGCGGCGCCCCTTTGCCCAAGCTCATCCGAGCTGGACGAACGATCGTTGCCGGCAGGGGAAGGCGCGCCACCGGCTGCGTGACCGCGCCCCGCACCCATGGTGTGGGCGGGTTCCGTGCCGTGGGGGCCGGCGCGATCGGGGCCGGGACCCTCGGGGCCGGGTCCCTGGTGGCCCGAGCTGTCGGGCGCGCCCGACCGTTGCGAGGAGCGGGCTGCGTCGTCGGCTGCAGCCTGGGCCACGGTCTCGGCGTCGACGTGCAGCACCGAGAGGGCCGACTGGCCCGGGTGACGGTCGCCGACGGCCAGGTCGTGGAGGGCATCGGCGCACCGGGCGGCGAAGGGATCCCACAGACCCGTCGCCGGGTCGGGCCCCGCGCTCTCGGCCAGGGCGGTGAGGGCGGCGTTGACCGCAGCGGCCTGATCGCTGGGGAGGAAGCCTCGATACCGGAACCCGCCGGCCTCGTGGTCGGGGCGCCAGTGCAGCTCGCGCCGGTTCCGGGCCGTGGTGGGTTCGTCGTCGGGCTTGGGGGTGAGCCGGCGGGCCAGGTTCTCGGCCTGGCCGGCGGACCAGCCGGGCAGCTGGCGGGCCAGCTCGGCGTCGGTCTCCGGGGTGGCGAAGCGGGTGATGGGGCGGATCTGGTCGAGGCTCACCGCTCCTGAGGCGAACACGGCTCGCAGCTCCGGCAGCGACTCCAGCGCCTCGGCCACCCGCACCGTCTCGCGGGCGTGGCGACGGTTCATACCGGTGGTCATCACCAGCCACGCGGCGACATCGGTCGCTCCATCGGCCAGGTGGTCGCCGGCGTCGTCCACCGATACCACCAAGCGGCCCAGCTCCGCCTGCAACGCCGAGATGGCACCCGACAGCTGCACCACCGCATCGGCCCGCTCGGCCGCCGAACTCGACGCGTAGGCCGACCGGGTGCCCTCGGGCTCAGGACGGTGCGAGCGGTCGTGGCGGCACCGGGCCGAGGCGCCGGCCTCGTCTCGGCCGCGCTCACCCCGGGCTGCATCGGACGAACACGACGTATCGGTCAAGGGGCTCACCTCCGAGGAACGACGGCGACCACAGAAGTGGCCAGCAGATCGGGATCAGGGAGAGGACCGGATCACCCTGGTCCTCGAAGGGGAAGTACCTGAACTCTACCGAACGCCAGTTCGTTCCGCAACCCCGAGATGAGATCCTTTTCGCAAGAACTCGCCGGGCCCCACGTCGACCGACGACCATCTCCTAACCTGACGGCCCACATGGGAGGCGATGGCGACGACGGACTGCTCCCCGAGCAGCGCGCTCGGGTCGTCATCGACGCCATGTTGGAGGCCGCCGGCTGGGTGGTGCAGGACGACAAGGCCGTGAACCTCTACGCCGGCCCGGGGGTGGCCGTGCGAGAGCTGGTCACCGACGCGGGGCCGGCCGACTACGTGCTGTTCCTCGACCGCCAGGCCGTCGGCGTGATCGAGGCCAAGAAGAAGGGCACCACCCTCTCCGGCGTCGAGTGGCAGACGGTCAAGTACCAGTCCCACCTCCCCGACGCGGTGCCCTCCCACCTGGTCGACGGGCGCCTGCCCTTCGGCTACGAGTCCACTGGATCCGAGACCTGGTTCACCTGCCTCCTCGACCCCGAGCCCACCGCCCGGCGCGTGTTCTGGTTCCACCGCCCGGACACCCTCGGCGACATCCTCTCCGACCAGCAGGCCCACGGTGCCGGGACGCTGCGGGCCCGGGTGGTCGACATGCCCCCGCTGGAGGAGCCCGCCCCCTGGTTGCGCGACGCCCAGGTCGAGGCCATCACCCACCTCGAGCGCTCGCTCAGGGACAACCACTCGCGGGCCCTGATCCAGATGGCGACGGGGTCGGGCAAGACGTTCGCGGCGGCCAACATCTGCGAGCGGCTGATCCGCCTGGGCGGGGCCAAGCGGATCCTGTTCCTGGTCGACCGGGGCAACCTGGGCCGCCAGACCCTCAAGGAGTTCCAGGGCTTCGAGGTGCCGGGTTCGGGCCACAAGTTCAGCGGCCTCTACAACGTGCAGCACCTCACCCACAACCAGGTCGACCCGGTGGCCAGCGTGTGCATCGGCACGATCCAGCGGGTGTACTCGATGCTCCGGGGCGACGCGGAGCTGCCGGAGGACGCGGACGAGGCGACCGGCTACGAGATGACGCCGGAGCGCCCGGTGGAGGTCGACTACAACCCGGCATTGCCCATCGAGGCCTTCGACGTGATCATCGTCGACGAGTGCCACCGCTCGATCTACGGGGTGTGGCGCCAGGTGCTGGAGTACTTCGACGCCCACCTGATCGGCCTCACCGCCACCCCCGGCAAGCAGACCTTCGGCTTCTTCAACCAGAACCTGGTGATGGAGTACGGGTTCCCCCAGGCGGTGGCCGACGGGGTGAACGTCGACTTCGACGTGTTCCGCCTCTCCACCGCGATCGGCGAGGGCGGCTCCACCATCGAGGCCGGGTACTGGACCACGTTCCGCGATCGCGAAAGCCGGGACGAGCGCCTGGAGCTGGTCGACGAGGACCTGAGCTACGAGGCCCGCGACCTCGACAAGAAGGTGATGGCCAAGGACCAGATCCGCACGGTCATCCGTGCCATCCGGGACAACCTGCCGGCGATGTTCCCTGACCGGGAGACCGACGAGGACGGCCGGCTGCGCAACATCCCGAAGACGCTGATCTTCGCCAAGGATGACTCCCACGCCGAGGACATCCTGCGCATCGCCCGGGAAGAGCTGGGCAAGGGCAACGACGTGATCGCCAAGATCACCTACAAGGCCTCCGACGGGGCCAAGCCCGAAGACCTGCTCCAGTCGTTCCGTACGGCCTACAACCCCCGCATCGCCGTCACCGTGGACATGATCGCCACCGGCACCGACGTGAAGCCGATCGAGATGGTCGTGTTCATGCGCATGGTCCGGTCCCGGAACTTCTTCGAGCAGATGAAGGGCCGGGGTGTGCGCACCATCCCCGACGACGACCTCATCAATGTCACACCTGACGCGACCCACAAGGACCGCTTCGTCCTGGTCGACGCTGTCGGCGTGACCGAGACGAAGCTGATCGAGAGCGCCCCGCTGGAGCGCAAGCGGGGCGTGTCGCTGGCCAAGCTGCTGCACCAGGTGTCACTCGGCCAGGTCAGCGAGGACCTGGTGTCGACCCTGGCCTCCCGCCTGGCCCGGATCGACAGCCGCGTCGGCCCGGCCGACCGCACCCGGCTGGAGGACGCCGCGGGTCGATCGCTGGCGTCGATCGAGCACACCTTGGTCACCGCCATCGACCCCGACCGGCATCTCGCCGCCGCTCGGGCCGCGGCGGGCACGACGGAGCCGACCGGCGAGCAGGTGGCCCAGGCCAAGGCGGCGTTGCTGGACGAGGCCGTGCGACCGTTGGCCGCCAACCCGGAGCTGCGGGACGAGCTGGTGAACGTGCAGCGCAGCTTCGAGCAGGTGATCGACGAGATCAGCGCCGACACGCTGACCCAGGCCGAGTTCAAGGTCGACGCCAAGGCCCGGGCCACCGAGACCATCGAGTCGTTCCGGGCCTACCTGGAGGAGCACAAGGACGAGATCACCGCCCTTCAGGTGCTCTACAGCCGCCCCTACGCCCAGCGTCTCACCTACCGGGACGTGAAGGAGCTGGCCGAGGCAATAGGCCGCCCGCCCCACCGCTGGACACCCGAGCGGCTGTGGGAGGCCTACGAGACCCTTGACGCCTCGAAGGTCCGCGGCTCCGCCGGCACCGTGCTGACCAACATCGTCTCGCTCGTCCGCTTCACCCTGGGCGACGCCGACGAGCTGGCTCCGTTCCCCGAGCAGGTGGCCGAGCGCTTCGACGCCTGGCTCCTCCAACAGGAGACCGCCGACCGCACCTTCACCGACGAACAGCTGACCTGGCTCGGCCTCATCCGCGACCACCTCGCCGCGTCCCTGTCGATCGAGCCGAACGAGCTCCTCGACCCGCCCTTCAGCCAACGCGGCGGCCTTGGCCGAGCCCGCGAGCTGTTCGGCCAGGACCTCGAC
>JBBSME010000002.1:0-70161 GCA_038233335.1 Acidimicrobiales bacterium | reverse complement strand
GGTCAGGCCGTAGGCGGCGCCGGCCACCAGGCAGACGGCGACCACCGCGCCGACCACGAGGGCACGGCGGCGGATCACGCCCAGGTAGTCGCCCAGCTCGACCGATGCCGGCTCAGCGGCCATGTGCCTGTCCCTCTTCGGTGGGCTGTCGTCGCGCAGCGGTAGGGTTCACGGAGCGGCCCTTCGGAGAACATCGACCACACCCATGCGATCTGGAGCCTGGCGCACCCCGGCGACCAGCACCAGACCGCCGAGCACCACGCCCACCACCAACCCCGCGAGGGTCGCCCCCAGCAGCAGCCGGGCGGCCCCGAGGCTCAGGCCCACGGCGCTGACGATCGCCAAGGCCCGCAGGCTGCGGGGGCCGAAGGGCTGGATGCGGAGCACCACCCACATCTGGGCGGCGGGGAGGCCGTTGGCCACGGCCAGGCTGAGGGTCCAGGCCAGCGCCGCGCCCTGGATCCCCAGGAGGGGGATCAGGATCAGGTTGGCGCCGATGTTCGTGGCCAGGGCCAGGCCGGTGTTGATCAGGCTGAGGCGGCTGCGCCCGGCCATGAGCAGGAGCATGTCGATGGGCCCGGCGGCGCTGGACAGCAGGAAGCCCACCCCGGTGATGGCGATCACCGAGGCGCCGGCGCCGAAGCCGTCCCCGAAGGCGGTCACCAGGTACGGGGCGAAGATCATGGCGGTGAAGTAAGCGGGCCAGGCCAGGAGGATCAGCCAGGCGGTAGCGGCCTGGAACAGGCGGCGGGCACCGTCGGCGCCCTCGCGGGCCAGGACCGAGGAGATCTGGGGCCCGAAGGCCAGAGCCACCGCGTTGCCCGCGAAGTTGCCGACGATGAGCCACCGGGTGGCGGCGGTGTAGACGCCGACAGCCTCGGTCGATTCCAGGATCCCGAGCAGGAGGGCATCGACCCAGAGGATGGTCAGGGCGAACACCCCGGCGAAGGAGCGGGGGAGGGCGAAGGCCCAGAAGCGACGGCGCAGCTGGGCGTGGCCCATGGGCTCGGGCCGGTCGAAGCGGGCCACCACCGCCTTCTCGGCCCGGCGGACCAGCCGCGTGGTCCACAGTGCGATGGGCACCAGCGCCACCGCGAAGGGCCCGGCCCACGCCAGCCCCACCGCGGTCGCGCCGCCGCCGCCGGCCAGCACGAGGAGCATGATCACCGGGAGGCTCGTCGAGCGGCCCAGGCGCTCCACCGCGACGCTGGGCACCATGGTGTCGAACCCTCGGGACCCGCCCTCCAGCACCTGGTACGCGGCGGCCACCGGCACGAACGGCCCGAGCACGCGGAGGTAGGAGGCCAGCTGGTCCGCGGGTGCCCCCGCGCCCTCGCCCCCCGACGTCAGCAGCCGGCCCAGTGGATCGGCCAGGAGGAAGAGGGCGAGGCCGGCCAGGCTGGCGACGACCAGGACAGGGCCCAGGGCGATCCGGAACAGGTGGCGCACCTCGTGGCCGCGCCCGCGGGCTACGAACCGGCTGGTGAAGCGGACCAGGCCGAGGTCGGTCCCGGCCATGCACGAGCGGGCCACGATGTTGAACACCGCGATGGCGGTCAGGAAGGCGCCGGCGCCCTCCTCACCCAGCTGGCGGGTGATGACCACGATCAGCGCGAAGTTCGCCACGCCGTACACGGCGAAGCCGACCAGGTTGATCAGGCTGGAGCGACCGAGCGTCCGTCCGCCGTACCCGGCGCTGCCATCGCCGCCCTCGGTCGGCGACGGGTCGGCGGTCACGTCGGTCACCCCGAGCTCCAGGGCGGGGGGGCGGGCAGCTCCGCCCGCAGCCACGCGTCGGACGCCGCCGTCTGGGCTCGGATCCGCGCCGCCGCGGCCTCGGGGATGTCGCCCTGGGAGCGCGGGTTCCAGCGCCCGGGGACGACCTCCCGGCGGCTGATGCCCAAGAAGTCGTGAAGCCGGTCGAGGGTGGGGCGCGGGTCCTGCTCCAGGTCCTCGGTGTAGAGCACCAGCACCTGGTCGCGCCCGAACACGTCCCACAGGCGCCGGATCTGCTCGTCGTAGCGACCTCGGGCGACGTAGGACTGGTGCTGGTGGGCCAGGTGGCGACCCGGGCGCTGGGCCAGGGTGGCCTCGGCTCCGGCCAGGCGGGCGGGCTCGGCCTCCAGCGCGGCCTCGAAGTCGGCCAGGGGCTCGAAGCCGCGGGCCCGCTCGTGGTGGAACTGCGACCAGGCCCGAGTGACCGGGTCGCGCAGGATCATCACCAGCCGCGCCTGGGGGAGGGCGGCCGCGATGCGCTCGGGGACGAAGGGGTGGAAGCCGTAGTAGGGGGCGGCCTCCCCGACGATGATCGGCTCACCGACGGCGGCTTCGGCTCGTTCGAGGGCCGCCCGCAGGGGGAAGTTGGAGCGGTACCACCCCTCCGAGCGGTGCGACTCGACGTCGAACCAGTGCGCCCCCTTGGTGAGGCGGGGGAACCGCACGGCAGGGTGCTCCGCCAGCAGGCGATACAGCGTGGTCGTGCCCGACCGCTGGGCCCCGACCACCAGGAAGTCCGGTTCCGCCCGCCACGGAGCGGTGGGGCGGGCCGCGTACTGCGCGGCCCGCAGGGTGGCGAGGAACAGGCGGTACCGGACCATCTCCGGGAGTTGGACGCGACGGGCGACGGCGATCACGGGGCGGCGGAGCGCCGTGCGGTCGAGGCGGAGGCGTCGAGGGCGGCGACGACCCGATCGCCGACGCCGAGGGAACCGAGCCGGGCGTCGGCGGCGTAGCGGACCCGCAGGGTCGCGAGGTAGGAGTCGACGACCAGCGCGGCCTCGTCGCGTGCGTAGCCCAGCGCGGACAGGATGTCGCTGGTCTGTGCCTCCGCTCTGGTGGCTGCGTTGTCCAGTGCGAGGCCGTCGCGGAACAGCGCGACCTGCATGGCGTTGTGCACCGCGTCGAGGCCGAGGGGCACCGGCCCGCCGCTCCGCTCCCAGTCCCAGACCTGGAACCGATCCCCGTCCCAGGTCGCGTTCCAGGGGGCGAGGTCGCCGTGCCATCGGGCGAAGGGCCACGACCGGTCTCCGAGCCGGGCCCCGAGCGCATCGAGTCGGGCGGCGACGGCACCGTCGGGATCAGGGGCGCCATCCGTGGCGTCGCGCAGACGCTCCCACCACGCGCTGCCGGTCGCAGGCTCCCGGGTCACCGGACCGGCGAGGGCGGCGATGACCTCTGGGGTCAGTCTGAGGTCACCGGCGGTCTCGGTCATCTCCATGTGTCCCAGGATCAGCAGTGGGTGCTCCCGCCACGTGCTGGTGGCCAGCACCTCGGGCGCGACGACGGGGGGTGGGAGGCGTTTCGTCAGCGCCCCGATCTCATGGGCGATCAGCGCGTCGGTGTGGGAGTCCACCCCGAGCTTGGCCCACGCCAGGGTGGCCCCGCCCTCCGAGAGGACCTGGATCACGGGCTTCCGGTTGGGTCGGGGTCCACCAAGGGCGATCGCCACCTCGACCCGCTCGCGTCCGAGGACATCAGCCAGGTGCCGGCGGAGCCCGGGCTGGGCCGAAGTCCCGTCGAAGACATCGACGCCGCCGGGCAGCACCCGTCCCGCGCCGAGCCAGAGAGCACGCCGCACGGCCCACCGAAGCGCGGAGGCTCGGCGACCCGTCCCCGGCCGGAGGTGGGCGCCGACCCCGGCCCGACCTGTGGTCGGAAGGAGGTATCGAGGGTGGCGTCGGGAGGGGAGCACTGCGTAGCGCCGGGTGGCGCCGCCCGAGCCGTGCTCGGGTCCGAGCAGGTCGATGACGGCGCTCAGGGCAGTGGCGTCGGAGCGGAGTGGACCGGTCGCATCACCCGCGGGCGTCGGTGCGGGGTGGTCGTCGGTCGGTCCGGGCGACGCGCTCATGGGCGGGTTCCGAGGGACTCGGAGGGTCGGGTCGGTGCCGGGGTCCGGTCCTGGCGCGCGGCGCGGAAGCCCAGGGCCGCGGCGATGAACACGATGTGCAGCGACGACGGGATCATGTCGTAGACCACGATCTGCACCAGGCCGACGATCAGCACCACGTGGCACCAGAAGGTCACCGACGGGCCGGCGCGGGTCTCCCAGATGAGCCGGAGCCAGGCGGCGAGGAAGACCCCGAGGCCGACGTACCCCGTGGACACCACCACGGTCCACAGCAGCCCCTGGGTGCCCAGGTTGGGGTAGATCCGGTTGCCGGGGAAGGGCACCGGCCCCCCCAGGCCGATGATGGGGCTCTCCAGGGCCACGCCTAGGGACTCCTCGTAGATGCGGACCCGGCCCGCCGAGCTGTGGTCGTTCTCGGCCCGGCTTTCGACGATCCCGCCCACCGGGGTGAACACGAGCACCAACAACCCCACCGTGGCCAGGGCGAGCAGGGCCTTGCGGGCCGTGCGGGCCACGTCGCCGCCCCTGCTGGCCGCGTAGATCAGAGCCACCCCGAGGCTCAGCCAGAGGCCCCGGTTGAGGGAGATGAAGACCGGGACGAGGGAGGCGGCCAGCAGGATGTAGGCCGTGGCCCGTCGACGGACGTCGGCGGCTTGGAGCCAGGCCATGAAGAAGAACGGCAGCAGCAGGGCGTAGGCCGAGCCCCAGTCGTTGGTGTAGACGAACGGGGCCTTGGGCCGGCCCAGCGGGTAGCCCAAGATGTCCTGCACCTGGGCGAAGCTGGGGGTGACCAGCTCCTGGAGGAACTCGTTGGAGGAGATCGGCGAGGGCAGCAGCCGAGCCGTGAGGCTGGGCAGCTCACCCGTGGGGAGGATGACCCCGAGCCACCCCCCGGCCACGACCACGACCCAGAAGCCGGCCATCAGGCGCACGAGGTAGCGCGAGGGCATCTCCTCCTCGGTGGCCGACACGATGGCCAGGAAGAACACCGTGCACGACGCGTAGCTGGCCAGGCGCCAGAGGTAGGCGAAGGGCAGCCCGCCCCCGTCGAGGGCGGTGACCGACAGCACTACGAACGCCAGGTACAGCAACCAGAGCCCGAACCCGAGGGGAACGTGGATCGGTCGTCGTCGGGTGATGAGCCGCAGGGCGAGGGGGGCGGCGAAGACCGGCCAGATCAAGGTGCCGGCGCCCAGCGCCCACCACAGGGGGAACCCGGCGACGCAGAGGGTGATGGGCCAGTGGGCGGGGAGACCTCGCGCTCGTCGGGTCGCGAGCGCAACGGCCCGGCGCCCTCGGTCGCCCTCGGCGGGCCACGTCGTGACGCCGAGGGCAGCCATCGCTCAGACGCCCCGGCCGAACGACTGGAGGATGCGGAGGATCCGCTCAGGGGAGATGACGCCCGACGCGGTGGCGAGGGCCAGGTAGGCGCGGGGCTCGCGCCGGTTGCTGCGGAGGGCATGCCACGCCTTGTCGACGGCCGCCCGCCGATCCCCGAGGGCGGCGTAGGCGAAGGCCTGCTGGCCCTGGATGCGGGCCAGTCCGGGTCGGTCCGAGGCGATGTCGGGGTGGGCCCGGAGGATGTGGTCGAGGGCGTCGACGATCGTCTGCCACCGCTCGGCGAAGAACGACGACCGGTGCCAGAACACCTTCACCAGGGGGAGGGGCACGGCGCCCACGTCGGTCCGGCGGGCGGCGCGGAGCAGCCAGTCGTAGTCCTCGCCGTAGGACCCGGGGATGGTCTCGTCGACCAGGCCGATGCCGTCGACCACGGCCTCCCTCCGGGCCACGTAGGTGGACGGGTGGGCCTCGGACACGCGCGACCGCAGGAGCTGCGAGTAGGTGATCCGATCGGTCTCCAGGACTCGCGGGGTGTTTCGGCCCTGGGCGTCGACCAACACCCCCGCGGTGACCAGCTCGACCTCGGGGTTGGCGGCGAGCAGGGCCACCTGGAAGGCCAGCTTGCCGGGGAGCCACAGGTCGTCGTCGTCGCAGAACGCCACCAGCTCGGACCGCGCCTCGAGGATGCCGGTGTTGCGCGCCCCGGCCAGGCCCGGCGTGCGGGCATTGGTGGTGACCCGCACGGCGCGGCGGTGGCCATCCTCGGTGGTCTCGTCGAGGGCCAGGGCCTCCTCGGGCGCCGATTGGTCGAACACGGCGATCACGGACATGTGGCCGGGGTAGCGCTGGCTGAGGACGGCGGCCACGGCGCGCCAGAGCAGCTCGGGGCGGTCCCGGGTCGCGATCACGACGTCGACCGCGGGGGCGGTCTGGTCTCCGATGGCGTTGGGCACGCGCTCTCCCTGGTCGGTGTGCGGAGCCATTCAGTCCCCTGTCGGCTGGAGACGCCCGTTGGTGTAGCCGTAGGCGGCGAGGAGGGGGGCGGTGGCGGCGGTGACGATGCGGCGGTCGCGCGCCGGGAGCTGGTGCCTCCAGGCGTCGTCGCGCCGCAGCGGCACGGTGCCCGTGCGGAACCGCATCGGGTTCCCGGCCACCGAGTGGCTGGTCCCGAGCGTCGCCCCGTCGCCGGTGAGGAACGTGTCCCAGCCGGGATCGAGGGCGACCCCCGCGGGCCCGAGGACCTGGCGCAGGACGCCGGTGGGGTCGTCGACGAGGTCCTCGTAGCGAACCCGCCGAACGGATGTCCCGGTCACCGGGAGAAGGCCGAGAGCCACATTGAAGGCATCCCACCAGCCGGCCGCGGCCAGGGGGGAGTAGCGGGGCATCGTGGCCCCGTCGGACCGTTCCGGCCGGGCCACCTCCTTGGTCCAGGAGTAGGCGACCCCGCGGCTGTCGCGCACCACCTGGATGACCCGGAGATGGGCGTCGGTGAGGTGGCGTAGGGCGAAGGCGGTCGAGGCATGCTTGGAGGAGTCGACGAGCACCGGGCAGCCGGTCACCTCGGCCGCGGCCCGGTAGAGGGAGCCCAGGCGTCCCACGTGGTCGGCCAGGTCCTCCCGGAAGCGACGCCGGGCGGGCACGGCGAGCAGCGGGATGTGCCGGTTGCGGTCCACGCGGTGCTGGAGGGCCGCCCAGCCGGCCCCGTCGACGCGGTCCCATCCCCCGAAGGCGCGGGCGCCCACCTCGCGCCAGAACGGGCAGTCGCGGAACGGTCGTCCGCACCCGCAGCCCTCGTCGTCAACGAGGCCCCGCCGGGGGAGGTGGACGACCTCGCCGAGCGCGGCAACGCCGGGGACGGCGGCGAGGAGGCGTTCGAGCAGCGTGGTCCCACTCCGGCCAGCGCCGCCCAGGTAGATGACGACGGGCCCGCCCGGGGCTCCGCTCACCGGGTCATCATGCCGTCGACGAGGTCCCCCAGGAGGACCACCGCGGGCGGCGCGGCGACGGGGCCGCTGGCGATGGCGTAGGCCTCGGGCCGGGCGAGGGCGTCGTCGATGCGGGCGTGCAGCTCGGCCTCGGTGTCGACGCACACCGCCTGGCCCCGATCGTGCATCCACCGTCCGAATGTGACCTGGTGGTCGTCGACCACCTCGCCGAGGTGGGCCCGTCGCGCCACCAGGATCGGGCGGTGCCCGGCGGCCCGGGCGTCGAGCAGGGTGCCGGGGCCGGCGTGGCCCACGGCCACGCCGCAGGCCTCCAGCAGCTGCGGAATGATCGCGGGGTCGAGCACCGGGTGGCCCTCGGCGTGGGTCGGCGGCGGCGCCGAGCCGTGCTGGATGGTGCAGCGCCGGTCCGGGTGCGCCTCGGCCCAGTGGTCGACCCACTCGACGAGGCGCGCGAACGGGTGGTGGTCGGTGCCGAGGGCGACGACCACGTCAGGGGCAGCGGTCACAGCAGGGGTCCGATGACCACACTGGCGCGGTAGAGCCGCTGCTGCTCGGGCCACTGGACGCAGAAGAGGTCGGTGAAGGGGCGCACGAGCCGTCCGGTGAGGGTGGGGCTGTCCACCCGGTCGAACACCTCCACGTACACGGTGGGGATGCCCCGCCGACGGGCTAGCACCATGAAGGGCACGGCCGCTCCCGCACCGTTACTGATGACCACGTTGGGCTTCTCGGCGGCGAGGACCCGACGGGCCAGCAGGAGGTTGTGGAGAAGGTTGGGCAGGTTGCGGGTGGTGGGGTGGTGAGCCCACCAGGTTCGTTCCCCGGCCAGGCGGGATCGGGCGTCGGCCTTGTCGAAGGTCACCCACGCCCGGTCGTGGCCCTCCCACCACGACCGCAGCCGCATCAGCTGGGCCAAGTGACCACCGGTCGAGCAGACGAGAAGGACTCGACGGCGCCGGTGCGGATCGGGCTCGAGCACAGGCCGGTGAGCATAGGTGGTCGCACCCACGGGTCCGGTGAGGCGACGGCCGAGAGGATCAGCTGGTGGGGACGATCGCGACCGGTCCGGGAGGGCTGCCTACAGGGGCAGGTACGACACCCGCGGGTGCCACTCGCCCCCGAGGCGGCTGGAGTCGCTGCCGATCCAGAGGCCCTGGGCGGTGGGGGTGAGGGTGCCCACCTGGAGGCCCCTCTCCCGGTCGATGGCCCAGGGCAGCACGTCGCCGGTGGCCGAGGCGTAGGCGGCGATGCCGGGCCGGTCCACCGCGCCGGGGCCCTTGGCGTCGCCGTAGGGCGGGTGCTCGTTGTTGGCCCACCGCTGGTGCCCGGCCGCGTACAGCGTGCTCCCGGTGATGGCGACCGCGGAGAGCGAGTCGCCCCCGGTGTAGTCGGCCCAGGTGGGCTGCTGGCCCGCTCCGGTCGGACCCAGCTCCCACCGGGCCACCGTGTCGCACAAGGTCGTCAGGCCCCGCCACGCCCCGGTGGTGACGACCGCGAAGAACCGGTCGTCTGGGGAGATGTCGACGTCCTTGACGTAGTAGTCGATGGTCGAGCTGCAGACACCGGCGCGGTAGCCCTCGGTGGCCCAGGAGCTCACCGAGGCTCCGGCGGAGCCGACGTCGATCACCGCCACCTGGGTGCGGGGTTGGCCGCCGACCCGGGTGAAGTTGCCGGTGATCACCAGCCGGGAGCCATCGCTGGTGGCGTCGAGCTGGTTGACCAAGGAGTAGGCCCGCAGGGCCTGGTCGACGGGCACGTCGAAACGGGTGTCCACCGCACCGGTGGTGGAGTCCACCGCCGCCAGCCGGGACCGGTTGGCCCCGTCGACCCGGGTAAACGTCCCCCCGACGAAGAGCCGGTTGCCCCGGGCCACCATGGTGAGGACCCAGCCGTCGGTGCCCCCCCGGAACGCGCCGTTCGGTGCGCCGGTCGAGGGGTCGAGCTTGGCCAGCCCCGGGCTGAAGTGGCCTCCCACCCTCTGGAACGACCCACCGACGAGGAGCTGGCCGTCGCCGCTCACGGCCAGGGCCCGCACCCCGCCCCGGTCCAGGGCCGGGACGAATGCCGTGTCGATGGCGCCGGTGGCCTTGTCGTAGGCGAATAGCCCCTGGCGGGCGTGCTGGGTCGGGCGGTCGTAGGTCTTGACGGTGGTGAACTCGCCGCCGATCAGGACCCGATCCCCCAGGTCCAACACAGCGTGGACCCGTCCGTCGAGCACGTGGGGGGTGCGGTCGTCGGGGTTGGTCGAGACGGCCCGCGGGTGGACGGGGTTGTCGGGCGGGGCGGTGATGGGACCGCAGGCCGCCAGGGCCAGGGCGACGACGGTCACCACTGCGACGGCCAGCGCCGGGCGACGTCGGGAGGTGCGGTGGGCAGAACGGAGGCGGGTCATCGATCTCACTCTTCGTCAAGGTCGCGGGGACCAAGGGCACGTATGGTGACGGGGGAGTGTGTGGTTGATCGACGAGGCGGAGCGCCTCGGGTCGTTGTCCTGCCCGTTGACCAGCGGGGTGAACCCTCCTCTCGGCGCGGAGCATGGCTGGGTCCCGGCCCGCTCTGAGTCCTCCCTGTCGGGGGACGGCCCGTAGGGTCGCGCCGGTGATCCGCCTCGACGCCGCCACGGTGCTCCTCCAGTGGAGCACGGGCGGCCTGGCGTTCCTGTGGGTGACCACGCGTCGGCGCGAGGTGGGGCTCGGCTACGGCTGGCTCCAGCGGGTGACTTTCGGCCTCATGGCCCTGATCGGCGCGTTCATCGGGCTGCGCGTCGAGCCCGTGTGGGGCCGCGACCTGGCCGCCCTCGGCGTGGCCCTCGCTGCGGGAGGAGCCCTGGCCGTGTCGGTGGTCCGGAAGGGGGCGGGCGTCTCGGGCCAGCGGCAGCAGGTCGAGCGCCGCAGCGCGCGGGTCGCGGCCATGACGGGCATCGATCGGGGGGAGGAGCAGGTCTTCGACGAACGGGTCCCGGAGTTCCCGCCGTGGCTCGACCTGGTGGCCCCGGCCATCGGGCTGGTCGGGCTGGTGGCGGCGGGCGTCGATGCCGGGTCGCCGGTGTGGCTGTCGGTGGCCCGCACCGTCGTCGGGGCCGCCTTCCTCGGGGCCATCACCGACGCCATGCTCCTCGGCCACTGGTACCTGGTGCAGCCCGGCCTGGCCCGCGGCCCGCTGCTCGAGCTGGTCCGGGCGACGATGGTCGTCTGGCCCGCCGAGGTCCTGCTCCTGCTCGTGCCGACGGGGATGGGCTCGGTCCTGTCGGGCACCATCGACGACGAGTACGGGGGGATCCTGGGTTGGACCTGGGCCACCTGCGCGGTGACCACCCTGGGCCTGCTCATCGTGACCCGCGCCGCCCTGAAGGAGCGCCAGTACAGCGCGGTCATGGCCGCCACCGGGTTGCTCTACCTGGCCATCCTCACCGCCTTCGGCACCGACCTCATCGCCCGCGCCCTGCTTTCCTGACTCTCAGGGGAGGCGGAGGGCGGCGCGGACCGCTCGGTGGTCACAGGCCGGGATGGCGATGCGCTCCAGGCTGCGCACGGCGACGTCCTGGCTGACGACCACGTGGTCGAGGGCCAGCACCGGGGGGAGCGACAGGCCGAGGACGGAGTGGTCGACCGGCCAGGTGGGCCACCACCGGTGGCCTCGTCGCGCCTGGGCGTCGACCAGGTCGTGGCGGGCCAGCGCCCGACGGAACGGGAGATGCCCACCGGTGGTGTTCCAGTCGCCGGCCAGCACCACCGGGTGCGGTGCCGCGGCCAGGGCGGCGGCGGACGCGATGGTGCTGTGCCAGACGGCAACGTCCTCGTCGTGGATGGGTGCCTGGGTGGGGACGGCAGCGACGCGGGCCGCCCGGCCGGCGACGTCGAGGTCCACCCAGTGCCCCGGGCGGCCGCCGAGGTCGCCGGTCCATCGGCCGGTGATGAGGTGCCGGGAGGCTATGAAGGATCCGAAGTAGCCCGGGTCGTGGTCGTCGGAGCAGTGGGGGTGGGTGGTTGCGATCCCGGCCCGAGCCAGGGCGGCCACGGTGGCCTCGGTGGCTTCGATGATGCACAGCACGTCGGCGTCGACGGCCAGGACGGCACGGGCCTGACGGTCGGCGTCGCGCTGGCTCAGCTCGACGTTGGTGGCCAGCACCGACAGGGAGGGACCGGTGGCCGGCTGGCGCAGACCGGGGTCGCGGGGCAGCAGCGGCAGGGCCGAGGCGGCCATGATCGCCCCGCGACGGAGGCCATCGACGCCCATCACCAGCCCGCTGCTAGCGGACGACGAAGTACTTGGCCTGCGGGTGGTGCAGGATGATCGCCGAGGTGGTCTGCTCCGGCTGGTACTGGAAGCCGGTGTCCTCACTGATCTCGATGCCGAGGCGATCGGCCCCCAGCAGCTCGGCCACGCGGAGGTTGTCCTCCAGGTCCGGACAGGCGGGGTAGCCCCAGGAGTAGCGGCCGCCCCGGTACTTCTGGCGGAAGAGGCCGGCCACGTCGGGGCCGTCCTCCTGGGCGAAGCCCCACTCCTCGCGGATGCGGTGGTGCCACATCTCGGCCAGGGCCTCGGCCATCTCCACACCCAGGCCGTGGAGCATGAGGTAGTCCGCGTACTTGTCGGCCGCGAACAGCTCGGCGGTGCGCTCGGACACCGCCGCGCCCATGGTCACGATGTGGAACGAGACGTAGTCGACCTCCTCGGAGTCGATGGGCTTCACCAGGTCGGTGATGCACTGCCAGGGCTCGACCCGTGAGCGCGGGAACCAGAAGCGGGTGAGCTCCTGGTCGCGGGACTCGTCGGCCCAGATCACCAGGTCCTGGCCGTCGCCGCTGGCGGGGTAGAAGCCGTAGACGAGGGCTGGCTGGAGGAGGTTCTCGGTGACGGCCTCGGCCATCTGGGCCCGGAGGGTCGGCCGCATCCGATCGCGGAACTCGTCGTTGGTCTCCTTCGACCCGTCGGCCTTGGTCTCGGGCCGGAACTGCCACTGGTTGCGGAACAGCGCCGTCTCGTTGATGTAGGCCGCGACCTGGTCGAGGGCGATGCCCTTGACCACCTTGGACCCGGTGAAGGGAGGGACGAAGACGGGGTTGTCGGTGGCGAAGGCGGGGGAGCGGTCGGGGACGTCCTCGTCGTGCTCGGCGCCGGCGTCGCGACCGCCGAAGCGGCCGGCCAGCTTCACGTCGGACTCGCTGGGCTCGACGCCCCAGGCCGGGTCGTCGGCGCCGGGGTCCCGCCGGATCTCGTTCAGGCGGTCCATGACGTGGAGGCCCTCGAAGGCGTCCTTGCCGTAGAACAGGCGGCCGCCGTACACGTTGCGGAGGTCGCGCTCGACGTAGGTGCGGGTCAGGGCCGCTCCGCCCAGCAGGATGGGCATGCCCAGCTCGCGCTGGTTCAGCTCCTCCAGGTTGTCGCGCATGATGAGCGTGCTCTTCACCAGCAGGCCGCTCATGCCGATGGCGTCGGCCTCGACCTCCAGGGCCTTCTCGATCATGTCGCTGATCGAGACCTTGATCCCGATGTTGTGGACCTCGTAGCCGTTGTTGGTGAGGATGATGTCGACCAGGTTCTTGCCGATGTCGTGGACATCGCCCTTCACCGTGGCCAGCACGATGCGACCCTTGCCGGAGTCGCCCTCGACCTTCTCCATGTGGGGCTCGAGGTGGGCCACCGCCGCCTTCATGGTCTCGGCCGACTGGAGCACGAACGGCAGCTGCATCTCGCCCTTGCCGAACAGCTCGCCGACCACCTTCATGCCGGCCAGCAGCACGTCGTTGACGATGGTGAGGGCGGCCAGGCCACCGGCCATGGCCGCGTCCAGCTCCTCGACCAGGCCGTCGCGCTCGCCGTCGATGATGCGCTGGCTGAGGCGCTTCTCGATGGGCCAGTCGGAGCGATCCTCCTGCTCCACGGCCTGCACCTTCACGTCGGCGAAGATGTCGAGCATCTTGTGCAGCGGGTCGTACTTGGCGTCGCCCTCGGAGAGCGTCCCCTCGGCGCCGCGGCGGTCGTAGATCAGGTCGAGGGCGACGTCGCGCTGCTCGTCGGGGATCCGGGAGAGGGGGAGGATCTTGGACGCGTGGACGATGGCCGAGTCCAGCCCGACCTGGGTGCACTCGTGGATGAACACCGAGTTGAGGACGTGGCGGGCCGCGGGGTTGAGACCGAAGCTGACGTTGGAGACACCGAGCGTGGTGAAGCAGCCCGGGAACTCCTCCTTGATCTGCTTGATCGCGTCCATGGTGGCCATGGCGTCCTTGCGCAGGTCGTCGTCGCCGGTGGACAGCGGGAAGGTGAGGGCGTCGAAGATGAGGTCGCCCTGCTCCAGGCCGTACTTGTCGACGGCGAGGTCGACGATGCGACGGGCCACCCGCATCTTCCACTCCACGTCGCGGGCCTGGCCCTCCTCGTCGATCAGCAGGCATATGACCGCGGTGCCGTACTCCTTGGCCAGCTTGAACACCCGGTCGAGGCGGTTGCCGTCGTCCTCGCCGTCCTCCAGGTTGGCCGAGTTGAGGATGGCCCGACCGCCCACCCGCTGGAGCCCGGCCTCCAGGACCTCGGGCTCGGTCGAGTCGAGGACCAGGGGCGCGTTGGCCTGGGTGGCAAACCGGCTGGCCAGCTCGTCCATGTCGGCGGTGCCGTCGCGGCCCACGTAGTCGGCGCAGACGTCGAGGACGTGGGCGCCCTCCTTGATCTGGGCGTTGGCCATGGCCGAGCACGTGTCCCAGTCGCCCTCGAGCATGGCCTCGCGGAACTTCTTGGAGCCGTTGGCGTTGGTGCGCTCGCCGATCATCAGGAACGAGGCGTCCTGGTGGAGGGGGACCGCGGAGTAGATCGAGGTGACCGAGGACTCGTGCTCCGGCGTGCGGGTGGCCGGGGTGAGGCTCGGGGCCATGTCGGCCAGCAGCTCGATGAACTCCGGCGTGGTGCCGCAGCAGCCACCGATGACCTGCACGCCCATGTCCTCGACGAAGCGACGCTGGTGGTCGCGGAGCTCCTCGGCGGTGAGGTCGTAGTGCATGGCCCCGTCCACGACGGACGGGAGCCCCGCGTTGGGGAGGCACGAGATGGGCATGCGGGCGTGCTGGGAGAGGTGGCGCAGGTGCTCGCTCATCTCCGAGGGCCCGGTGGCGCAGTTGACGCCGATGATGTCGATGCCCAGCGGGTCGATGGCGGCCAGGGCGGCCCCGATCTCGGTGCCCAGCAGCATCCGGCCGGTGAGCTCCATGGTGACCTGGGCCTGGATGGGGACCTCGCGGCCTTCGGCGACCATGGCCCGGCGGGCGCCGATCACCGCGGCCTTCAGGGCCAGGAGGTCGAAGTGGGTCTCCAGGATGAACAGGTCGACCCCACCCTCCAGGAGGGCCCGGGAGGCCGTCTCGTAGGAGTCGCGAAGCGCGGCGAAGCGGATCTGGCCCAGGGACGGGGCCTTGGTGCCCGGTCCGAGGGAGCCGGCGACGTAGCGCGGCTTGTCCGGGGTGGAGAAGTCGTCGGCGACGGCCCGGGCGATCTGGGCGTTGGCCAGGGCGACCTCGTGGGCCCGCTCGGGGATGTCGTACTCGCCCAGGGGGACGGCGAAGGCACCGAAGGTGTTGGTCTCGATGACGTCCGCGCCCACCTCGAGGTAGGCGGTGTGCAGGGCGGTGACGACGTCGGGGCGGGTGACGCCCAGGATGTCGGTGCAGCCCTCGAAGGCGGGGCCGCCGTAGTCGTCCAGGTCGAGGTCCTGGGTCTGGAGCCACGTGCCGGTGGCCCCGTCGTAGACCACGACCCGTTCGGCGACGGCATCGAGGAAGGCGCTTTCCATCCGAGAGAGGCTAACGGCGCCCCCCACCAGCCCCCAGATCCGTCGGTTTCGTTCTCGATGCGGAGCCTCTCGAACGATCTGGTCGTGCTCGCTTCGCTCGCGCCCATGCTCACCGACCAGCAAGCTGGATCGGTTCGCTTCCCCTGGGGGCTGCGCCCCCAGACCCCCAGCGGCTGCGCCGGGCGTCGCCGTCCTCGCTCCGGGACCGGGGTTCTGGTTCGAGGGCGAGGGCCTACTGTTTCCTCCCATGCGCATCATCGAGGCGGACCAGGTGGCCGACGTGCGGTCCGGAGAGATCCCGGCCCACGTCGGGGTCATCATGGACGGCAACGGGCGCTGGGCCCAGATGCGCACCCTCACCCGCTCGCAGGGCCACGCCGCGGCCGAGGATGCGGTGGTGGCGACGGTGGACGCCTGCCTCGACCTCGGTGTGCGCTGGCTGTCGGCCTACGCCTTCTCCACCGAGAACTGGAGCCGGGAGGTGGAGGAGATCGCCTTCCTCATGCGCTTCGACGAGTGGCTGCTGCGCAAGGAGCGACGAGACGAGCTCAACGAGAAGGGCGTGCAGATCCGCTTCCTCGGCCGGCTCGAGGACCCCCGCATCCCGGAGGACTCACGCGACTGGCTGACCGAGACGGCCGCCATGACCGCCCACAACACCCGCATGGTGCTGGGGATCGCCTTCAACTACGGCGGCCGGACCGAGATCGTCGACGCCGCCCGCCGGCTGGTGGCCGCCGGCGTGGCGCCCGAGGACGTCACCGAGGAGAGCCTGGGGGCGCAGCTCTACGCCCCCGACATGCCCGACATGGACCTGGTCGTCCGCACCTCCAGCGAGCATCGGACGTCCAACTTCTTCCCGTGGCAGGCCACCTACGCCGAGCTGGTGTTCATGGACACCCTCTGGCCCGACTTTCGGGGGGGCCACCTCTACTCGGCGGTCGCCGAGTACCAGGCCCGACGTCGTCGGATGGGTGCGGCGAGCGTCGCCGCCCTGGGCCCGCGGGGCGGCTGAGGACGTGCTCCGAGTGGGCGTGGCTGCCACCGGGCTCGGTACGCTCCAGCCATGACCCCGGCGGAACTGGCCGCACTGCTCGGCCTCCCGGATCTGCCCCGAGGGCTCGACGCGGTGGAGATCGAGCTCGACCGGGCCATCGTCGTCGAGCGCGGCGAGATCGAGGAGCCGGCCCGTCGGGTGGTCCTCGGTGGCGGCAAGCGCCTCCGCCCGGCCATGTCCCTCGCCTGCGCGGCGGCCGCCACCGGCGGGGGCGATGCCACGGTGGTCGACCCGGCCGTCGTGGTCGGCGCCACCGCGGTCGAGCTGGTCCAGGCCGGCTCCCTGGTCCACGACGACATCATGGACGAGGCCGGCGAGCGCCGGGGCGTGCCCACGATCAACGCCAAGGAGGGCCCCAGTCAGGCCCTCCTGGTCGGCGACTTCCTGCTGGCCCGGGCCGGCCAGCTGGCCGCCGGGGTCAACCAGTCGGTCGCCGCCTACCTGGCCGCCGCCATCGCGGATCTGTGCATCGGGCAGTCGGCCGAGGTCGTCGCCCTGTTCGACGTCCAGCGCACCGAGGCGGCCTACGAGGACTCGATCCGGGGCAAGACGGCGGCGCTGTTCCGGGCCTCGTGCGAGATCGGAGCGGCCGCGGCCGAGGTCTCCGAGGAGCTGGTAGCCGCCCTGGCCGCCTACGGCACCGCCTTCGGGATGGCCTTCCAGGTCATCGACGACGTGCTCGACCTGGTGTCCACGGCCGAGGCCCTGGGCAAGCCGGTGGGCAACGACATCCGCGAGGGCGTCTACAGCCTGCCGGTGCTGATCGCGCTGGCCGGCCCCGACGGGGCCGCGCTCCACTCGCTCCTCGGGCACCGCCCCGACGAGGATGAGGTGGCCCAGGCCCTCGCCCTGGTCCGCGCCTCGTCCGGGGTGGCGGAGGCCCTGGACCG
Organism: Acidimicrobiales bacterium; assembly: GCA_038233335.1. Lineage (GTDB taxonomy): Bacteria > Actinomycetota > Acidimicrobiia > Acidimicrobiales > Iamiaceae > Iamia. The sequence goes on along the minus strand of JBBSME010000002.1, from coordinate 53,297 downwards.
GGTCCGGGCCTACAACGAGGCCGCGGCCGCCGCCCTGGAGCCGCTGCCGGCCGGGCCGGCCCGCGACGGCCTGGCCGACCTGCCGGGCACGTACCTCGACTGGGCCCTCGAGCACAAGGCCCCGGGCCTGGCCCGCACCCCCGCCGGCAGCTGACCCCACCCATCCACGAAGTGGTACGCGTCGGTGGGGCTCTGGCCCCACCACCCCGTGCCAGTTCGGCGGTGATCTCGTGCGGCGGCGACGGCGGTGGCTGGGTGATGGGCTCGGGCCGAGCGGTGGCGCCGGTAGCCTCGGCCGCCGTGAAGATCTACACGCGCAAGGGTGACGACGGCACCACCGGACTGCTCTTCGGCGGTCGGGTCCGCAAGGACTCGGCCCGCCCTGAGGCCTACGGCCAGATCGACGAGGTCCAGGCCGTCCTGGGCGTGGCCCGGGCCCACGCCACGCCCGGCGACGAGCTCGACGGCATCCTCGTCGGGATCCAGCGAGATCTGTGGGTCCTCATGGCCGACCTGGCCACCGACGGCGCCAACCGGGAGAAGCTGAGCCCGCAGGTCACCCTGGTCACCGACGAGATGGTGGCCAAGCTGGAGGACCTGATCGACGAGGTCGGCACCCGCTTCGAGGCGCCCACCGAGTTCGTCATCCCCGGCGGGACGGTGGTGGCGGCCCACCTCGACGTCGCCCGCACCGTCGCCCGACGGGCCGAGCGGGTCGCGGTGGCCCTGTCCCCCGAGAGCACGGCGGCCCTGGCCTACCTGAACCGGCTGTCGGACCTGCTCTGGATGCTGGCCCGCTGGCAGGAGGGCACGTCTCTCGCCTCCCGCGGCCAGTGACGGCGACCCTGGCCGACGGGCGCGGCCCCGCCCCCCGCACGCCCCGACCTCACCGCTGACCCTCGCGACCGCCTCCAAGGACGGCCGCCCCACCCCCACGCAGGAGCACCATGCCCCCCCGCATCGTCACCCCCACCACCGCCAAGACCCCCACCCGGGCCGACCTCCTCGTCGTCGGGGCCCGCACCGGCGACCAGCTGGCCGGTGACGTCGTCGTCGTCGGCGTCACCTCCCGCTACGCCGAGGCGGCCGGGTTCACCGGTGCCGTCGGCCATACCCTGCTGGTGCCGGCTCCGGGAGAGCGCGGCGCCGACCACCTGCTGGTGGGCCTGGGCGACGAGGCCGACGTCGACGCCAACCGGCTGCGCGCCGCGGCCGGCCCCGCCGGGCGGATGGCCACCCGCCACGCCAAGGTCGTGGTCGCGCTGGGCGAGAAGGCCGCGGACGGCACCACGCCGGAGGACGCGGCTCGGGCCGTGACCGAGGGCTGGGTGCTGGGCGCCTACCGGTTCGACGACCACCGGTCGGATCCGACCCCGTCGCAGGTGCGGTCGGTGACCCTCACCGCCGGCGGGGCCCGCTCCGCCCGCGATGCGGTGACCCGCGGCGTGGCCATCGCCCGGGGCGTGTCCCTGGCCCGGGACCTGGTGAACCAGCCGGGCGGATCCCTCGTCCCGGCCCAGATGGCGGAGCGGGTCCGCGAGGTGGCTCGCGACGTGGGCCTCAAGGTCCGCATCGACGGACCCGCGGCCCTGCGCCGCAAGGCGATGGGCGGTGTCCTGGGCGTGAGCCAGGGGGCGACCAACGAACCCCGCTTCGTGGAGGTCACCTACCAGCCCGAGGGCCGGGTCCGGGGCCACGTGGCCCTGGTCGGCAAGGGCGTCACCTTCGACACCGGCGGCTACTCGCTCAAGTCCAACGAGGGCATGAAGGGGATGAACAGCGACATGGGCGGGGCCGCGGCGGTGATCGGGGCCATGAGCGTGCTGGCCGACCTGGGGGCCAAGGTGAAGGTCACCGGCTTCCTCCCGCTGGTCGAGAACATGATCGGGCCCGACGCCATCCGGGTGGGCGACGTGCTCACCATCCGGGGCGGGACCACCGTCGAGGTGCTCAACACCGACGCCGAGGGGCGCCTGATCCTGGCCGACGGGCTGCGGGTGGCGTCCGAGGCCAAGCCCGACGCCATCATCGACCTGGCCACCCTGACCGGGGCCTGCCCGGTCGCCCTCGGCCCCCGGACCGCCGGGCTGTTCGGGGAGGACGCCGCCCTCATCGACCGCATCCGGGGCGTGGCCGACCACGCTGGGGAGCTGGTCTGGCCGATGCCGATGCCGGCCGGGCTGCGGGCCGGGCTGGACTCCGAGATCGCCGACATCCGCAACATCTCCGGCACCCGCTTCGGCGGGGCGTCGGTGGCGGCGTTGTTCCTGCGCCACTTCGTGGCCGACGACATCCCCTGGGCGCACCTTGACATCGCCGGCCCGGCCTGGATCACCGAGGGGGCCGAGGGCGAGATCCCCAAGCTGGGCACCGGCTTCGGCGTTCGCCTCCTGGCCGAGCTCCTCGCCGGCTGGTCCCCCCTGGCCTGAGTCGGCCCTTCGCTTGCCTTCTCGCGACGATCGGTACACGAATTCGTGCACCGATCGTCGCGAGAACGTGTCGTGGTCAGGCCGCGTCGCCGCCGAGGTCACTGGCCTCCGGGGGCGGCGACGCCGGGCGAGGCACCGGTCGGGGAGCGGGACGGGAGGCCCCGATGGCCACCGGGCCGGTCGGGGTCGGGCCGGCGACGTCGGGCCCATCGGCCTCCGAGGCCGCTGTCGGCGCGGCCTCGGGCGGGTGCAGCTCGATGGCGGGGTCGCGGGCGGTGACCAGGCGGTGGGCCCAGACCGCGGCCTCGCGGGCCACGACCGGGTGGATCTTCCAGCGGTGGAGCCGCTGCTCGGTGGTGGGCACGTCCTCCTGGAGCTCAGCGAGGGCCAGGGCGACGCGGCGGGCCCGGCGCCGTTGGGCGTCGAGGGTGCCGGCGTCGCGCTCGATCGCCCGCCAGGCATCGTGCTCGGCCCGGATGCCGGCCGGGAGCCGTTCGATCTGGTGCCGGGTGAGGGGTGGGAGGTGGCGACGGACGGCCAGCACCTCGGTGCCGCCGGTGCGGGCCACGCCGAACTGGCAGGCCCGGTGCAGGGCTCGCACGAGGGGGCTGTGGCGGCCCCGGCCGGTGCCCAGGCCCAGGGCCTCAGCGGTGGCCTCGAGGTCGAGGGTGAAGCCCTCGGGACCCGCCTCGAGGCGGGCGTCGATGTGGCGCACCAGCCAGGTGGTGCTGGGCCCGAGGATCGAGAGCCAGAAGCGCTCGACGTAGGTGGACCGAGGCGGGTAGCCCAGGGCGTCGATCACGGGGTCGTCCCAGGCCTCGATGGCCAGGGTGGGGGCGGACAGGTCGGGGGCAGGCATGGATCGCTCTCCCGGTGGGGGGGTCGGTGTCGGGGGAAGCGATGGGTGCGTTTCATATACTTTCGATCATCTTCACGCAGATGTCAACCCGGGGCGTCCCCGCCGTCCCCTGCCGGTACCGTCGACACCCATGTCTGACGAGGCCGTCCCCCGATCCACCGAGGAGCGCGAGGGCATCGAGCACGGGGCCTGGCTGGCCGGCGAGGAGGTCGCGCTGGACGAGGCGGTGGCCGAGGTGTCCGGCTGGCTGGCGGAGAGCCAGGCCGTGGTGGCCCTCACCGGTGCCGGTGTCTCCACCGACAGCGGCATCCCCGACTTCCGGGGCAAGAACGGGGTGTGGACCCGCGACCCCGGGGCCGAGAAGGCCAGCACGATCCAGCACTACCTCTCCTCGCCGGAGGTGCGCCGCACCGCCTGGCAGATCCGCCTGACCTCGCCGGCCTGGCGGGCCGAGCCCAACGCCGGGCACCGGGCCCTCGTCGCGCTGGAACCGCAGGGCCGCCTCGACACCCTCGTCACCCAGAACACCGACGGGCTCCACCTGCTGGCCGGCACCAGCCCGGACCGTTTGGTGGAGGTGCACGGTTCCATGCGGGGGGTGATGTGCGTCGACTGCGACGACCGGGCCGACATGCGCCTGGCCCTGGCGCGGGTGGAGGCCGGCGAGGTCGATCCCCCCTGCCGGTCCTGCGGGGGCATCCTCAAGGCCACCACCATCCTGTTCGGCGAGTCGCTGATCGAGGCCGACATCGCCGCCGCCCAGGCCGCGGCCGAGCGCTGCGACCTGGTGCTGGCCGTGGGCACCACCCTCAACGTGTTCCCCGCGGCCCACGTCCCGCGCATCGCCCAGCGGGCCGGGGCCAAGCTCGTCATCGTGAACGGCGGTCCCACCGATGCCGACGGGCGAGCCGACGCCGTGCTCCGCGGGTCGATCTCGGAGATCCTCCCCGCGCTGGTGGCCGAGGAGCCGGTCCGCTGAGGCGGGAGCGGAGCATCCACGACGGGACGGTCCACCCGGCGCTCAGCCGTCGGTCACCACCATGGTGAAGGAGGACCCGGGATCGGAGCCGGGGTCGGTCCGCCACGTCGGCTGCTCTTGGGTCACCGAGAGGTCCACCCGGTAACGACCGGGGGGGAGGGGGCCGAGGACGCCGTCGACCGCGAACACCTCGGCCGTCGCCTCGAAGGCCTCACCGGGCACGGTCCACCCGGGGAGCGGGCCACCCGAGACGGCGCCCTCGGGACCGTCCGGGTCGAGGGGCGTGACGTGGGCGGCGATGCGGACGCGGGCCGGGTTGTCGCCCCGACCGGACCAGGGGGAGCCGGAACCGATGTGGCGACCCCGCAGGTCGAGCTGGACGGAGCCGCCCGGAGCCACCGCGACCTCGGTGCCGGCCAGGCCCCCCACGATCTCCAGCTCCGCTCGCCGGGCCTCCTGGGGCAGGCCGGTGGGGTATCCCGGCGGGAGGAGCAGTCCGGCCTCAGCCAGGCGGTCCTGCTCCGGCCCGGGACGGACCCACAGGGCGACGCCATCGGGCGCGTCCCAGAACGGGTAGAAGCCACCGCCGTCGATGAGGGCGATGCGGTCCCCCTCGGCCTGGCGCGTGGGGTCGTCGGGCCGCGCCAGCACGAGCTCCTGGTCGGGGCCCTCGCCGAAGGCAGGGTCGAAGGTCGTGAACCGCACGTCGGGCAGGTGGAACGGGTAGCTGAGGGCGGGGAAGGCGGCCTCCACCGATCGCACGTCGATGCTGATCCCCTCGACCTCCAGGCGCCGGACCTCGGCCGGGACGTTCCAGTCCTGGTAGATCGTGTCCTGGTAGCCCGCGGTGGCGCTGACGGTGCCGAAGCCGGCCCAGGCGAACCAGACCACCAGCGCGGGCACGAGCACGACCGGTCGGCGCATCACTGCGCCGACGAGGAACACGATCGCCAGCCCCACCAGGCCGGCGACCGTCGCCCGCCAGAAGGTGCCCGGCGGATCGCCGGCGACGTACCGGATGATGGCCGGGACGGCAAAGGCTGAGTAGCGACCACCGAGCCCGCCCGGATCGCGGGTCAGGGACAGCACCCCGAAGAGGGCCACGGTGGTGCCGCCGGCCAGCAGGAAGAGCTGGCGGAGGCGGGGGCGGGGGGTCCGGGCGATGGTGAGGATCGCGGCCACCAGCCACAGGGGGGTGAAGGAGTCGTTGTGGCGGCCGTAGACGAGGTGGTCGGCCCGGAACTGGTTCTGGGCGAAGAACGCGACCGATGCCCCGAACACCCCGAGGGCCAGGGCCAGCAGGAACCCGATGGCCAGGCGGTCCACCGTGCCCGCACCCGGGCCGATGGCGGCCGTCGGCGCGACCGTGGGGGGCTCCTCCGATCTGTCGCCTCCCGGCCCGGCCCGAGCTCGGAGCAGGGTGACCAGGCCGGCGACGCCGACCACGGTGAGGCCCAGCGACCCCGCGGCCAGGTACCAGGCCTGGCCCACCGAGGTCATGGCCAGCTCGCCCACCCCGGATGGCGAGGTGACGAGGGACCGCACCTCACCGACCCCACCCTCCAGGTTCTCGACGTTGGTCCACCGGGCCGCCTCCACGGCGCGGGTCGCGACCACGCTGGCGATGGTGCCCCCGACGAGGAGGGCGGCGTTCACCGCGGCCACCGCCGGCGGGATCAGCCGCTGGCGGGCCCCCACGGCCAGGACCGCCAGGCCCACCGCCACCGCCACCACGAAGCGGGCATGGGTGGCGTAGAGCAGTGCGATCGTGGGGCCGAACAGGAACCCCGTGGGCCCGGGCCGGCGCCGGGTGGTGGCGTGGAGGGCCAGCAGGCTGGCCGGGACCAGGGGGAGGGCCAGGTTCTCCGCGATGGCCGAGACGCCGGCGGCCACCACCGCAGGGGCGAGGGCGCCGACGGCCGCGGCCACCAGGGCCTGGGTCCGGGTGGCGCCGAGAACCCGGCGGGCCACGAGGACGAGGAGGGGCACGAGGGAGGCGAGCAGGGCCGCGTTGACCGCCAGGATGGCGCGCCACTGCGCGTCGGCCTCGGTGAACAAGCGGGTCACCGGGGCCAGGACCAGGGGGTACCCGATCGCGTAGTGGGGTGCGGTGGGCATCTCCCAACCGGCCCCCGCACCGGCCAGCCACCGGGCGTTGCCGAGGTAGCCGGTCTCATCGAACACCACCGAGGGGTGGTCGACGGGCCAGCTGGCGACCAGGTGGAAGATCAGCGCCGCGGCCGTCATCGCCGCCACTGCCAGGCGGAAACCTCGGGCGCTCACCGGGTCGGACACGGCGCGGGACCCTAGAGCCGCCAGCCGACCGAGGCGCGGCGGTGCTCCGTCCTGGCCCGCCACCGGTCGGGGGACGGTCCTGGGGAATAGGTGACCGGTTGGGTAGGGTTTTCCCCTGTGCGAGTCGAGGACCGGCTCGAGGACGACGACGACGTGAGGATCGACATGCCGAGCTTCCGTGAGGTGCTGGCCGCCACCAAGGCCCAGATCCAGGAGGTCTCCACCGAGGAGGCCGACGAGATGCGCCATCAGGAGGGCGCCGTCGTGCTCGACGTGCGCGAGGCCGACGAGTACGAGCAGGGTGCCATCCCCGGTGCGGTGTTCATCCCCCGGGGCACGCTGGAGACCGGCGTCGAGGGCCGCATCCCCGACAAGGACACCCCGCTCATCGTCCACTGCGCCGGCGGCACCCGGTCCGCGCTGGCCGTCAAGAGCCTGCAGGAGCTGGGCTTCACCAACGCCGTCTCGGTCATGGGCGGGTTCAACCAGTGGAAGGACGAGGGCCGCGACTGGGCCCTGCCCCAGACCCTCACCCCCGAGCAGCGCAACCGCTACAAGCGCCACCTGCTCCTGCCCGAGGTCGGCGACGAGGGCCAGCAGAAGCTCCTCGACGCCAAGGTCCTCCTGCTCGGTGCCGGCGGCCTCGGCTCACCGGCCGCTCTCTACCTGGCCGCGGCCGGGGTTGGCACCCTCGGCATCATCGACATGGACGTGGTCGACGACTCGAACCTCCAGCGCCAGGTCCTCCACAACATCGACCGCATCGGTGACCGCAAGGTCGACTCGGCCAAGAAGACCCTCACCCTGCTCAACCCCGACGTCGACGTCGTCACCTACGACACCCGGCTGGGCGAGGACAACGTCATCGACATCCTGTCCGGGCCCGACGGCGACGGCTGGGACGTGATCGTCGACGGCACCGACAACTTCCCGACCCGCTACCTGGTCAACGACGCCTCGGTGAAGCTGGGCATCCCCGTCGTGCACGGCTCGATCTTCCGCTTCGAAGGCATGGTCACCGTCTTCGACCCCAAGGACGGGCCCACCTACCGCGACATGGTGCCCGAGCCGCCACCGGCCGACATGGCCCCGTCGTGCGCCGAGGCCGGGGTGCTGGGCGTGCTGCCCGGCATCGTCGGCTCGCTCCAGGGCCTCGAGGCGATCAAGCTGATCCTCGACCTGGGCGACTCGCTGCGGGGCCGGTTGGTGGCCTACGACGCGCTGGAGACCTCCTTCCGCGAGTACAAGGTGCAGGCCGACCCGACCAACGAGATCACCTGGGAGAACCGCGACCGCATCCAGGTCGCCGAGGCCGAGGGGCTGTGCGCGCCACTGCCCCTCGCCCCGCCCCCGGGCTGACCCTCCGGCTCCCCGGCCCGGGCTGCAACCGGCGCCGACAGGGGGCGTAGCCTCGCCCCGATGGACGCCGTCCCCGCCCCGCGGACGGGCAAGAAGCGCCTGGCCCAGGTCTCCACCGTCGCCGGGGTGCTGATCGGCGGGCTGACCTGCGCCTTCGTCATCCGCACGCTGTCATCGGAGTGGAGCGAGGTCCGCCAAGCGATCCTCGACGCCTCGCCGGCCTGGGTCGCGGCCTGCTTCCTGCTCTGCATCCTGGGCATGGCCAGCATCGGCTGGGTCTGGACCGAGGTGCTCGTGCTCCTGGGCGCCCGAGTGGCCCGCCTCCGCGTCCTGGGCTGGTACTTCGTCGGTGAGCTGGGCAAGTACCTGCCCGGCGGGGTGTGGCCGGTCCTGGGCCGGGGCGAGCTGGCCCGGCGCGGGGGTGTGCCCGGGCCCCGGGCCTACGCCAGCGTCGCCCTCTCCCTGGTCACGCTGTACCTGGCGGCCATGATGGCCGCCATCGCGCTGCTGCCCTTCGCCCTGGGCGACGACGGTCCGGGGGGCGCGGCCCTGGTGCTGGTCCTGCTGCCATTGGGCCTGGCCCTCCTCCACCCGAAGGTGATCGAGCGGGCCCTGGGCCTGGTCCGGCGGCTGACCAAGCGCCCCCTGACCCTCGAGGTGCCGGCGTGGCGGGACACCGTCGGCGTGGTGGTGCGCTACATCCCCACCTGGCTGTTCATCGGCGGGGCCACCGCGGCCATGGCCCAGGCCATCGACCCCGACGCCTCACCCAGCCGGATCGCCTTCGCCGCCGTGCTGAGCTGGATCGCCGGGTTCCTCGCCGTGCCCGTCCCCGCCGGCGCCGGCGTGCGCGAGACGGTGTTCATCGCCGCCAGCGGGCTGTCCCCCGAGCTGGGGGCCACTGTGGCCGTGGCCACCCGGGTGCTGTTCATCGTGGTCGACGGGGGAGGGGCGGCCGTGGCCGCCGCGCTGCTGCGCCGGTACCGGTTGCCCGGGCGTGATCCTGACGCCGCCCCGGCGGCGGACCTGGCCGGACCGGGTGCGCCGGCGGCGGCCGACGCCCTCCCCGACGCCTGACCGACCGCGGAGGCGGGGACCGACGGGGTCGGCCACCCGACGACGACGTCCGCCACGTCAACTGGGTGGCCACCGCCCGACGGGGCCGCCCGATGACGAACCAGTACCGGGAGGACACCGAGCGCGACGTGGTCGCGCTGGTCGACCTGGGCCAGCTGATGGCCGCCCCGGTCCGCGACGCCGACGGGACCGACGCCGACCGCACCCGCCTCGACGTGGCCATCGACGCGGCCGCCGCCCTGGCCGCGGTGGCCGACACCCTCGGCGATCGGTGCGGGACGGTTGCCTTCGACGACGAGGTGCGGACGCGCGTCCGCCCTCGAGCTGGCCTTCCGCGCCGTCGGTACCACCAAGCGGGCCTTGGTGGTGGTGCTCACCGACCTGGTCGACCCGGCCGCGGCCGCGGCCCTGCTCGAGGCCGTCCCCGTCCTGGTCCGGCGCCACGCCGTGGTCGTGGCCTCCTGCACCGACGTCGAGCTCCTCGTCGCCGCGGAGGGGACGGCGCCGGGGGGCAATCCGGCCGAGTCCGCGCTGCGGAGCACAGTGGCCACCCGGATGCTGTCGGCTCGGGACCGAGCCGCGGCCGAGATCGCCCAGCGCGGCGCCCGGGTGGTCGAGGCCCCTCCCGAGCGCCTCTCCTCCGCCGTGGTCGCGGCCTACCTCAACGCCAAGTCCGCCGCCCGCCTCTGACCGGAGCCTGCCGGGCCGCGCCGCCAGACATCGGACGCGAACCGGCGGCACTTGTCGAGCAAGACCGTTGACAGCTGCCGCCGGTTTGGTGGTGGGGGGACGTCAGGCGGAGGCGAGCGGAGCGAAGGGATCGGCGGCCCCAGCCGGTGCGGGCGCGCTCGGGCCAGGTCGGCAGCGACCGCCCCGTAGCCCTCGCCCAGCGCCAGCACATCCTCGGGGCCGAGCCGGTGGAGCGATCCTCCGGCCCGGCGCACCAGGTCGGTCAGCTGGGCCCAGTCCGTGCTCCGCTCGGCGATGAACCGGTCGACTCCCCGCAGGGGCGGACCGTCGGCCGCCCGGGTGGTCGTGGCGTCCATGGCGGCAGGCAGGCTACGGGATGTCCTCGTGGACGGCGGGCCGGTGTCCGATGGAGGGGGACCGCTCCCCGGGGACGTCGCCCCCTACCGGACGCCAAGCCGGGCCCTCATGCTGTTCCGAACGAGCACCGAAGGGATGACCATGACCGCCACTCTCACACCCGCACCTCCTGGTGAGCTGGTCGAGGCGGACCGTCACGGCACCCATGCGGTGACCGCCCTGCGGGCGATCGACCCCCGGCACCCCCACATCGACCCGCGCCACGGGGACTGCACTCTCGGCGAGGTCGACGGCGCTGCGGTGACGGCCCTGCTGTGGGCCGCAGCGGACGGCCTGGGTGCCGCCGACCGGACGCTGCTGCAGATGCAGCTGGGCCTCGGGCTGGAGCCGGCCGAGGTGGCCGCCGTCCTCGGGACCACGCCGGCCGCCGCCGACCAGCGGCTGTTCCAGATGCGCCGCCGGCTGGCCCGGGCCGTCCCCGCCCGCCTCCTCTGGGATGCCGGCGAGGGTGGGTGCCGTCGCCTCCAGGTCGCGCTGCGGGCGGCAGGGATCGGCCGCTTCGGCGCCCGGGCGGTGCGGGCCATCGCCGTCCACGTCGCCGCCTGCGATGGCTGCGCGCACGCGGAGGACCGCCTCCTGGCCGAGGTGGCCTGAGCGCGCCAGCCGGTAGCGTCCGGGCGGTGGAGATCGAGGATCGGATCACCGTGCCGACCCCCGAGGGGTGGACCTCGAGCTGGTGGTGGCCGGCCTCGGCTCGCGCTTCCTGTCGTCGTTGGTCGACACCACGCTCTAGGCCGCGGTCATCGCCCCCTTCCTGCTGGCGGCGGCCAGCCTCGGAGGATCGGCGGGTCCGGCCCTGGCCGCGGTCGTGGTCCTGGTGGTGGGGGTGGTCGTCCCCGCGGCCTTCGACGCCTTCGGCGGCGGCCGGACGCCGGGTCGCCGGCTGACCGGCCTCCAGCTGGTCATGGAGGACGGGGCCACCGTCTCCCTCGTGCCCGCCGCCGTGCGCAACATCGTCCGGATCGTCGACTTCCTGCCCTCCCTCTACTCGGTGGGCGCCATCGCCGTGCTGGTGACGCCCCGGCACCAGCGCCTCGGTGACCTGGCCGCCGGCACCCTGGTGGTGCGGAGCATCGGGGCGCGGTCCTCAGCCGGGTTGGTGGTGCCGGGGGCGGTCCGTCCCGCTGCTTCGGACGACCTCCTGCTCGACGCCGAGGCTCGGGCGCGCGTGGCCGCCGAGCTGGCCCGTCGGCTGGAGCCCGTGGTGAGCGGTCCCGACCGCACCGGCGGCGACGAGGCCTTCCTGGAGCAGGTGCTGGCCGCCCGGGAGGCGCGCGCTCGGTGAGCGTCGCCCACCCGTCCGCGTCGCCCCCCGAGCCCGAATGGCTCAGGGCGGCATGTCGGGGCATCTCGATGTTTGTCACCGCGGCGCGGCGGGCACCAGAGGGGCGGCTCTTCCCCCGAGACCTGCTCCGCTCCCGAGGGAGGGCCCATGGCCCCGACCCCTGCTCACCTCCGCGCTGCCGCGGACCGACTCCGTGCCACTGCACGCCGCCTCGACGCCGGGCTCGATCCGCTGGCCGGCCTCGGTGGTCACGCCACCTGGCAGGGGCCGGCAGCCACCAGCCACCGCCGGGCCGCGGTCGGGATCGAGGACCAGATGGCGACCGTCGTCGTCGACCTGACCCGCTGCGCCGACCGCCTCGATCGACGGGCTGATGCGCTCGAGGCGGCCGCCGCGGCCGAGGCCCAGCGGGCCGCCGAGGCCCGGCGGGCCGCGGTGGCCGCCGGGCCCCTCCGACGGGAGGGTGGGCAGGGACTGGACCCCGGGTCGGTGGTCCCCGGACTCCACCTCCCGCCCCCAGCCGTCCCGCCTCTGACCTTCGCCGACGCTCTCATCGGAGGTGGCCGCGATGCCTGAGGCCGGGGTCGTCGCCCTCGAACCGCTGCGCCTGGCCGCGCTCCAGACCTACCTCGGGACCCTCGCCGACGGCTGTCGGCGGGGACAGCGCGACGTGGCCGGCGCGCTGATCGGGACCGAGGAGTCGGCAGCCGGCCAGGAGGCCGAGCTGCGTCGGGTGGCCGAGTGGTGCCGGGTCCAGGCCGATGGCATCGAGCGGCGTCGTCGCATCATCGACTCCCTCCCCTCGGCCCTGCCCCTCCCCGACGTGGTGTTCCGGTCGCGAGCCGCGGCCGAGACGAGCGCGACGGAGCTGGCCGAGCGGATCTCCGAGGCGCTGGAGCGGGATCCGCCCCGGTGGAGCGTCCTGGCCGGGCTCCTGCGCCAGGTCGACCGCCGCACCCACTCGCCCGCGTTCCTGGCCACCCTGCGCCGAAGCCTCGGGCCGGTTGCCCTGGCGCGCCTGCCCTTCCTGCTCGAGGTGAGCCACCGGGCCCAGGCCGACGAGGACAAAGAGGCCCTGTCGGGCCTGGCCCCGGCCCGCGACGTGGTCGGCGACATCGTCACCGGCGCACACCTCGAGCCACCAGACGAGCCCGGTCCGGCGCCGGCGCCGCTGGTGGGGCAGGTGGTGGCGGCCCTGGGCGTGGCGATCGACCCCGATCAGCAAGAGGCGATCGGCCAGGCCGTGGAAGACCTGGGGTGGGGCAAGGACGTCGCCCGGGGCGTGCGGGGCCTGGTGGCGGGGGCGGGAGATGCCACCAAGATCGGTCGGTGGGCCGTTCCCCTGGCTGCTGCGGGGCTCATTGCCGACGTGGCCGACCTGATCGTGGACCCCGACGCCAAGGACGTCCTGGCCCTGGTGTCCGACGGCCTGCTGGCCGCTGCGCCCTTCGCCGGGGGTGCGGCTCCGGTGATGTTCGCGGCCGGTGCGTTGGCGGCCGTCGTCGGCTTCGCCCTGGGTCGGCCGTGGGATCTCCCCGACGACGACCGCGACGTGCGTCGCGCGCCCGACGGCACCGGGCGTCGCACCTACCCGAGCGGGAGCCCGAGCAACACCCGGGTCGACACCGCCGGGGTGCCGCTGGCCGGCTACGCCTGACGAGAGTGAGCCGGTCCCGGGGCGGCCCCCTCAGGGCGCGGGCCGTGAGGAGGGCTGATCAGCCGCCCTCGATCCGGTCAGGCCGGTTCCGACCCTCCGTCGGTCGTCGGCGCGCCAGCACCATTGCCCTGGCTGCCCCCGCCGCTGGACAGGTGGAGCACCGCGGCGCTGTGGGCGGGGAGGTCGAGTCCTGCGGACGACGATCGGATCGACCCTCGACTGGCCAGGGTGATCTCGGCTCCGTCGGGCAGGGCTTGGGTGGTGGGTTGGTCACCCAGGTTGGCGAACACCAGGAACCGCTGGCCGTCCGCCTCCCGCTGAAACCGGATCACGTCGGGGCTGGGGGAGGGGAGCAGGGTGAGGCGGCCGCCGTGGAGGGCCGGGCTCGCAGCGCGCAGGTGCAGCAGGGACCGGTACCAGGAGAGCAGCGAGCCGGGATCGTCGGTCTGCGCAGCCACGTTGCGGACGGTGTGGTTGGCGTGGATGGGGAGCCAGGGCTCCGCCCCGGGGTCGGTGAACCCCGCTCCGGGGGAGCCGTCCCACTGCATGGGCGTGCGGACCTCGTCGCGGTTGAGCCGCTCGGGCAGTCGCCGGTTGAGGGCCTCGGGGAGCCAGCGGGCCACCTGCGCCGGCACCGGGTCCTGGGCCTGGCGGAGGGGGATGTAGCGGTTGACCATCCCGATCTCCTGGCCCTGGTAGATGACCGGCACGCCCCGAAGGGTGCACAGCAGCGTGGCCAGGACCCGGGCCTTGTCCAGGTCGCCGCCGACGCGGGACAGCGAGCGGGTGCGGTCGTGGTTCTCCAGGACGTAGGTCGGCAGCATCGGGTCCGGCAGGTCGCGCTCGAACCGGGCGATGAGGTCGTGGAGGGTGGCCCCGTCGTAGCGGGCCGCGAGGAAGTCGAACAGGAACACGAGGTGCAGTCCGTCCCGGCCGGAGTCGTGCACGTAGCGCTTCAGCGTCTCGGCCGGTCCGAACACCTCGCCCAGCAGCACCCGGTCGCCGGGGAGCTCGTCGGTCACCTCCCGGAGGTCGGCGGCCAGGGCGATGTTGTCGTCGGTGTTGAGGGTGCGGTTCGGGGTCTGCAGCCGGGGCAGACCCCCGGCCAGCTGAGGTCGGCGGCCGTTGTCGCGCAGCAGCTCGTCGTGCATGATCGAGCCGAAGATGTCGAGCCGGAAGCCGTCGACGCCCCGGTCGAGCCAGGTGCGCACGGTGTCGAACATCTCGGCCCGGAGCTCGGGGTTGCGCCAGTTGAGGTCGGGCTGGAAGGGGAGGAAGGTGGCCAGGTACCACTGCTCGCGCTCGTCGCTCCACTGCCAGGCTCGGGGGATCTGCAGCTCGGAGCGCCAGTTGTTGGGTGGCCGTCGGCGTCCGCCGGGCCCGCGCCGACCGTCGTGCCACACGTACCAGTCGGCCTTGGGGCCGGTCCGGGACGACCGGGACTCGACGAACCAGGGGTGCTCGTCGGAGGTGTGGTTGAGGACGAGGTCGAACAGCACCTTGAGGCCGAGGTCGTGGGCTCGGTCGATGAGGCGCTGGGCGTCGTCGAGGGTGCCGTACTCGGGGGCGACGTCGCGGTAGTCGGAGACGTCGTAGCCCACGTCGCGCTGCGGGCTGGCGAAGAACGGCGACACCCACACCGTGCCCACGCCCAGGTCGACCAGGTGGTCGAGCCGGTCGATCAGCCCAGGCAGGTCCCCGATCCCGTCACCGTCCGAGTCGGCGAAGGAGCGCGGGTACACCTGGTAGATCGTGGTCGTCCGCCACCACGGCGCAGCCTCAGCCATCGCCGCAGCGTAGGACCGGCTGGCCAGGCGCTCGCCCGGCTCGGCCAGGCGACTTCTCAGGTGGGGGAGCGGACGGACGCGGCGACCATGGTCCAGGGGAACGGGGCCCGGACGTCGCGCACGGTGAAGGTGGAGCCCACCATCTCGGCGAAGCCCTTCTTGGACCAGTGGTTGATGTGGCCCGGCGTGTTGCCCAGGTCCTTCAGGTACTTGCCCCGGGCCATGTTGGCCGCCGACCAGATCCGCTCGCGGGGCACCGACAGCACCACGTCGCGACGACACACCCGGTTCAGCTCGCCCAGGGCGCCGATGGGGTCGGGCACGTGCTCGAGCACCTCGATGGCCAGCACCAGGTCGAAGGAGTCGTCGGGGAAGGGCAGGCGGACGATGTCGGCGAAGGCGCCGGAGTGGGCCTTGCCGATCCAGTGGGCGGCCAGCTCGTGGTCGGGGAGGTCGATGCCGGCGATGGGCACCTCGGGCCAGCGGGCCCGGAGCCGCTCGGACACCTCGCCCTCGCCCACCCCGACCTCCAGCGCGGCGGCGGGGGCACGGCTGGGGAGCGAGGCATCCAGGGCGCCGAAGAAGCCGTCCATGAGGCGTCGCTCGATGGGGTTCTGCGAGGCGTACTTGTCGTAGGTGTTGCCGGTGGGGACGTCGCCCTCCCGGTCGGCCACGTCGGTCACGGGACCATCTCGCCTGACGTCGCCGCCGCCGACGGCTCGCCCGACGGACCGGCGGCGCGGGACCGATGCGCGGGCGGGAATGTCGGCGCCACGTCGCGGGTGAAGCCGGCCGCGGGCTGCACCTCGTGGGTGGCCCGGGTGGCCCGGCCGATCAGGTCGGCCAGCATCCCGATGACGAACACCTGGAAGGCGACCAGCAGGATGAGCAGGGTGTTGATGGCCACCTTGAAATCGTTGGCGACCACGTCGTAGCCCAGCTTGGCCAGACCGATGAAGGTGAACAGGAACCCGATGGGGAGGAAGACCCGGAAGGGGTCGAACGACAGGGTCATGCGGATGACCTGGAGCAGGTAGCGCCGGGTGTCCGAGGCCCAGTGGAACTTCGACTCGCCGGCCCGTTCCGAGTAGGTGATGGGCCAGTACTTCACCGTGTAGCCGTGGGCCAGGAAGGTGAGGGTGATGGTGGTGACGCAGCTGAACCCGGGGGGCAGCTGGCTCACGTACTGGAGGGCCACGTCCCGGCGGAAGGCCCGCATGCCCGAGTTCAGGTCGGGGATGGGCGTCTGGACGAGGTAGGAGGCCAGCTTGCGGATGAACGCCTTGGCCGGCACCCGGAACAGCTTGTGGGTGCCCTCCTCGGAGGTGCGGGCCCCGACCACCTGGTCGTAGCCCTCCATCTCCCGCACCAGCTCGGGGATGAGGTCGTTGGGGTACGACATGTCGACGTCGGTCCAGACCACGATCCGCCCCCGTGACGCCCGGGTGCCGTACTTGCGGGCCGAGCCCGAGCCCCGGTTGGTGAGGAACTGGATGAGCCGGATGCCCTCCACCTGGCGCAGGGCCTCGCCGGAGCCGTCGTTGGAGCCGTCGTCGATGACGATGATCTCGTAGCTCATCTCCGACGCGTCCATGGCCGCCCCGATGCGGTCGATCTCCTGTCGCAGGTGCCCCTTCTCGTTGTAGACGGGCAAGACGATGCTGACGTCGATCTCCTCGCCGGCGACAGCGACCTCCAGGTCGGCGTCGGTGGCGACGGTGACGGGTTCCTCGTCCATGGCCGCCGAGGCTATCGGTCGCCTTCCGCGGCTCCAGAACCCCGGGACGGCGACACTGCGGGCGTCTCGCCCGAGGGCTCGGGTCGGGGCGGTGGCCCGGCGGTCCGAGGGGCGAGGTCGTGACGCCACAGGTCGAGGGCCAGGACCCCGATCGCCGCAGTCCCCACGACCACGCCCAGCACCGCTCCGACCCCCAGGGACTCGCCGGGCCAGGCGCTCCAGGCCACCAGGGCCCGCACCTCACCCCGCCGCCCGTCACCGGGCGCGCCCCAGAAGCCGTCGAGCATGGTGGCGAAGCCGATGGCGTGGAGGGCCAGGCCGACGGCGACCGCGACCACTGCGGACCACCGGCGGGCGATCCGGGAGAGGCCGGCGGCCGCCACGACCAGCAGGGGCACGATCACCGCAAACAGGTACCGGCCCTGGATGAACGGCGTCTGGCCGCTGCGGGCGTAGATGCTCCAGGCGTGCTGGACCACGAAGGCGCCCACGCCGACCACCGGCACCAGCTGGATCCACAGGTCGGACCGCTTCAGGCCCACCGGTGGCCGGGTCAGGCCGACGACCACCACGAGGACCAGGGCGGCGGTGGCCAACCCGATCATCCAGAGCGGCATCCGGGCCGAGAAGAGCCCGAACCAACCCCAGAAGCGCTCCGTGAAGAAGGCGCCGAACCGGAGGGCGAAGAACTCGGTGTCGGGTGAGAACCCGGGCAGGGTGGGGACCAGCTGGTCCTCCAGGGAGGGGGCCAGGGACCCCGTCCGGATCAGGTTGCCGACCCACCACCATCCGCTGATGAGGGCTGCGCCCGCGCCGCTGGCCACCCCGACCGCGACCGTCGGCCAGTCCAGGGCCGCCCGGGCCCGCTCCACCGGCGAGGCCGGAGCCGGCGCGTCGGCGGGACGGGTCCTGGTGGCCCGGCGGCGGGCGGCCACCAGGTAGGCCACCGCGATCCAGGGCAGCAGCAGGAGAGCGAAGGCCTTGGTCAAGAGGGCCAGGCCGGTCACCACCGCGACGAGGGCGGCGGTGCGGGCCGAGCGGTTGCCGCAGACCACGCCGGCGAGGAGCACGGCCAGGGCCGAGGCCAGCGCGGTGAGGAGGTTGTCGTTGTTGATCGTCGAGCCGATGTGGGTCAGCTGGGGGACGATCAGGACGAGGGCCGCGGCGGTGATGGCGGTGCGCCGCGCCGCCCCCAGGCGGTGGGCGGTGGCCCACGCGGCGAGCGGCAGCAGGACCAGCAGGGCCGCGTTGACCAGGCGGAGCAGACCGACCTCGGTGACCAGAGCGGGGGGGTCGGCCCCCGGGTGCACCATGCGCTCGACCCGGAGCACCAGGCCCAGGGACTGGTAGTAGAGCGGGGGGTGCTGGGGCTGCTGGTTGAAGCTTCCCCCGGGGTCGTCCCCGGACCCGCCCAGGGCCCGGATGTCCTTGCGGCCGGCCTTGGGCGGGGCGTCGGCGGCGGCCATGTCGGGGTTGCGGGTGTCGTCACCGAAGTAGGGGATGGCCACGCGCTTGACCGCGGCCGAGGTGCGCCGTCCGTCGTGCTCGGGGTAGTGGGGGTCGTCCGCTAGGCGGATGGCGAGGTCGGCGTGCACGAACTCGTCCGGGGCGAAGAACAGCGGGGCGGCCACCGAGGAGACGGCCAGGAGCACGCCGAAGAGCGCACACAGGGCCCAGACCGAGAGGGGGACGACGCGCAGCGTCGTCGCTGCGGAGGTCCGTGCCCCCCGGGACCGACCGCCGCGCACCCTCGGGTCGGGCGCGGGCGCAGAGGACGTCGCGGGGCTCAGGAGAGGTCCAAATGCTCGAGCAGCCGGGCCGCGCCGGCGGCCGGCGACAGCTCTCCGTCGCCCACCGCCGCTTCGACCTCGGGTAGGGCGGCGGCCACCCCCGGGTCGGTGCGCACAAGCAGCTCCAGCGCCCCTCGCAGCTCAGACCAGAGCCAGTCCCGGGCCTGCTCGGCCCGGAGGCGGTCGAGGGTGCCGTCGGCCTGCAGGGCCGCGTGGGCCTCGGCCACCGCCGCCCACACCTCCTCGACCCCGGTCCCGTCCACGGCCGAGGCCTCCAGCGTCACCGGGGTGAGGGCCTCGTGGCGGGGACGCAGCAGGAGGAGGGCGCGCCTGATGTCGGCGGCGGCGTGGGCCGCCTTGGCGGCCAGGTCGCCGTCGGCCTTGGTCACGACCACGATGTCGGCCAGCTCCATGATCCCCCGCTTGATGCCCTGGAGGTCGTCGCCGCCGGTGGGCGACGCGAGCAGCACGAAGAGGTCGGTGAGGTCGGCCACGGCCACCTCGCTCTGGCCCACCCCGACCGTCTCGACCAGGACCACGTCGAAGCCCGCGGCCTCGCACAGCAGCAGCGCCTCACGGGTGCTGCGGGTGACCCCTCCGAGGGCGCGGCCCGAGGGCGAGGGCCGCACGAATGCCGCAGGATCCTTGGCCAGCTCCTCCATCCGGGTCTTGTCGCCCAGGATCGAGCCCCCGGAGCGGGAGCTGGTCGGGTCGACCGCAAGGACCGCCACCTGGTGGCCCTGGGAGGTCAGGAGCCGGCCGAAGGCCTCGATGAAGGTGGACTTGCCCACGCCCGGGGGCCCGCTGATCCCCAGCCGCACGGCGCCGCCGGTGCGCTCCAGCAGGTTGCTGACCAGCCTGGCGGCCTGCTCCCGGTGATCGGGGCGGGTCGACTCGACCAGGGTGATCCCCCGGGCCAGGGCCCGGCGGTCGCCGTCAGCGATGCCCGCGACGAGGTCGGAGACGGGGTCGGCGGTCACCCGCAGAGGCTAGGCAGGACGACCGCCATCGGTCCCCTTCATCGGTCCGCACGCCACCGTGGTCCCTCAGGTTCAGAGGATGAGGGCAGCGACGTCGATGGTGACGGGGAAGGGGACGGTGGCCTCGAAGGTGGCCTCTCCGTCGAGGTCTGCCCTCTCCACGTAGGTGCCGGTGTCGTGGTCGAGCTCGTGGACGAGGAGGCGCGGCCCGATCGGATCGATGACCCAGTAGGCGCGGACGCCTCCTCGCTCGTAGATGTCCCGCTTCACGGTCAGGTCCCGCCGGCGGTTCGATGGTGAGAGGATCTCCGCGCAGAGCACCGGCGGCAGGTACAGGCGCTTGTCACCCACCTTGTCGCGCTCACACACCGACACGTCTGGTTCCAGGACGTCGTGCTCGTCGGCTACCCAGTCCACTGGCGAGCCGAACACCACCAGGTGCGGCGGGCAGGCAGACCGGAGGGCGAAGTGGAGGTTGCCCGCGACGAGGGCGTGCAGGGGGATGGGCACAGGGTTCACGACGATGGCTCCATCGATCAGCTCGAAGTTGGGGGGTCCTTCGGGCAGCCGCAGGTAGTCGTCGACGGTGAGAGGTCGATCGTCGGGGAAGGTGAGGTCCCACTCGGGAGGCAGCGCAAGCTCCACGGGTCACAGAGTACCCCGACGCAAGCGAGGGCCACTCGACAGTTCGTGGCGTGCCATGCCACCGGAACCTCAGTGGCCGGGCTGGGTCAGGCGGGCCAGTCGATGTCGGCGGCCAGCCCGTCGGCGGTGATCTCGATCAGCTCACTCGCACCGGTCTGGACGAACGCGCCGTCCCCCCGAGCGAACCACTGGACGGTGCGGTCTTGGGGGTCGACCACCAGGAGCTCGTCCACGCCACAGGCGAGGTAAAAGTCGAGCTTCCGGTAGGTCTCGTCGCCGGGCGAGTGGATCTCGACCACCAGCGCAGCGGTGGGTTCGTAGGTGAGCGGTTGGTCCGAGCGGAGGTACGCCCGGTCGGGCACCCGATAGTCATCCCTGACGCCGAGGTTGCACGGTCCCGTGGGGTGCAGGCCGGCCGCCAGAGCGGCGGGGCGAAGGAGGAACGCGACCTGGTCGTCGATGTCGCCGTGCCGGCGGTGCGGTGCTGGTGCCACGTGGTAGGAGCCCTCCCACACCTCGTCGAACAGGTCCTGACCGAGCTCGCGCCGCCTCTGCAGCCAGGCATCGACCTCAGGCGGTCGTTCGCCGACGAAGACGGTGCTCATCAGCACGAGGCTACCGGCGACGGGGCCGGACCCCGGCCGCCGTCACCGGATCAGGGCGGCGACGTCGATGGTGACGGGGTAGGGGATGGTGGCATCGAAGGTCGCTTCACCCACAAGGTCGGCCCGATCGACGTACCTGCCGGTGGCGGGGTCGAGGTCCCAGGCGAGGAACCGGGGCCCCACAGGGTCGATGACCCAGTAGGCGGTGACCCCGCCTCGCTCGTAGATGCCGCGCGTCACGGTCAGGTCCCGCCGTCGGGTGGAGGGTGAGAGGATCTCGACGCAGAGCACCGGCGGCAGGTACAGGCGCTTCTCGCCTACCTTGTCCTGCTCGCACACCGACACGTCCGGTTCGAGGACGTTGTGGTCGTCAGCGACCCAGTCCACCGGCGAGCCGAACACCTCCATGCCGGGCGGGCAGGCGCTCATGAGGGCGAAGGTGAGGTGCGACGCGATGCGGGCGTGGAGGGGGACGGGAACGGGGTTCACGACGATGGCTCCATCGATCAGCTCGAAGTTGGGGGGTCCTTCGGGCAGCCGCAGGTAGTCATCGACGGTCAGGGGCCGATCGTCGGGGAAGGTGATGTCCCACTCGGGAGGCAGCGCAAGCTCCACGACCCCAAGGGTACCCAGGGGGTGCGACGGTCCACTCGACGGGTTCTCGGTGATCAGTGGTGGCGTCGGGCTCGGACAGGTGGCGCCCTCGGGTCAGCGGTGCCCGGGCCGGTGGTGTCGGCCTGGATGGCGCAGGTGTGGTCGTCACCGGCGGCGATCGTGGCGGGTGGCGTGTCGCCGGGTGGAAGCCTTGGAGGTCGATGACCACGTGGGCGCCGGAGAGGAACACGCCCAGGGCGACTCGACCGCTATCGGACGAGGGAGGCGATGTCGATGGTGACGGGGAACGGGACGGTGGCGCTGAAGGTGGCCTCACCGGTGAGGTCGGCCCGTTCGACGTAGGTGCCGGTGTCGCCGTCGAGGTCCCAGGCGATGAGGCGGGGCCCGTCCGGGTCGATCACCCAGTACGCGGCCACCCCGCCGCGCTCGTAGGTGTCCCGTTTCACGGTCAGGTCCCGCCGTCGGGTGGAGGGGGAGAGGATCTCCACGCAGAGGAGGGGTGGGAGGTCGAGGCGCTTCTCGCCCACGTCTTCGCGTCTGCACACCGACACGTCGGGTTCGAGGACGTTGCGGTCGTCGGCCACCCAGGCGACGGGGGATCCGAACACCTCCATGTGGGCGGGGCAGGCGGCATGGAGTACCAGGGTCAGGTTGGTGGTGTCGCGGGCGTGCCGGGGGATCGGCGGGGGGTTCACGACGAGGGCTCCATCGATCAGCTCGAACCTCGGGGGTCCGTCGGGCAGCCGCATGAAGTCCCCGACGGTCAGGGGCCGATCGTCAGGGAAGGTGATGTCCCACTCGGGAGGCAGCGCAAGCTCCACGCCGACCAGGGTACCCATTGTCTCAGCAGAGAGGTCCGGTCCGGCGGGGGTTCTCCTCGGCTGCGCCTCGGAGAGCAACGATGCTGTGCTTGCCCGCTCTTGCCGCCTCCTGCGTCGGCGGGGGGCCGCTCGGGCCCGGCTCAGGGGCGGGCGCGGAGGAGGTCGAGGACCTGCTTGGCCGCCTCGGGGATGTTGGTGCCGGGGCCGAAGGTGGCGGCCACGCCGGCGTCGGCCAGGAACTGGTGGTCGCCGGGGGGGATGACGCCGCCGCAGACGACCAGGACGTCGTCGGCGCCGGCCTCGCGCAGGGCGTCGATCAGGTGGGGGACGAGGGTCTTGTGCCCGGCGGCCTGGGACGACACGCCGACGATGTGGACGTCGTTCTCCACCGCGTCGCGGGCGGCCTCGGCCGGTGTCTGGAAGAGGGGGCCGACATCGACGTCGAAGCCGATGTCGGCGAAGGCGGTGGCGATCACCTTGGCGCCGCGGTCGTGGCCGTCCTGGCCCATCTTGACCACCAGCATCCGGGGCCGGCGGCCCTCGTCGGCCGCGAACGCCTCCACGTCGGCCTGGATCTTCTCGAAGCCCTCGTCGCCCTCGTAGCCCTTGCCGTACACGCCGGAGAGGGTACGGACCTCGGCCCGATGGCGCCCGAACACCTCTTCCATGGCGTCGCTCATCTCGCCCACCGTCGCCCTGGCCCGAGCGGCGTCGACGCAGAGGGCCAGCAGGTTGCCGTCGCCTGCGGCCCCGTCGCGCAGCGCGTCCAGCGCCGCGTCGCAGGCGGCCTGGTCGCGCTCGGCCCGGATGCGCTCCAGCTTGGCCACCTGCTGGGCCAGCACCGAGGCGTTGTCGATGTCGAACACGTCGACCTGCTCGGGGTCGTCGAGGCGGTACTTGTTCACCCCGACCACGACCTCCTCGCCCCGGTCGATGCGGGCCTGGCGCTCGGCCGCCGACTCCTCGATGCGCAGCTTGGGCATGCCCGACTCGACGGCCTTGGTCATGCCGCCCAGGTCCTCGACCTCGGTCATCAGGGCCCTGGCCTTGTCGGCTAGATCCCGGGTGAGGGCCTCGACGTAGTACGAGCCGCCCAGCGGATCGACCACGTCGGGCACGCCGGTCTCCTCCTGGAGCACCAGCTGGGTGTTGCGAGCGATGCGGGCGCTGAAGTCGGTGGGCAGGCCGAGAGCCTCGTCGAAGGCGTTGGTGTGCAGGCTCTGGGTGCCGCCCATCACCGCGGCCAGGGCCTCGACGGTGGTGCGGATCACGTTGTTGTAGGGGTCCAGCGCGGTCAGCGACACGCCCGAGGTCTGGCAGTGGGTCCGCAGCATCAGCGACTTCTCGCTCTTGGGCTCGAACTGGCTCATGACCTCGTGCCAGAGCAGGCGGGCGGCCCGCAGCTTGGCCACCTCCATGAAGAAGTCCATGCCGATGGCGAAGAAGAAGCTGAGCCGCCCGGCGAAGGCGTCGACGTCGAGGCCCCGATCCAGGGCGTAGCGGACGTACTCCAGGCCGTCGGCGATGGTGAAGGCCAGCTCCTGGTCGGCCGTCGCCCCCGCCTCCTGCATGTGGTAGCCGGAGATCGAGATCGAGTTGTACCGCGGCATGTGCTCGGCCGTGAAGACGATGATGTCCGACACGATCCGCATGCTCGGCTCGGGCGGGTAGATGTAGGTGTTGCGGACCATGAACTCCTTGAGGATGTCGTTCTGGATGGTCCCGCTGAGCTGGTCCAGGGCGACGCCCTGCTCCTCGCCCGCCACGATGAAGCTGGCCAGGCAGGGCAGCACCGCGCCGTTCATGGTCATGGAGACCGACATCTTCTCCAGGGGGATGCCGTCGAAGAGGATCTTCATGTCCTCCACCGAGTCGATGGCCACCCCGGCCTTGCCCACGTCGCCCACCACCCGCGGGTGGTCGGAGTCGTAGCCCCGGTGGGTGGCCAGGTCGAAGGCGACCGAGACGCCCTGCTGGCCCGCGGCCAGGTTGCGCCGGTAGAAGGCGTTGGACTCTTCGGCGGTGGAGAACCCGGCGTACTGGCGGATGGTCCAGGGCCGATTGGCGTACATGGTGGCCCGCACGCCGCGGGTGAAGGGCCTGAACCCGGGCAGCTCGCCGGTGTCGACGCCGTCCAGATCGGCGGCGGTGTAGAGCGGCTTGACGTCGATGCCCTCGGGCCGGGTGTCGGTCAACTCATCGGGGCTGCGCCCCTTCAGCTCCGACTCCGCTCGCTGGCGCCAGTCGTCGATCGTGGGGTCGCGCGCCTCGTCGGTCATCGATCGCCGAGCGTACGACCCTCCCGGCCCGGGCAGCCAACGCCCGCCTCGGTCGCCTCGCCTGCGGACCGCTCCTCGGGAAGCCAGCGGTCGAGCAGGCCGAGGAGCACCGGGCCGTCGATGGGCTCGGTGACCGCAGGGGCGGCATCGTCGCCGAGCAGGGACGGGTCCTCGACCGCGGCGTCGGGATCGGCCTGGGCGAGCCACCAGGTCGGGCCCGACGCCAGGACCGTGAACCAGTCGCGCGCCGCCGTACCGTCGACGACGGCGGCGAGATCGACCCGGACCGCCGCGTGCGGGGTGGGTGCCAGCGCGTCGCGCCACCGCCGCCACCGTCGGCTCAGGTGCCCACCGGCCGGGCCGCAGGCCCACAGGTCCCCCCGGCACCCTCCCGTCGGCGGGCCGGGGACGGGCTCTGACGGCTCGGGTGGGTCAGGTCGGTCCTCGGGGCGACCGAGGTCGAGGGCGGGATGCGGCTGACGCGCGGCCGGGACGACGGCGGGAGGCGGGTCAAGGGCGTCATCAGGGGGCCGTCGCGCCGCAGGAGGTCGGTGGTGTTGGGGTTGCGCCGCAGCTTCTCCCGCCAGGCCTCCTCCGCCTTGCGCCGCTCAGCGTCGTCCTCCTTGCCCTTGGCCACGGTCGAGCCGATCCCCGTGCCCAGGCTGATCGCGCCGAGGCCGGCCGCCGCCCAACCCGGGGGCCCGGTGAACAGCAGGGCGGCGGTGCCGAGGCCGGTGACCGCCGAGCTCAGGCCCAAGCCGTTGCTCGCCTTCAGGCCCTGCTCGCGCATGTCGGCCACCGCGCTGACGCCGAAGAATCCGTCGATGGCGACTCCCGCCGGCAAGGCGAAGCGTGCGATCTTCCCGAACAGCCTCGTCGACCGGCCCGCGTCGGGCGGCAGTGATCCGTTCCGCAGCCTCTCGAGGTCCGCGATCGGGGTGACCGCCCCCCGGAGCCCCTTGCCGAGCGCAGTCAGCACCGCTTTCGCGCCTCCGCCGGTCAAGCCGTGGCGGTAGGCACCGGCGAGGGCGTCGACCACCACCTCCGCGGTGCGGCCGACAAGGGGCGCCCCGATGACGGTGTTGATCGCCTTGGTCAGGGCCGCCGTCCCTCCGCCGAGGGTGGGATCGGCGGCGAAGGTTACGAGGCTCTTGCCCGCCTTGGCGGCCTGGAGGCCGGGCAGGCCGCCGCCCTCGTCGGCCCGACGGGCCAGCTGCGCCACGCGCGAGGCATAGTCCGAGCCCGAGGTCATGCCGCGGGCCGTTTTCCCGAGCAGGCCCACGGCGCTGTTTACGTCGCTGATGACCTGACGCAGCTCCGGTGGAGGTTCGAGCAACGAGTCGTCGACGCGACGGAGGTGGCTTCGGGCGGCGTCGAGCTTGTCGTTGGTCTCCCGGAGGAACCGTCCGAAGGCGTCGACTTGAGCGGGGATGCCAGCTGCTGGTAGGCGGCCAGGGCTCGCTGCATGTCGGGGATGTCGTGGAAGACCTCGGCCATGGCCCCACCCTCACCGATCCCGGCTAGGCCGACAATGGGCAGCACTTCCCAGGGGAGGGGGACCGGGTGGTCCCCCGGTCAGGAGGTCAGCTGGCGGCGGAGGGACTCGACCGCGTCCCAGAGGTCGACGAAACGGGTGTGGAGCGGTGCGGCGGCCAGACGGACCACGTCGGGTTCGCGGTGGTCGGCCACGATCCCGTCTCCGGCCAGCGACGCGACCAGGGCGCGGGCGTCGTGGTGGCGCAGCGCTAGGTGCTGACCCCGGCAGGCCGGGTCGAGCGGTGTGGCCACGGCCACGCCGAGGGGCACCAGCGCGGCCTGGGCCGCGGTCGTGACCAGGGCCATCAGTGACCGACCCACCGCATCGGTGCGGTCCGCCCCGGCCTCCTCGTGGAGGGCGAGGCCCTCGTCCACGGCCAGGAGGCCGGCCACCGGCGGCGTGCCGACCAGCAGCTGGCGGGCGTCGGGGTGCGGGTCGTAGGCGGCCTCCGTGGCGAACTGGTCGGCCTGGCCGAACCAGCCGTGGATCGGTTGGTGCAGGTCGGCGTGGCGGCGGGCCCGGTAGGCGAAGGCGGGGGCACCGGGCCCGGCGTTGAGGTACTTGTACGTGCAGCCCACGGCCAGGTCGGTCCCGGTGCCGTCGAGGTCGACGGGGACGGACCCCGCGGCGTGGGACAGGTCCCACAGCACCAGGGCGCCACCGTCCTGGGCTGCGGCCGTCACCGCCGCCATGTCGGCCCGGGCCGAGGTGCGGTAGCGGACCAACGAGGCCAACAGGACCCCGACCGCGCCGTCGTCGCAGACCTCGCTTACCGCGGCGGCCGTCACCGGACCGTCGGGTCCGTCGGTGGGGACGGTGCGGACCTCCAGGCCTCGGGAGCCGGCCACCCCGTCGACCAGGTAGCGGTCGGTCGGGAACTCGTCGTCGGCCACCGCCACCGCAGTGGCCTCGGGTCGCCCGTCGAGGGCGGCGTGCAGGAGCTTGAACAGCTGCACGCTGGTCGAGTCGCCCACGACCACCTGACCCGGTCCCGCCCCCAGGAGGCGGCCCAGGCGATCGCCGACGCGGGTGGGGAGGTCGAGCCACTCGTCCCACCCCTCCACCTTGCGCCCGCCCCACCCCTCCCGGGTGAGCTCGACCAGCCGGGCCTCGGTCGCGGCCGGGAGCGGACCGAGGGAGTTGCCCATGAGGTAGGCATCGTCGCCCAGACCCACGAACCGGTCACGGAACCGGGCCAAGGGGTTGACCCGGTCGAGGGCCACCGCGTCGGCCCGGGTCGGCGGGGCGGGGGACGTCATGGCCGCAGGGTACGGGTCGCCCGCGGTCACGGCGTCAGGTGGTCCCGGGAGCGACGGTGCGGTGGGTACCTTGTCCCCGTGATCGGCACCGAGGTCCTCGTGCGCCACGCGATGGCCCTGGCCGATCCGGAGCATCCGCCGGACGAGTGGGAGCTGGGCCCTTCCTCACGGGACGCGGCGGCCGACCTGGCCCGGCGCTCGCGGCTCGGCGCGGTGGTCGGCGTGGCCTCCAGCCCCGAGCCCAAGGCCCAGGCCACGGCCCAGGCCTTCGCCACCCGGGTAGGCCTGCCGGTGGTGGTCGACGATCGGCTGGTGGAGGCCCACCGACCGTGGGTGGGCGAGGGCTACCGCCTCGCGGCCCACCGGTACTTGAGCGGCGACGAGCCCGAGGGCTGGGAGCCTCGGGCCGAGGTCGCGGCGCGGACGGGCGCGGCCATCGACGAGCTGCGATTCCTGCACGGCGGCGGCGAGCTGGTGGTCGTCGGGCACGGCCTCAGCCTGTCGCTCCACCTCGAAGCCGTGTTCCGGGGCCGCTTCGATCCCTACGGGTTCTGGTGCCGCCTGGCCTTCCCCGACGCCTGGCGGTTGGACCGCAACGACCTCACCCTGACCCGCCTGGTGGACCACTGGTCCCCCTGATGCGGTGCTCTGCGCCTCCTGGCGTCAGGACCCGTGGGCGTGGTCGCAGAGCCGTTCCTCGCCGTCATTGATCTGCCCGGCGCCGACGCCCTCGAGGGCGGCGAAGGGCCCGCACTCATGCGGGGTGATCCACACGTGGATCATGGGGACCGGGTCGAGCTTGGACAGCCCGGGCCGACACTCGCCCTCACCGTTGGTGATGCCCGCCACGCGTGGCGCGTCGCCCCCGGTGAAGCAGAGGTTGTCGTGGATGTGCCACTGGGTGAGCGGTCCGCCCAGCTCCGGGACCGAGTCGAGGCTGGTGCCGGCCTCAAGCATGAACATGGCCGAGACGAGCCTCCGTCCGCCACCGCTGGTGTCGTACACCAGGGCCTCGGGGTAGTCGGGGTCGAGGGTCTTCCCGTCGTCGATGAGGTCCCACTTGATCAGGTGCTCGTGACCGGTCACGCCGTCACCGATGGAGGAGTAGCCCTGACCCTCGGCCACCTCCGGGTCGGCGAACTGGGGCAGTCGGGCGAGGGTGATGGCGATGAGGTTCTCCGCCGCAGCCTGCTGCTCGGGGGTCACCCCGTCGGTCCCGCTCAGGTCGATCGGTTGGGAGGGGTCGTAGGGCTTGGGGGGCGCGGCCACCGCCGCGGCGGACCCGTCGGCGTGACCTGCGTGGTCATCGGCGGCTGGGCTCGCGTCGGCCGCCAAGGCCGGGCCGCCGTGCTGGTGGCCGCCGGCGGCCACCTCCTCGGAACCGGCGTGGGAGTGCGTGGTGGCCGAGATGGTTGCCGCCAGCGCCGCCACCGTCACCCCCGCCACCGCCAGGGGGTGCACCCATCGGGCCGGAGCCACCGGCACGCCGGCGGACGAGGCCCCGAACACCAGGTCGACCAAGCGCCGGAGCCCGAGGACCAGCGCCATCCCGGCCAGCCCGGCTGCGAGGCCGTCGGCGACCTGGACCGACTCGATGCCTTCCAGCCCGGCGACGAACCCGAGCCCGGTGGTCTTGGCCGCCAGCCACCCGGCCAGGGCCACGCCCTGGACGACCAGGCCGGCCGAGACCACCGCTCGACCTCCCCGGGTCAGCGCCAGGGCGGCCCATCCCAGCTGGGCGGCGGCCACTGCGGTGAAGGCCAGGGCTGCGGGTCGGTGCTCGCTGTGGATGCCGATGGCCGCGGCGTGGATCGCGCCAGCGCCGAGGGACGCCACTGCTGCTCCCACGAGGGGCGACGAGGGGGAGGCGATGGCCTCACGGGCAGGGGAAGCAGTGGCGGCCACGAACGCTCCTGTATCGGCTCGCGACAGGGTACGCCTTCCCGGGAGCGCCCGGGGGGCCGTCAGGAGAGGTCGGGGTGGCGCTTCTCCAGGAACGCAGTGACGCCCTCCCGGCAGTCGTCGGTCTGGGTGGCGGCCGCCATGACCTCGGTGGCCAGGGCGTAGGCGTCGGCCTGGGAGCGGCCCACCTGGGCGTAGAAGCCCTGCTTGCCCAGCCCCTTGGAGTGGCGCCCGCCGCGCGTGGCCCGAGCGAGGAGGTCGGCCACCTCGGCGTCCAGGTCGGCGTCGGCCACGCACCGGTTGACCAGCCCCCACTCCGCGGCGGTGGCGGCGTCGACGACGTCGCCGGTCAGGGCCATCTCCAACGCCCGCTTCTGGCCGACGGCGCGAGCCACCGCCACCGCCGGCGTGTGGCAGAACAGACCGCCGCGGCCGCCGGGGAGGGCGAACCCGGCCGACGAGGCGGCCACGGCCAGGTCGCAGGTCGCCACCAGCTGGCAGCCGGCTGCGGTGGCCAGGGCGTGGACCCGGGCCACCACCGGCTGGGGGATGGACTGCACCGCCGTCATGAGCTCGGTGCAGGTCCGGAACAGGTGGCGGGCGGTGGCCAGGTCGGCATCGACCATGTCGGCGAAGTCATGGCCGGCGGAGAAGACCGGTCCCTCGGCGGCCAGGACCACCCCGCGGGCATCCGATCGGCCCACCTCCTCCAAGGTGGCGGTCAGGGCCTCCAGCACCTCCAGGGCCAGCACGTTGCGCCGCTCCGGGCGGGTCAGGGTGATGGTGGTGGTGGGGCCGTCGTGGGTGACCGAGAGCGCGTCCATGCCCCACCGTCGCGCTCGACGGGCCGGCTCACAAGGGGACCCGCCGCCTCGGCGGCCCGGCCCTAGGGTGGCGGCGTGGAACCCGCGGTCTGCTCCGGTTGCCGCCGGCGGCAGCCATGAGTCGGGTCCTGGCCGTGCCCGCCGTGCTGTGCGTGGTGGTGGGAGCCCTGCTCGGGGTGTGGGGCTGGAGCGAGCGCGACCAGTCCCGCAACCGGGTCGACGAGGAGCAGGCGGACGAGGAGGTCGTCGAGGGCGGGCTCTTCGGCTCGAGCCCCGATGTCATGGCCGACCTCGAGGCCGAGGTGTGCGCCACGCTGCTGTCGGCCACCCGCCTGGACCCGGCGATCGGACCCCTCGGTCCGGGTGGACCCACGTTGTCGCCGGGGGCGGGAACGACGTTCCCACCGTCGCCGGAGCTGGTCGCGGCCGAGCTGGAGGCCATCATCCAGCCGGCCCTCGTGAGCGGCCTGCCGTCCCTCGACCGTCCTGACATCCGGGCCGGGATCCTGGCCCAGCGCGACGCTGTCCTCCGGGCCAGTCGGGCGGGGCGCGACATCACCTCGGACCCTGAGGTGGCCCAGACCGCCCTGAGCCTGGGCCAGGCCCTCGACCAGGTCTGCTGAGCGCCCGACCGACCGGCTCGGCCGGTGGCTGCCGCCGCCGGCCGCCTCGGTAGCCTCGGCCTCATGGCGCATCGGTTCGTGGTCATCGGCGGCGGTCCCGCGGGCAACACCGCGGCCACCACCGCGGCCCGCCTCGGGGCCGCCGTCACCCTCATCGAGCGCGACGTCGTGGGGGGCGCCGCCCACCTCCGCGACTGCATCCCCTCCAAGGCCATGATCGCCACCGGCGGGGCCATGGAGGACCTGCGCCGCACCGTGGGCATGGGTCTGGGTGAGGTCGAGCCGAGCCTGGACCTGGCGGCCCTGCGGTCCCGCATCGCCGGGATCGAGGACCAGCTGGAGCGGTCCGTGTCCGGTCTCCTGGCCAGCCAGGGCGTCCGCATCGTGGCCGGCACCGGTCGCATGGTCGGCCCGCACCAGGTCGAGGTGACCCCCGAGGACGGCGGGCCCTCCGAGGTGCTCGAGGCCGACACCGTCGTGCTGTCGACGGGCAGCCGCCCGCGCATCCCCGACTTCGCTCCCATCGACGGCGAGCGGGTCCTCACCACCCGGCACGCCTACCCGCCGCCGGCCCTGCCCCAGCACCTTGTCGTCATCGGCTCGGGGGTGACCGGCGTCGAGTTCGTGCACATGTTCTCGGCCTTCGGCTGTGACGTCACCCTGATCGTGAGCCGCCAGCAGGTGCTCCCTCAGAAGGACCCGGAGGTGGCCGCCGTGCTGGAGGACGACTTCCTGCACCGCGGCGTCCGCCTGCTCAAGGGAGCCCGGGCCGAGTCCCTCGACGTCACCGACGACGGTGTGGCCGTGCACTGCGACGATGGTCGGATCGCCCGGGGCAGCCACGCGTTGCTCTGCATCGGCTCCCTCCCCAACTCCGAGGAGCTGGGGCTCGACTGTGCGGGGGTCGCGACCGACGGCGGCTACGTCGTCGTCGACCACAACTGCCTGTCCTCGGTGAAGGGCGTCTACGCCGCCGGCGACCTCTCCGGGAAGCTGCCGCTGTCGTCGGTCGCCTCGATGCAGGGCCGGAAGATCGCCGAGCACGCCCTCGGCCTCCACCAGGGGCCCCACCGCCACCTCGACTACGAGAAGGCCGCCTCCGCCATCTTCACCGATCCCGAGATCGCCGACGTCGGCCTGGCCGAGGCTGACGCCTTCGCCAGCGGACGCAAGGTGCGGGTGACCAAGGTCCCCTTCTCGGCCTCGGCCAAGGCCCTCATCAACGACGATCCCCGGGGCTTCGTGAAGATCATCTCCGACCCCGCCACCGGGGTCGTCCTGGGCGGCTCCATCGTGGGCCAGCACGCGGCGGAGCTGATCTCGGTCCTGGCCCTGGCCGTGACGGCCGGGCTGAAGGTCAACGACATCGTCGAGAGCCTGCTGGTGCACCCGGCGCTGGCCGAGTCCCTCGCCGACGCGGCCGAGTAGGTCGGCGTGGACCAGTCCGACAGCCGTCCCGCTCGGCCGACGACCATGCCCGACGGGCCGGACTCGTTCCCCGCCCGTGGGGTCAACAGCCTGGCCTCGCCGGGCTCGCGCGGGATGGCCCGCCTGCTGGACCTGACGGTGTTGAGCGTGCCCCTCTTCGTGGCGTACTCGATCGCGGCCCTGGTCGCGTCCGGCGGCTCGCCCGATCCGGAGACCACCCTGGCCAGCGAGAGCGCCTACGTCTGGATGTGGGGGTCGGCCATCGGCCTGGCCGTGGTCTACGAGACGATCTGCGTGACCCTGTGGGGCCAGACCCTCGGCAAGCTGGTGCTCGGGCTGCGGGTGGTCCGCCAGGTCAACGGGCGCTGCCCGCTGTGGTGGGAGGCGGCGATCCGCATCGCCCTGCCCGGCGCCGTGGCCGTGATCCCCAGCCCCCTGGCCAAGGCCGCGGCGGTGGCCCTGTACATCGTGGCCGTCTCCGATCCGATCCGTCGCAGCGTGCCCGATCGCGCCGCCGGCACGGTGGTCGTCCGCTCTCGCTGACCGGACTCCTTCGGAGGGCACGAGAGAGATCGAGGTTTGCTGAGGCCGCCGTCGTTGGCCAGGGCGACCAGCCCGTCGGGGCCGACGCCGAAGCCGGG
This sequence comes from Acidimicrobiales bacterium, assembly GCA_038233335.1. GTDB lineage: Bacteria > Actinomycetota > Acidimicrobiia > Acidimicrobiales > Iamiaceae > Iamia. Next base: position 20,776 of record JBBSME010000002.1, on the reverse strand, counting down.
CACGTCGCCCAGATCCGCGCTCCGTCCGGCCACGGGGTCGTTGCCGAGCTTCTCGCCGCCGCCTCCGGCCAGGCGGGTGACGGTGCCCTCGGCGGCCTCGGGGCGGCTGGTGTCGTCGGAGCGGAAGACGATCAGCGAGACCACCGCTCCGAGGACCAGGACACCAACGACGGCACCGATGGTCAGCCATCCTCCCGCTCCCGCTCCTGCTCGGCCTCCAGCGCCCGCTGGTCGAGGCGCTGTTGCCGCTGGTTGGCGTCCTCCCAAGCGGTGATCAGGCGCCCCCGTTGGGTGGTGCAGTCCTCGGAGAGGACCGTGGCCGTCCGGGCCTGGGTCGCCAGGGTCTCGTCGAACTCGCCCCGGTTGGTGCCCCGCCAGTCGGCTTGGGCCCGCTCGGCGGCGGTGGCCCGGTCGGCGGCGCCGTCGTCCACAGTGCGGGCGGTGGCCCGCGGCTCGATGGCCAGCGCCCGGGCCAGGCCGTGGTCTTCACCGTCCGGGCTCCATGAGCCGGACCCACGATCAGGGGAAGGTCACTCATGTACATCCATGGTTCCCCACACGCGGCCTCGGGAAGCATCGGATCTCCGCAGGGCAGCCACCCGGGCGCGGGGTCTACGCGATGACGAGGACGACGTCGTTGGCGTTGACGGCCTGACCGGCCTCGACCTTGATCTCGGTCACCTTGCCGTCCTTGTCGGCGGTGATGGCGTTCTCCATCTTCATGGCCTCGAGCAGGCACACGGTCTGGCCGGTGGTCACCTCGTCGCCCTCGGCCACGGTGACCTTGACGATCGTGCCCTGCATCGGGACGACCACGGAGCCGGACCCGACCGCGGCGGCGCGGCCCCCTCCGCTGCTCTTGCGCCGGGGCCGGATGGTCCCGCCGCCACCGGCGTTGCCGGCGACCGGCTCCAGGGACGAGGCCGGGACCCACATCGCCACCGAGAAGCGCTTCCCGTTGACCTCGACGTCGACGTCGCGCCGAACCTTCTCCTCGGTCTCCTCACCGTCGACGGGGGCCGGTGGCTCGCCGCCCACACCGGTCAGGTCAAGCACGTCCTCGACCCACTTGGTCGAGTGGTGGCCGGCCCGGAAGTCCTCGTGGGCGAGGATGGCCAGGTCTGCGGGCAGCGTGGTCTTGATCCCCTCGACGGTCATCTCGCCGATGGCCCGCTCCATGCGGGCGATGGCCGTGTCGCGGTCCGAGCCCCAGACCACCAGCTTGCCGACCAGGTTGTCGTAGTACTGGCTGACCTCGTCGCCCGCCGTGTAGCCGCCGTCCCAGCGCACGCCGAAGCCCTGCGGGACGGTGAGCTCGGTGATGCGCCCGGGCGACGGGAGGAACTTGCCGCCGGCCGGGTCCTCGGCGTTGACCCGGACCTCGATGGCCCAGCCCCGCAGCGAGATGTCGTCCTGGGTGAAGCTCAGGGCCTCGCCCGAGGCGACGCGGATCTGCTCGCGCACCAGGTCGATGCCCGACACCAGCTCGGTGACGGGGTGCTCGACCTGGAGGCGGGTGTTCATCTCGAGGAACCAGAACTCGCCGTCCTGGTAGAGGAACTCGACCGTGCCGGCGTTGTAGTAGCCGCAGGCCTGGGCCACCTTGACCGCCGCCTCGCCCATGGCTTGGCGGGTCTCGTCAGGGAAGTTCGGCGCCGGCGACTCCTCGACCAGCTTCTGGTGGCGACGCTGGGCCGAGCAGTCCCGCTCGCCCACCCAGACGCAGCTGCCCTGGGTGTCGCCGATGATCTGCATCTCGACGTGGCGGGGCTTTGTCAGGTACCGCTCGACGTAGCACTCGTCGCGCCCGAAGCCCTTGAGGGCCTCCGACTGGGCCGACTCCAACGCGCTGTGGGCGTCGACCGCGCTCTCGACCACGCGCATGCCGCGACCGCCACCGCCGTAGGCGGCCTTGATGGCCACCGGCCAGCCGTGCTCCTCGCCGAAGGTGACCACCTCGTCGCCCGAGGTCAGGAACTCGGTCGTGCCGGGCACACCTTCGACGCCGGCCTCCTGGGCCGCGATCCGGCTCGACACCTTGTCGCCCATGACCTCGATGGCCTCGGGCGGGGGGCCGATGAAGGTCACCCCCCGATCGGTGATGGCCCGGGCGAAGTCGGTGTTCTCGGAGAAGAACCCGTAGCCAGGGTGGACGCCGTCGGCCCCGCTCTGCTCGATGGCGTCGAGGATCTTCTCGGTGTTGAGGTAGCTCTCGGCCGCGGTCTGGCCGCCGAGGGCGAAGGCCTCGTCGGCCAGGCGGACGTGGAGCGAGTCGCGGTCGAGCTCGGAGTAGACGGCCACCGACGTGATGCCGAGCTCTTGGCAGGCCCGGATGACGCGGACGGCGATCTCGCCCCGGTTGGCGATGAGGATCTTCGTGAGCACGGGGCCTTCCTAGGCGACGAGCGACGGGTCGATCCAGCACGGTAGGGGCTGGGCGCGCCCCGGGCGGACCTCTGTGGGCTGGCTCGGCCCCCCGCACGTCGCCTAGAGACCTCTCCTGTGACCGCCGATGCCGACGCCTTCGACCTGCACGCGGTCCGCCGAACCGCAGCCGGGACCCGCTTCGAGGACCTGCGATGGGTCGCCGAGACCGGCTCGACCAACGCCGACCTGCTGGCCCTGGCGGCCGACGGGGCGGGCGAGGGCACTGTGCTGGGCGCCGACCACCAGACGGCGGGGCGGGGCCGGCGGGGACGCACCTGGGCTGCTCCGCCGGGAGCAGCGCTGCTGGTCTCGGTCCTGCTCCGCCCGCCTGCTCCGGCGGTCGACCTGACCACCCCCGCCGTCGCCCTGGCCGCAGCCGAGGCGGTCGAGGCCGTCACCGGCCACGGCCCGGGGATCAAGTGGCCCAACGACCTGGTGGTCACCTCCGACTCAGGTCCGGACCGGAAGCTGGCCGGGATCCTGGCCGAGGCGTCCTGGCCGCCCGGGGTGGACATCGCCTCGGGCTGGCGGGCCCCCGGCGCCTCCACCCGCGTCCCCGTGGTGGTGGGCCTGGGCCTGAACGTGGCCGCTGCGGGCCGGGACCCGGAGCTGGAAGGCCTGGCCGTGGCCTGCGACGAGCTGGCGCCTGATGTCGTCACGACCCGGGAGGCGCTGCTGGGGGAGTGGTTGCGGTCTCTCGACCGCTGGTACGCGGCGGTGGTCGACCCGTCCGGTCGCGAGCAGATGTGGGACGCGTGGCGGCAGCGGTCCGCCACCCTCGGTCGCCGGGTGCGGGTCGATCTCGGCGCCGACGACCTGGAGGGCGAGGCGGTCGACGTCACCTCGGCCGGCCAGCTGGTGGTCCGCACCCTGGAGGGCGGGGAGCGCACCCTCGCCGTCGGCGACGTCGCCCACCTCCGCCCCCTCTGACAGGGATCCGCGGGCGCTAGGTGAGATCCCAGAGGAGCCGCGAGCAGGCGGTGCCCGCCGCGATGCAGGCCCGGAGAGGGTGAGGCTCCCCACCTCGGCTGCAACGCGCTCATTGCCGACGCAGGGTGTGAAGCCCTGCCGTCGGAGACCAGATCGTGAACTCGAGCTCGTCGCCGGCGACGCGGACCACGCTCGCGCCGGCGATGTCGAGGACGAAGCCCGAGCCAGGTTGATCTGGCGCATTGTCGTCGATGAGAAACCCGAGGAGCTTCGCATCCCCGTCGGCGAGCTTCGGATCCAGAGGTGCCGAGTGGATCTCGACGCGCGGATCCCGGCGGACGTCCGCGAGCTTGTGTGAATCGGCCATCATCCCAAGCCGTATGCGGTCGGGTGTGATCTCGATCTCGCTGCCGCTGAGTCGCGGTGACCCGTCCGGCCGGATCGTCCCAAGGATGTGGTGGAGGTTGGCGTCGAATCGAGAGGTGATCGACGATGCGAGCTCGGGTGCCTCCGCAACCAGGCGGATCCATGAGGTGGACATCGCTCCACATTACTTTCTATCAAGAAAGAAATCAATGAGGTAGCATCTCCTCGATGGCTGGACGCCCGCAGCGGGTCACTGACGAGGAGATCCTGGACGCTGTTGCGATGACGATCTCGATCGTGGGCCCGCACCGCCTGACGGTCGCCGCGGTGGCGCGACGGATCGGTGTGACTGCACCAGCCATCCAACAGCGCTTCGGATCCAAGCACGACCTTCTCGTGGCCTTCGCGGCGCGTTCGGCCGAAAACGCGGGGTTGATCTTCGAAGAGGCGGATGGCGAGGCCGCTGACCCTTTGGATGCGGTCATCGAGGGCCTTGCCGAGGGCGCGTCGTTCCGGGACCGGACCGAGCTGGCCCACCACCTCGCCCTCCTGCACCTCGACCTCACCGACCCTCAGCTTGGCGAGCACGCTGTTGCCCACAGCCGCGCGGTGACCGCCGGCGTCCGGGCCCGTCTTGTCGCGGCGCGAGGAGCGGGGACGCTCAGCCCTGCTGTCAGCGTCGACGACCTGACGGACGCGATCTACACCAGCTACAACGGTGCGTTGGTGACCTGGGCCATCGACGGAACCGGGCCCCTGACGGACTGGGTCCGCACGCGTCTGGGCCGAACCGTGGAACCGCACCGCCGGCGGGAGTGAGGCCCCCAAAGGGCTCTGGCGGCCCCGAGTCTGAGGAACCGACGAGATCTGGACCTTCTGCGATGCCAGGGCGAAGCACGTCCGAGAGGAGCTCGGGACCAGGCTGATCAGCCTCGAAGCGGGTCAGTAGACGATGTCGAGGGCGTAGCGCAGGGCTCGGTCGAGCTCGGCGCGGGTGGGGTCGTCGAGGAGTCCGACCGGTTGCGCGTCGAGGTCACCGATCGGGACGGTCACGACGTTGTCGCAGCTGATCACGCAGGCCTCGGGCAGCCCCTCGGCAGTCCCGATGTCCACCTCCGAGCGGATGCTGCGTCGCGTGCGAGTGATGGGAGCGCAGGTGATCCCGGTCAGGACGGTCGCGGCGGCGTCCCTGGTGAGCACGCAGACGGGCCGTCGACCGGCTGGGGGGCCGAGGTCGGCCCAGTAGATCTCGTGGCGCGCTACCACGCCGGCGCGGTGCGGGCCGCCAGCCGACGCGCCGAGCGGAGGAGCGCGGGATCGAGCGGCTGGCGCGAGTAGGCCGCCACGAGCTCCTCGTCGGCCTGGCGCGCCCCCTCGGCCTCGATCACCGCTCTGGCCCCCTGCCTCAGCAGGTCGGACCGGTTGGTGCCACGGGCATCAGCGATCTGGTCGAGGAGCTCGACCAGATCGTCGTCGAGCTGCACCAGGACCTCGCGCCGAGCCATGAGCCATAGGGTAGACCATATGGTCACGTCCTCGCTTTCAGGGCCGGCCGATGACGGTCAGACTCCCGGGATGCGTGGTCGACCGTCGTGAGCTCGTCGACCGATGTCGCGCCCGCGCCACAGGCGGACCGTGCCCCGGAGCCGATGGCGCCGCCCGCAGGGCCCGGGGCCCCGCCCAGGGGGGAGTCGGATGGCGCCGACGTCGAGGTCGAGCGTCGCGACGGGCGCGCCGCACCCCGTCGGTCCCGTCGCTACGGGGTGCTCCTGGCGGTCCCCCTCGCGGTGGGCTTCGTCCTGCGGCTCTGGTTCGCGCTGGGCGACGAGGTCATCACCAACGACGCCACTACGTACCTCGAGTCCGGTCGCAACCTGATCGAGGGCCGGGGCTTCGTGCGCGCCGACGGTCTCCCCGAGCTGCACTTCCCGCCGGGTGCGCCGCTCGTGCTCGGGGCGGCCTGGAAGCTCACCGGCAGCGCCTGGGCCGCGCTGGTCTCCGTCACCCTGCTCACGTCGTTCCTCTGCCTGCTGCCCCTGGCGGCCCTGGCCCGACGCCTCGGCGGGGACCGGGCGGGCATCGCCGCCTGCGGGGTGGGTGCGCTGGCCGCGGGGCTCACCTCGGTCCCTACCAGCTCGGCCGGCGGCTCCGAGATGCTGTCCCTCCTCTTCCTCCTGACCTGTCTCTGGTTGGTGAGCACCCTGCCCTCCCGCCAGGGAGCCGGGATGTGGACGACCGCCGGGCTGGCCGGCCTGGCCGGCGGCGCTCTCTACCTGACCCGGCCCGAGGGTCTGCTCCTCGTCCTCGTCATCGTGACCGTGATGACCCTCACCAGCGGGGTCGTGGGCGACCTGCGGCGACGGGAGCTGTCGCGGGGCCGCCTGACCCGTCAGCTGGGCCCTCCGGCGGTGCTGTTCGTCCTCGTCGCGGTGTGCATGGCCCCCTATGCCGCGTACCTCCACGGCCAAACGGGTGCGTGGGCGGTCACGGCCAAGAGCCAGGACGCCAACCTGGAGGCCTGGCGCGCGGTGGCCGATGGCGACCGACGGGGGCGCGACCGGGTCCTCTACGAGCTCGACGACAGCGGGCTTGGCTTCGTCGAGCGGTCGGAGTCGCTGACCACCCTCGCCCGGGACGACCCCGAGGGCTACGCCGGCATCGTCGACGCCAACGCGGCCCAGCTCTGGTCGGAGTACGCGGCCCCCGCCGAGGGGGTGGCGCCTCCCTCGGTCCGGTGGGCCCTCCTGCCCCTTCCCCTCACGCTGCTTGCGATCTGGGCCGGGTGGAGGGGGCGTCGGGACCCGACGGTGGTCACGCTCGTGGGCATCGTCACCCTGGCCACTGCCACCTGCCTGGGGTTCTTCGTCCAGTCGCGGTACCTGATCCCCGCCGTCGGGGTGCTGTGCGTGCTGGCCGGGGTGGGCCTGGCCCGGCTGCGCCCCTCGTGGCGGACTGCCGGGCTGATCGGAGCCATCGGTCTGCTGGCCCTGCCGCTGCTTTTCGACGCGTCCCGGTCCGAGGGGCCCTTCGCCACCCGGGAGCCGGTCGAGCACCAGGTCGCGGGGGAGTGGCTGGCCGCCCACTCCCCGGTCGACAGCCGGATCATGACCCGCAGCCTGGTGACCGAGTTCTACGCGGCCCGCACGGCGGTGCCCCCGCCCTTCGGGACCCTGGCCGAGGCGCTGCGCTTCGCCCGGCACCACGGCGTCGACTACCTGGTGGTCGACGAGCTCCAGACGCACCGCTTCCGGCCGCAGCTGACGTCGTTGCTCGAGCCCGGTCCGTGGCCCGGGCTCCGCCTGGTCCACGGCCTCCGCCAGGACGGCCGCCTCACCCGCATCTTCGCTCTCGATCCCGCACCCTCGGGGAACACCGCCAACCCACCCGGGCTCGGGTTCGCGGGTGACGGCTGAGGATGCTCAGAGCCCAGGCCCGTCGGTCGAGGAGCCGGGCCCGGCGGGCCCCACCCCGGACCCCTCAAGGATCGAGGGTGCGGGCCTCCAGCGCCGAGAAGGCCGCGGCCGCAGCAGCGGTGACCGGGCCGGGGTGAGGAGCAGGGAGGGTGTGGTCGTCGACGGCGGCGATGGCCTGGACGTCACGGGTGGAGGAGGTGAGGAACGCCTCGTCGGCGTGTCGGAGGTCGTCGAGGGTGAGGGCGTCGCTCTCGTCCGCGTCGGTGACCTCCAGGAGCAGCTCGCGGGTGATCCCGGCCAGGCACCCGGTGGACAGCGCCGGGGTGACCAGCCGGCCGGCGCGCACGACGAACACGTTGGACCCTGTGCCTTCGCTCAGACGACCCTCGACGTCGGCGAAGATCGCCTCGCTCCCGCCGACATCGTGGGCCCGGGCCAGGGCCAGGACGTTCTCGGCGTAGGAGGTCGACTTCACGCCGGCCATGGCTCCACCGGGGTTTCGGGTGAACGGGACGATCGCGACCTTGGTGGCCTCCTCCCAGGGGGAGGGCGGCGAGGTCACCGCCAGGACGGTGGCGGGGGAGTCGCCCCGGTCGCTGCCGGCCGGTCCCGGTCCGCCGGTGACGGTGAGACGCACCCGCCCGACGTCGGCTCCGGCCCCGACCGCACCGGCGATGGCGGCAGCACACGCGCCACCGAGGTCGTCGTCGGTCAGCGGCAGCACCAGGCCCAGGGCGTCGGCTGAACGGTGCAGCCGGCGCAGGTGACGGCTGAGGGCGAAGGGCACCTCGCCCACCACCTTCATCGTCTCGAAGATGCCGTCGCCCACGGTGAGGCCGTGGTCGGCGACGCTGATGGTCGCCTCGGCGGTCGGGAGCACCCGGCCGTCGATCCAGCACCAGCTCGGGGCCGTCATCGGAGTGCGCTCATCGGGTCAGCCTCCCACGGCTGGCCAGGTCGATGAGGTGGGCCGCCTTCAGCTCCGTCTCGGCCCACTCGCCGTCGGGATCCGAGCCCCAGGTGATCCCGCCGCCGGTCCCGAAGTGGAGCTGGCCCTCGTCGAGCCAGAAGGTCCGGATGGCCACGTTCAGGGCCCCCCGGCCCGCGTCGGCGTCCACCCAGCCCACGGCCCCGCAGTAGACGCCGCGGGGCACGGGCTCGAGCTGGTCGATCATCCCCAGGGCGGCGATCTTGGGCGCGCCGGTCACCGACCCGGGCGGGAAGGTGGCGGCGATGGCGTCGGCCCAGCCCAGCCCGGGCCGCAGGCGACCCTCGACCTCGGAGACCAGGTGCACCAGGCCGGGGTGCTGCTCCACTGCGCACAGGGACGGCACGGTGATCGAGCCCCACTCGCAGACCCGGCCCAGGTCGTTGCGGACCAGGTCGACGATCATCACGTTCTCCGCCCGGTCCTTGTCGAGGAACTCGTCCTCCGTCGCCGCGGTGCCCTTGATCGGGGCGGAGCGGACGTGCGTGCCGTCGCGAGCCAGGAACAGCTCGGGCGAGGCCGAGGCCACGTGGACGCCGTGGCTCGGCAGCCGCACCACCGCGCTGTACGGCGCCGGGTTGCCCAGCGCGAGGGCCGCGCCCAGCGCGGCCACATCGGCCTCGGGGGGCGCAGGGGCGGAGAGCCGCCGGGTCAGGTTCACCTGGTACACGTCGCCGTCGCGGATGGCCGAGCGGATGCGGGCCACCCCGGCCCGGAAGGCGTCGCCGTCGAGCGAGGTGGTCCAGGCCGCGGCTCCACCCGGGATGCCGGGCCACGGGGGACCGGGCCACGGGCGGGCCGGTCGGCTGCGTCGGAAGCGGGCACAGCACGGGCGTCCGTCGGTGGGAAGGACCACGGCCCAGGTGCCGGTGCCCTCCAGCGCGGCCAGGTCGTCGGTGACGTCGACCAGGTCGGTCAGCAGTCGCCCGCCCACGACGGCCAGCGGCGCCGGATCGGGAGGGGCGACCATCGAGCCGGAGGGTACCGGTCGGGCCCGCGAGCCGAGACGGCGATCGGGGCGTCCCGTAGGCTCAGACACGTGCACATCGAGTTCAGCGACGAGCAAGACCAGTTCCGCAAGGTCGTCCGCGACTTCGCCGACACCGCCATTCGGCCCCACGCCGAGGAGTGGGACCGCGACCACTCCTTCCCGGTCGACGTGGTGCGGGACATGGGCGACCTGGGCCTGTTCGGCCTGCCCTTCCCGGAGGCCTACGGCGGCGGCGGAGCCGACCTCACCACCCTCTGCGTCGCCATCGAAGAGCTGGCCCGGGTCGACCAGTCGATGGCCGTCACCCTGGAGGCCGGCGTCGGCCTGGGGGCCAGCCCGATCTACCGCTTCGGTACCGAGGCGCAGCGCCAGCGGTGGCTGCCCGACCTGTGCGCAGGGCGGGCGCTGGGCGGCTTCGGGCTGACCGAGCCCGAAGCCGGCAGCGACGCCGGCGGTACTCGCACCCGGGCCGTGCTCGACGAGAGCACCGGCGAGCTCGTGGTCAACGGCGAGAAGGCCTTCATCACCAACTCAGGCACGTCCATCACCTCGTTGGTCACCGTCACCGCCCGCACCGATGCGCCGGGCTCGGGTGGGCGCCCGGAGATCAGCGCGGTGATCATCCCGGCCGGCACGCCGGGGTTCGAGGTCGCCCCGCCGTACCGCAAGATGGGCTGGCACGCGTCCGACACGCACGGGCTGTCGTTCGCCGACGCCCGCGTCCCCGCCGACAACATCCTCGGTGACCGGGGTCGGGGCTTCGCCAACTTCCTGTCCATCCTCGACGAGGGCCGCATCGCCATCGCCGCCCTCGCCGTCGGCGTCATCCAGGGCTGCCTCGACGAGTCGGTGGCCTACGCCAAGGAGCGTCAGGCGTTCGGCCGGCCCATCGGCTCCTACCAGGCCACCGCCTTCCGCTGCGCCGACCTGGCCGTCATGGCCGAGACCGCCCGCCTGCTCACCTACCAGGCCGCCTGGCTCCGCGACACCGGCCAGCCCTACACGCAGGCTGCGGCCATGGCCAAGGTGCACGCCACCGAGGCTGCGGTCACCGCCACCCGCCACGCGACCCAGGTCTTCGGGGGCTATGGGTTCATGGACGAGACGCCGGTCAGCCGGCACTACCGGGACGCCAAGATCCTGGAGATCGGCGAGGGGACCAGCGAGGTGCAGCGCCTCGTGATCAGCCGCGGCTTGGGCCTTCCCGTGGAGCGCTGAGGACCCGTGCGCACAGGGAAGCGACCGCACCGGTCTGACCGCGCACCCAGGCTGGGGTGCCGCGGAACCGAGCGACGAGGCCGGTAGTTTCGATCGTCGTGGCATGGCGCAGGGGTCGGACGCCGGCCCGATCCCGGAGGACGTGGCCCCAGCGGGCGCTGATCGGCCTCAACGCGCTCGCCGTGCTGGCCGCCACGGTCACGGCGACCTCGCTGGCCTACTCCAACGACCGCGTGGCGGACCTCACCCGCACCGTGATCCCCGGCGGCGTGCTCCGAGAGGGGTCCTCGGACGCCTCCGAGCCCCAGAACTTCCTCATCGTCGGTGTCGACGACCCGTCGCGGCTGGCCGAGGGCGACTCGGTCAAGATCCGGGAGACGGAGGGGAAGCTCACCGACACGATCATCGTCCTCCGCCTCGACCCCGACGCGGGCACCGCCGACCTCCTCTCGCTTCCCCGCGACCTCTACGTGCCCCTGGCCGGGTCCGAGTCCTCCGGACGGATCAACTCCGCATACAACGTGGGCGGACCGATCCGCCTGATCCAGACGATCAGCCAAGACTTCGGCATCCCGATCGACCACTACGTCGAGATCGACTTCGCCGGCTTCCGCGAGCTGGTCAACGTGGTCGACGGCGTGCCGGTGCAGTTCCCCCACCCGGTGCGGTCCCGGAGCAGCGTCGAGCTCGACATCCCCGAGGCTGGCTGCTGGATCCTGGGGCCCCGGCAGGCGCTGGGCTTCGTCCGGGCCCGCAAGGACTACCAGGTCCAAGACGACCTCGGCACCTGGCACACCGACCAGGGTGGCGACTTCTCCCGGGTGGAGCGCCAGCAGCTCTTCGTGGAGCTGGCCCTGCGCCGCGCCATCGCCAAGGGCGCCCGCAACCCCAACACGTTGCGCCAGCTGGTGGAGCTGGGGGCGCGGAGCGTCACCATCGACGACGACTTGGAGCCGGAGGTGGTGGTCGACCTGGGCCGGACCTTCAGCGGCTTCGACCCCGCCGACCTCGTCACCCACACCCTCCCCGTGGACGAGGCCGAGGAGGGCGGGCCCGCCTACCTGTACCTCCGCGAGGACGAGGCCGAACCGACCCTCGCCCTGTTCCGCGACGACGGATCTGAGGGCTCGTCGCTGCCGGCCGGCCAGGTCGTGGTCCGGGTTCGCAACGGCACCGGGACGCCGAACCAGGCCGGCGAGGTCACCCGCGGGCTGGCCGAGCTGGGCTTCGAGACCCTCGTGCCCGACGCCGACGTGGGCGTCGGCTTCCCCACGGTGGTGCTGTACGGGGCCGGCAACGAGGCCGCGGCCCGGACCGTGGCCCGGTCGGTCAACGGTCCGGTCACCTACCAGACGGCCTCGGCGCCGGAGGACGACCGGGTCGTGCTGGTCACCGGCACCGACTGGCTCGGCCTCAGCCCGCAGCTGCGCCCGGTCGACGAGGTGCCCGCACCTCCGGCGGTCACGGCCCCGCCCGACGACACCGGATCGGCTGCCGACCTGACCAACGAGGAGGCCCCGGTCACCACCGCTCCCGGCGACGAGGGCCTCGGCGACCCCAATGACCCCGACGACCCCGCGTTCTACCGGGCCGCCGAGGTGCCGCCCGGCACCGAGTGCCGCCTCACCCCCTGACCGCGATCGGCCCCGGTCAGGCGTCACCTGACGGGCTCCGGCGCCCCTGGGCCCCGTAGGCTCGTCGGCCGTGTCGCGATCGACCGGGCCCGAGGCCCGCCGCACCTGGCCCCAGCGCCTGCTGATCAGCTTCAACGCGCTCGCGCTGGGCGCGGCGGCGGTCACCGCCGGCGCTCTCGCGTACTCCAACGACCGGCTGGGCGATGTGGAGCGGGTCGACCTCTCGGGGGTGACCCAGAACGACGATCTGGCCGACGGCGACCCGCAGAACTACCTGATCGTCGGGGTCGATGATGCCTCGGGGCTGGGCGACGGGGACACTGTGCGCAACCGCGACTCGGGCGAGCTGGCCGGTCAGAACACCGACACGATCATGGTCATGCGGATCGATCCCCAGGCGGCATCGGCCCAGCTGATGTCGTTCCCTCGCGACCTGTGGGTGCCGATCGCCGACACCGACACCAACCAGCGCATCAACTCCGCCCTGGACACCGGGGGCGCCGAGCGCCTGATCCGGACCATCGACGAGGACTTCGGCATCCCGATCCACCACTACATCCAGATCGACTTCGCCGACTTCGGTGAGCTGGTCGACGCGGTGGATGGGATCCCGGTGCAGTTCCCGCACCCGGCCAAGGCCCCCAGCTCCGGTCTGGTGATCGAGGAGCCGGGGTGCTGGACCCTCGGTCCCTCCCAGGCCCTGGGCTTCGCCCGAGCCCGCAAGGACTACCGGGTCCAAGACGACGACGGCGAGTGGCACCTCGATGGCGGTGGCGACTTCTCCCGGGTCGAGCGCCAGCAGCTCTTCGTGGAGCTGGCCATGCGGCGGGCCATCGCCAAGGGCGCCCGCGACCCCAACACGCTGCGGCGCCTGGTCGACCTCGGGGTGGGCACGGTGCGGGTCGACGACGCCCTGGACGGCGGCGACCTGGTCGATCTGGGCAAGCGGTTCCGGAACTTCCACCCCGAGGACCTCGAGACCTTCACCCTCCCCGTGGTCGACGACGTGGTGGGTGGCGCCAAGGTGCTGTTCCTCCAGGAGGAGGAGGCCGAGCCGGTGCTGTCGGTCTTCCGCGGCGTGGCGCCGGCCAGCCCCGGCCAGGTCCGCACCGACGACATCACCGTCCAGGTCCGCAACGGCACCGCGGCCGAGGGCCAGGCCGGCGAGGTGACCTCCGAGCTCACCGCCCTCGGCTTCGAGGCCCTGGTGCCGACCGACTCCGAGATCGGCTTCCCCACCACCCTGCTCTACAGCAACGGGTCCGAAGCCGAGGCCCAGCTGGTGGCCCGCCACCTCAGCGGCCCGGTCCAGTACGAGCAGTCGGCGGCCCTGGATGGGGCCGACGTCGTGGTCGTCACCGGCACCGACTGGGCGGGGGTGGTGGAGGCGCCTCGCTCGGCCGAGGAGGTCACCGGTCCCACCACCACGACCACGGCGCCGGCTCCGAGCACTGCGGGCGACGACAGCTCGACCACCCTGGCCGAGGACGGATCCCTCCCCGAGGCCGCGGACCCGAACGACCCCGACGACCCCCTGTTCTACCGGGCCGAGGCGCCCGCTCCGGGGGCCTCCTGCGAGCGCACCGGCTGAACCGGCCCAGTGGGGCCGGGCGGGGAGGTCGCACTAGGTTGGCCCGGTCCGCGCCGGCAGGTCCGTCGCTCGTGAGCACCGGAGGATCATGGGTTCGAAGATCGCTGTCATCGGCATCGGGTACGTCGGCCTCACGACCGGCGCCTGCCTGAGCCACCTCGGCCACGAGGTCATCTGCGCCGACGTCATCCCCGAGAAGGTCGACGCGCTGAACCGGGGGGAGATCCCGATCCTCGAGGCCGGCCTGGACGAGCTGGTCCAGGCCGGGCGCACCTCGGGCCAGCTGAAGTTCGTCCTGGGCGCATCCTCTGCGGTGGCCGACGCCGAGTTCATCTACCTGTGCGTACCCACACCCCAGGGCAGCGACGGCTCGGCCGACCTGAGCTACATCCGGGAGGCCGCGGCCGAGATCGGTCCCCACCTCGCATCCGAGTCGGTGGTGATCAACAAGTCGACGGTCCCCGTGGGGTCGACCCGGGTCGTCGAGCAGGCCCTCAAGCGCTCCGACATCCACGTCGTGTCGAACCCGGAGTTCCTGCGCGAGGGCTCGGCGGTCAACGACTTCCTCCACCCCGACCGGGTGGTCATCGGGGCCGACGACCAGTCGGCTGCCATCCGCGTGGCTGGGCTCTACCTGGGGCTGGCCGCACCGCTGCAGGTCACCGACCCGGCCTCGGCCGAGACGATCAAGTACGCGTCCAACGCCTTCCTGGCCACCAAGATCAGCTTCGTCAACGCCATCGCTGCGGTGTGCGAGGCGGTCGGGGCCGACGTGAACGACGTGGTCCTGGGCATGGGCTACGACAAGCGCATCGGTGAGGCCTTCCTCCGCCCCGGACCGGGCTGGGGCGGTAGTTGCTTCGTGGGCGAGGAGACGGTCCTCGCCCGGTACCTCGACGACGTCCGCCTCCTGCGCTTCGACCGACTGGCCGCGGAGATCGACACGGTGGGCGCGGCCGGCTGGGAGGTCCTGGCCTGGGACCCCGCCCTGCCAACGCCCGAGTTCCGGCCCATCTCGGCGTTCACCCGTCGCCCCTACGACGGTGACGTCATCGACATCCGCACCAAGATGGGCCGTCGGCTCACGGTCACCGCGGACCATCCGTTCGTCGTCGGTGACGGCCGATCGGACGAGGAGCTCCGGGTGACGCGGGCTGAGGACCTCTCCGAGTCGGACTGGCTGCCCCTCGCCCAGGGTGCTCCGGTCCCGAGCGACGATGCCCCGCGTCGCGTGTCGCTCCTCGATGCAGCTCGCAACGGAGGCATCGGGCGGGACCGCATCATCGCTCGCCTCGAACCCCGACAGGTCGAGGCGGTGCGGACCGTCGCCGATCGAATCCCGGCCTCCCGTCGGCGTGACGTCCTCAGGGCACAGGCGATGCGGGTCCACGAGATGGACGCGCTCGATGTCGAGGTCGACGGTGCCACGCTGGGCACCACCACCAACGGCACCTACGTGCCCACCTCGTTGGATCTCGACGAGGACTTCTGGCGCATGCTCGGTCTGTTCCTGGCCGAAGGCCACATCGGCACCGACGGCGCCCGTCGCCGAGTCGCCTGGTCGTTCCATCCGACCGAGGAGGAAGACCTGGTACAAGAGGTCGCGGGCTACTGGGAGGCCCGTGGCGTCAAGGTCGCAGTCCACTCGATGGGCACAAGCCGGCAGGTCTCGGTGTCATCTCGGCTTCTGGCCGCACTGTTCGACGACCTCCTCGACCTGGGCACGAACTGCTACACCAAGCGCCTCCCCGACCTCGTGTGGTCGTTGCCGGAGGATCACAAGCGCGCCGTGCTCAGCGGGCTCTGGGATGGCGACGGCTCGTGGTCCTTCCTGTCTGGCGGACCCAACGTCGTCCTCGAGTACGGCACTGCCTCCCGGGAGCTGGCCGACGGCATGCTGCGCCTCCTCGGCGACCTGGGCATCGTCGCCCGGCTCAAGGTCGGACGCACAGCCAAGTCCACGGTCGACACCTATTGGCTGGTGATCAGCGGCGCCGCCCAGATCGCCGACTGCCACTGGCTCGTCCCTGAGGACGAGTGGATCCGCATCCGCACCTATGCCCTGCGGCTGACGAAGGCCATCGCCCCTACGGGCTACCGCCGACTCTCCAAGTCTGCGGCTTGGGTGCGGGTCCGCTCTGCCGAGCGCCGCCCCTTCACCGGCGACGTGTTCTCGGTCGAGGTGCCTGGTCCCCACACCGTGGTCGCTTCTCACGGCCTGGTGGCTCACAACTGCTTCCCCAAGGACTCGCATGCGCTGGTGAAGATCGCCGAGGACGCGGGGTACGACTTCGACCTGCTCAAGGGCGTCATCACCGTCAACGACCAGCAGTTCACCCGGGTCACCGACAAGATCGAGACCGCGGCCGGCGGGTCGCTCGACGGCGTGACCATTGCGGTGTGGGGGCTCACCTTCAAGGCCCGCACCGACGACCTCCGCGACTCGCCGTCGCTGGAGATCGTGGGCCGCCTGGTGGCGCGCGGGGCCAACGTCCGGGCCTACGACCCCGCCGTCGACGCCGGCGCGACCGACGCGCGCCTCCACGGCGTCGAGGTCTGCGGCGACCCCTACGCGGCGTGCGACGGAGCCATGGTCCTGGCCATCCTCACCGAGTGGGACGAGTTCAAGTGGCTCGACCTGGACAAGGTGGCCGAGGTCATGGCAGCCAAGCGCGTGGTCGACGGCCGCAACCTGATGGACCGCAACCCCCTGGTGCGCCGCGGCTTCCTGCTCGAGGGCATCGGCCGCTAGGCCGAGCGCCCGGGATCGGTCGACGAGATGGCACGAGTGGTGGTCACGGGAGGCGCAGGCTTCCTCGGCTCGCACCTGTGCCGCGGCCTGCTGGCGCGGGGCGACGAGGTGGTGTGCCTCGACAACCTGATCACCGGCGCCCTGGCCAACATCGAGGACTTGTTCACCGAGCCCGGCTTCAGCTATGTCGAGCACGACGTCAGCACCTACGTCTGGATCCCCGGCCCGGTCGAGCAGGTGCTGCACTTCGCCAGCCCCGCCAGCCCGGCCGACTTCGACCGCATCCCGATCCAGATCCTGAAGGTCGGCAGCCTCGGCACCCACAACACCCTCGGTCTGGCCAAGGCCAAGGGGGCCCGCTTCTTCCTGGCCTCCACCAGCGAGGTCTACGGCGACCCGCAGGTCCACCCTCAGCCCGAGACCTACTGGGGCCACGTCAACCCCATCGGCCCCCGCGGCGTCTACGACGAGGCCAAGCGCTTCGCCGAGGCCATGACCATGGCGTACCACCGCCACCACGGCCTCGATGTCCGAGTCGTTCGGATATTCAATTCCTTCGGCCCTCGCATGAGGCCGGACGACGGGCGGGCGATGTCGAACTTCATCGTGGCCGCATTGCGGGGGGAGCCCATCACCGTGTTCGGCGACGGCAGCCAGACCCGCAGCTTCACCTACGTCGACGACGAGGTCCGGGGCTTCCTCGCACTGCTGGACTCCGACCTGACCGGTCCCACCAACATCGGAAACCCCGACGAGTACACGATCCGCCAGCTGGCCGAGATGGTGGTCGAGGTGACCGGGTCGACCTCCGAGATCACCTATCACCCGCTTCCCGTCGACGACCCGACCCAGCGCCAGCCCGACATCACCCGGGCCCGCACCGAGCTGGGCTGGGAGCCCACCGTCGACGTCCGCGACGGCATCGCCCGCACCGCCGAGTGGTTCGCCAAGGAGTTCGGCACGGGCTGACCCGTGCCGGTCTGACTGCTCAGGCGGCGATGTCGATCAGGGAACCGACTGCCTCGGCGACGGTCGCCGGCGGAAGGGTGCTGGGCGCCGGTCGCCTTCGGGCGTCGACGTAGGACAGGACGACGGGGAAGCCGCGCCCAGCCAGTCCGGAGAACGGCGTGAGCTGCTCGGCCGCCAGCCAGGTGCCGGGGCCGCGTTCAGCCCCTTGGAGGTCGGTGGCGGCTCGAGCCACCGCCGGCTGCACGGCCCAGACGTTGGAATCGCCGGTGGAGCGGGCCCACGGTGACCGCCAGCGGTCCGGGGTGTGGGCCCACGTGTAGCCCGGGAGCCAGAGGTCGTGGAACCAGCCATCGGCGACCGGGATCGACGTCAGCTGCACGCACTCGCCGTGGTCTCGGTTGCGGACGTGGGGCCACAGCCACACCGACTCGTCGACCAGCGCGTTGTGGGGCGGCACCCGCAGTGCGCCTTCGAGCCGCGTTCCGTCGAGGGCCGGGAGCACGTAGGCGACCAGGTGCTCGCCCACCTGCTCGACGGCCACGGTGCCGTCGGCGACGCGCTCGGCGCCCCGCTCGAGCTGGTGCCAGCCATCGGACACGCTGGTAGCCTCTCGCCCCTCGCCGGCCAGGACCTGCTGGGCTCTCTCGAAGGCAGATCGATAGGTGCCGGTCAGTGTTGCTCCGGTCTCACGGGCCCGTCCCATGAGTGCAGTCAGCTCCTGGGCCAGCACGAACGCGGGCCGGTCAACGCCCGCGCTGAAGTCGCCCATCTCGGCCGCGCCCACCACCGTCGTCCGATGCGTCGAGGCCAGGTCGGGATGGGTGAGGACGAACAAGGACAGGATGCCGTCCACGTCGAGGTGGTTGTTGACCGCGAGGTCGTAGTGCTCGTGGGGTGGGTCGTCGACGAACCGGAGGCAGGTCTCGGTCGAGGTGTCGGCCGCCCACCGATCCGGCGTCGTGGTCGGCACCCAGTGGCTCAGCTCCAGGTCGACGCCGGGGCGGAGAGCGTCGCCGGCGGCCCCATCGGCGTAGAGGACCCGCTCCGCAGCCGGCACCGGGGAGGTGCCGTCGTCGATGTGCCACGCCGTGACGGGGTTGAGCGTCATGCCGTCAGGCTATGAGTCCCTCCCGCGTTTCACAAGGACTGACTGGTGAAATCGAGACGGGCAGGTCCCGGCCAGCAGCCCGGCCCGATCGGGTCCTACGAGGCGCGAGAGTGGATCTGGCGGAGGACGTACTGGAGGACGCCGCCGTGGCGGTAGTAGTCGGCCTCGGTGGGGGTGTCGATGCGGACCTTGGCGGTGAAGGTGACGTCGCCGGCCTTCACCTCCAGCTCCTCGGGCATGGCGTCGCCCTCGGACAGCGCGGCCAGGCCGCCGATGGAGATCTCCTCCTCACCGGTCAGGCCCAGGCCCTCGATGGTGTCGCCCTCGGCCAGCTGGAGCGGCAGCACGCCCATGCCGATCAGGTTGGACCGGTGGATGCGCTCGTAGGACGCGGCGATCACGGCCCGGACGCCGAGGAGCAGGGTGCCCTTGGCCGCCCAGTCCCGGGAGGAGCCCGAGCCGTACTCGGCCCCGGCCAGGACGACGAGGGGGGTGCCGTCGGCGGCGTAGCGCTCGGCTGCGTCGAAGATGTCCATCTGGTCGCCGGAGGGGATGTGGCGGGTGACGCCGCCCTCGGTGCCGGGTGCCATCTGGTTGCGGAGGCGGATGTTGGCGAAGGTGCCTCGGATCATCACCTCGTGGTTGCCCCGGCGGGAGCCGTAGGAGTTGAAGTCGGCCTTCTCCACGCCGTGGTCGTGCAGGTAGCGCCCGGCCGGGCCCTCGGTCTTGATGGCGCCGGCGGGGGAGATGTGGTCGGTGGTGACCGAGTCGCCCAGCAGGGCCAGCACCCGGGCCCCCTCGATGTCGGTGAGGGCCGGCACCTCGGGGGTGAGGCCGTCGAAGTACGGGGGCAGCCGCACGTAGGTGGAGTCGTCGCCCCAGTCCATCCGGTCACCGGTCGGGGCCTGGATGTCGCGCCAGCGATCGTCGCCGTCGAAGAGCGTGTCGTAGACCTCGCGGAAGGAGTCGGCGCCGGTGGCCCGGGAGACGGCCTCGGCCACCTCGGCGGCATCGGGCCAGAGGTCAGCCAGGGTGACGGGGTTGCCCTCGGAGTCGGTGCCGAGGGGCTCGGTGCCGGGGTCCCAGTTCATGGTGCCGGACAGGGCGTAGGCCACGACCAGGGGCGGTGAGCCCAGGTAGTTGAGGCGCACGTCGGGGTTGATGCGGCCCTCGAAGTTGCGGTTGCCCGAGAGCACCGCGGCCACGGTGAGGTCGGAGTCGTTGACCGCCTGGGAGATCTCCGGAGGCAGGGGGCCCGAGTTGCCGATGCAGGTGGTGCAGCCGTAGCCGACCAGGTCGAAGCCGATGGCTGAGAGGTCATCGGTGAGGTCGAGGCGGTCGAGGTAGTCCATGACCACCTTGGAGCCGGGGGCGAGGGAGGTCTTGACCCAGGGGCGGCGCGTGAGACCCTTGGCCCGGGCGTTGCGGGCCAGGAGCCCGGCGGCGACCATCACGTCCGGGTTGGACGTGTTGGTGCAGCTGGTGATGGCCGCAATGACCACCCGTCCGTGGTCGACGCTGGTCTCGGCGCCGTCGGCCAGGGTGACGTCGACCTTGTTCGACTTCGGGGGGGAGTGGTCGCAGGCCACCGTCGCCGGCGGGGCCACGTCCTCCTCCGAGGTGCCGGTGAGAGCGTCGCTGGCGGGGAAGGTAGAGGCGATCGCCTCGTCCTCCTCGGTCAGGCTCACGGCCACCTCGGAGTCGTTGAGGATGCCGGCGAGGGCGTCCTTGGCCCGGTCGAGGGGGATGCGGTCCTGGGGCCGCTTGGGCCCGGCGAGGGAGGGCACGACGGTGCCCATGTCCAGCTCGACGACCGAGTCGTAGGCGGCGTCGTGGTCGGGGTCGTGCCACAGGCCCTGGGCCTTGGCGTAGGCCTCGACCAGCTCGACGACCTCGTCGGGGCGGCCCGTGGCCCGCATGTAGCGCAGGGTCTCCTCGTCGATGGGCGAGATGGTGATCGTCGAGCCGTACTCCGGCGACATGTTGCCGATGGTGGCCCGGTGCTCGACCCGGAGCCGAGACAGGGCCGGCCCGTGGAGCTCGACGAAGCAGCCGACCACGCCGTGCTGGCGCAGCAGCTCGGTGATGGTGAGGACCAGGTCGGTGGCGGTGGTGCCGGCCGGCAGCTCGCCGGTGAGGCGGAGGCCGACCACCTTGGGCACGAGCAGCGGGACGGGCTGGCCCAGCATGGCCGCCTCGGCCTCGATGCCGCCCACGCCCCAGCCGACGACGCCGAGGCCGTTCACCATCGGGGTGTGGGAGTCGGTGCCGACGAGGGTGTCGGGGAAGGCCACGCCGTCGCGGCTCTGCACCACGCGGGAGAGGTTCTCCAGGTTGATCTGGTGGCGGATGCCCATGTTGGGCGGCACCACCCGGAGGGACTCGAAGG
>JBBSME010000001.1:0-73809 GCA_038233335.1 Acidimicrobiales bacterium | reverse complement strand
GGCCGCAGCGGCCTCAAGGTATCGGCCGTCAGCTACGGCAACTGGATCACCCACGGGTCCCAGGTGGAGAACGAGGCCGCGGTGGCGTGCGTGCATGCCGCCCTCGACCTCGGCGTGACCACCTTTGACACCGCGGATGTGTACGCGGCCACGAAGGCCGAGGAGGTCCTGGGCGAGGCCCTCGACGGCCAGCGTCGCGAGGGCCTGGAGATCTTCACCAAAGTCTACTTCCCGACCGGGCCGGGCCCGAACGACCGGGGCCTGTCCCGCAAGCACATCCGGGAGTCGATCGAGGGCTCACTGCGTCGCCTGCGCACCGACCACGTCGACCTGTACCAGGCCCACCGCTTCGACCACCAGACACCGCTGGAGGAGACCATGTCGGCCTTCGCCGACGTCGTCCACGCGGGGCAGGCCCACGCCATCGGCGTGTCGGAGTGGACCGCCGACCAGATCCACCGGGGGGCGGCGCTGGCCCGCGAGCTGCGCATCCCCTTCATCTCCAACCAGCCCCAGTACTCGATGCTGTGGCGGGTGATCGAGAAGGATGTCGTCCCGGCCTGCGAGGACGAGGGTCTGAGCCAGATCGTGTGGTCGCCCATGGCCCAGGGCATCCTCACCGGCAAGTACCTCCCGGGTGAGCCCCCGCCGGAGGGCAGCCGGGCCACCGACGAGAACAGCGGCAAGGACTTCATCTCCCACTGGCTCTCCGACGACGACCTGCTGGCCAAGGTGCAGGACCTCAAGCCCCTGGCCAACGAGGCCGGCATCTCCATGGCCCGCATGGCCGTGGCCTGGGTGCTGCGCAACCAGAATGTGGCCTCGGCCATCGTGGGCGCCTCCCGCCCCGACCAGCTCGACGACACCGTGGCCGCCGTGGACGTCACACTGAGCGACGACCTGGTGGCCCGCATCGACGAGGTGCTGGGCGACAACGTGACCTCCGACCCCAAGCTCACCAGCTCCCCCCGCCGCCGCCCCTGATCACCTCCCCCTGACGGCCTTGGCCGCGCCCCGGGGACAGAGGCGGTCGAAGAGCACCTGGTGGCCGTCGTTGCCGGTCGGCGGGTCGTAGGCCCGTCGGATCAAGCCCCGTGCACCCATCGTCAGCTGCGGGGGACGTCCTTCCAGGGCACGTCCTTGTCGGTGCGGGGCTCGCCGGGCAGGCCCAGCACCCGCTCGCCGATGATGTTGCGCTGGATCTCCGAGGTGCCGCCCTCGATGGAGTTGGCTCGGGCCCGGAGGAACATCTTGCGGGAGGTGCCCGGAGGCCCGGTCAGGCCGAGGTTCTCCGAGCGGCGCATGGTGTAGTCGAAGTCGATCAGGGCCGACGCCCCGAGCAGGTCGACGCACAGCTCGTAGATGTCCATGTTCACGGTGGCGAACTTGAGCTTGGCGATGGAGCCCTCGGGGCCGGGGTTGCCGGCCTTGCGGTTCTGGCCGGCCCGGATATTGGTGAGGCGCAGCGCCTCGGCCTCGATCCACAGCTTCATGAGCCGGTCCTTCTTGGCCGGGGAGTGCTGGATCGGCTCCTCCTGCCAGATGCGGACGGCCTCGGCGATGGCGCCCGTGCCCGGACCCGGAGGACCACCGCCCCCGCCGATGGTGGTGCGCTCGTTGGACAGCGTGGTCATGGCGACCCGCCAGCCCTCGCCCACGTCGCCCACCCGGTCGGCGTCGGGGACCCGGACCTCGGTCAGGTAGACCTCGTTGAACTCGGCCTCGCCGGTGATCTGGCGCAGCGGGCGGACCTCGACGCCGGGGGCGTGCATGTCGAGCGCGAAGTAGGTCAGTCCCTTGTGCTTGCGGGCGTCGGGGTCGGTGCGGGTGACCAGCATCCCGCGGTTCGAGAGGTGGGCCAGCGTGTTCCACACCTTCTGACCGGTGATGACCCACTCGTCGCCGTCGCGCACGGCCCGACAGGAGAGGCCAGCCAGGTCCGAGCCGGCGCCGGGCTCGCTGAAGAGCTGGCACCAGGAGTCCTCGCCGGTGAACATCGGACGCAGGAGTCGATCGCGCAGGGCATCGTCGCCGTGGCTCACGACGGTGGGCCCGGCCATGGTGAGCCCGAAGAAGTGCTCGGTGCTGGGACCGGGCCCGCCCGCGGCCCGGATGGCCGTGTCCACCTCCTGCTGGTGGCGCGGCGCGAGACCCAGGCCTCCCCGGCCCTCGGGGAAGTGGACCCAGGCCAGGCCCAGGTCGTACTGGAGGCCTCGGAAGGCGATGGCGTCGGAGGTGTCGCCCTCGTCGAGCAGCTGGGTGAGCGGCTCCTTGACCAAGAGGGTGGGATCGTCGGACATGCGGGCCTCCGGGAGGCTCAGATCAGCGGGGTGCCCTCCGACAGTAGCGACCCGCCTTCGTCGACGGGTTTCCCGCCATCCGATGACGGCAGTGGTCGCGGGGCCAGACTGGCGGGGTGATCGTCGACTGTGCCGTGTACCGCGACGGCGCCCGCGTCGATCGGCGGGCCACCATCGCCGGGGCGACCAACGACGACCCGGGCAGCTTCACCTGGATCGGGCTCCACAACCCCGAGCCCCACGAGATCGATCAGGTCAGCGATGAGTGCGGGCTGCACCAGCTGCTGGTCGAGGACGTGCGCAAGGCCCACCAGCGGGCCAAGTGGGACGCGTTCGACGAGACCGCCCTGGTCGTGTTCAAGACGGCCCGGTACGAGCCGCCCGACCGGGTCGACATCGGTGAGCTGCAGGTGATCCTCGGTCCTGGGTTCGTGGTCACCGTGCGCCACGGGGAGGCCTCTGCCCTGGCGACCGTCCGGGCCCGGCTCGAGGCCGACCCCGAGCTCCTGCGACTGGGCCCCATGGCCGTCCTCTACGTCGTGGCCGACCAGGTGGTCGACGCCTACGCCCCGGTGCTGACCGAGCTGGAGGCCGACATCGACGAGGCCGAGGTGGCGGTGTTCAGCCCGGAGCGCACCAACGAGGCGCCGCGGGTGTACCAGCTCAAGCGCCAGGTCCTGGAGCTGCGTCGCAACATCGTCCCTGTCGGCGCGGTGGTCGACGGGCTGTGCCACCCCGAACCCCGCGGCGTGCCCGAGCCGCTCATCGACTACTTCGAGGACGTGGCCGACCACGCCCACCGGGTGATGGCCAGGGTCGAGGTCGCTCGCGAGCTGCTCACCGACGCCCTCAACGCCAACCTGGCCCAGCAGGGGGTCCAGCAGAACGACGACATGCGGCGCATCTCGGCCTGGGCCGCGGTGTTCGCCGCCCCCACCCTCCTGGCCGGCATCTGGGGCATGAACTTCGACAACATGCCGGAGCTCGACGCTCGCCTGGGCTACCCCGGCGCCGTGCTGTCCATGCTGCTCCTCTCGGGGAGCCTCATCGGCGTCTTCCGCCGCGCCGGCTGGCTGTAGCCGTCGTCGGCCGTCAGCGCGGGTAGACGTCCACCTCGGTGGCCTTGACCGACAGCCAGACCGGGTCCCCCGGGCCGACGCCCAGCTCGGCCAGCGCGGCCGGGGTGATCTCGGCCGTGGCCGGGACCGGGCCCTCGGTGGCGATCCGTACCCGATCGGCCGCGGCCTCCACCCCCACCACGGTGGCCGGCCACACGTTGCGGGGGCTGCCCTCGGGGTGGGTTCGGTGCACGGCGACCGACCGGGGTCGCACCGCCACGTAGACCTCGGACCCAGCAGCCAGCTGCGCATCGGGGACGGTCGCCACCGCACCGTCTGTCGCCGCCAGGCGCACCCGGCCGCCAGCGTCGACCCGCCCGGCCAGCAGGGTGAGCCCGACCAGCTCGGCCACCCACGCCGAGCGGGGCCTGCGGGCGATCTCGGCGGGCAGCCCCTCTTGGATCACCGAGCCACGATCGAGGACCAGGAGCCGATCAGCCAGGGTCAGCGCGTCGACGGCGTCGTGGGTGACCATCACCGCCGGCCCCGCGAAGGCGGCCAGGTGGTCCCGCAGCACCCGGCGGACCTCGGCCCGGGTCGCCGCGTCGAGGGAGGCGAGCGGCTCGTCGAGGAGGAGCACCTGGGGCTCGGCCGCCAGCGCCCGGGCCAGGGCGACGCGCTGCGCCTGTCCGCCGGACAGGCGCGCCGGATGCACGCCCGCCTGGTCCGACAGGCCGACCCGCTCCAGCCACCCGTCGGCCCGAGCCTCTGCGTCGGCGCGTGCCACCCCTCGGGCCCGAGGCCCGAAGGCGACGTTGTCGCGGGCCGCCAGGTTGGGGAAGAGGCGCAGGTCCTGGAAGACCACGCCCACCGGCCTCGCCTCAGGGGCCAGCCGAACCGCCGCGCCGGGGTCGTCCAGCACCTGGTCACCGAGGACGACCCGGCCGCCGTCGAGCGGTCGGAGCCCGGCCACGGTCCGCAGCACGGTGGACTTCCCGGCTCCGTTGGGTCCGAGGAGCCCGAGGACCTCGCCCGGGGCGACGTGGAGGTCCACATCGAGGTGGAAGTCCCCTTCGCTCACCTCGATGTGGGCCTCCAGTCCGCCCTCGGCGGACGCCGGCCCGCTCACAGGCCGCGGGCCCAGCGGCCCCGCAGCGCGACCAGGACGCTGAGGGAGACCACCACCAGGACGAGGCTGAGGGCGATGGCGGCGTCCTGATCGCCACCCTGGAGCGTCTGGTACACGGCCAGCGGCATGGTCTGGGTGCGCCCCTGGAGGTTGCCGGCGAAGGTGATGGTGGCCCCGAACTCGCCCAGGGCCCGGGCCCAGGCCAGCACCGCCCCGGCCAGCAGCGACGGTGCCACCTGGGGCACCGTCACCCGACGGAGCACCGTCCACCGTCCGGCTCCCAGGGTGGCGGCCGCCTCCTCGAGGCCCCGGTCCACGCTGCGCAGCGCGCCCTCGACCGTCACCACCAGGAACGGGAGGGCGACGAAGGTCTGGGCCAGCACCACCCCGGCGGTGGTGAAGGGCAGGGTGATGCCGGTCAGGTCCTCCAGGGCTCGGCCGAACGGGCTGCGTCGGCCCAGGGCGAAGAGGAGGGCGGCACCGCCCACGACAGGGGGCAGGACCATCGGGAGGGTGACGAGGCCGCGCGCGATCCGGCGTCCCGGGAACGGGGCCCGGGCCAGCACCCAGGCCAGTGGCACGCCGAGCACGAGGCACAGACCGGTGCTGGTCAGGGCGGTCACGAGGGACAGCCGGAGGGCGTCCCGCACCTCCGCCGAGCCCAGGATCGATCCCAGGTCGGACCACGGCGTTCGCTGGAGCAGCCCGACGAGGGGCAGGACGAGGAAGCCGATGGCGACCACCGCGACCGGCACCAGCACGCGGGGGACCCCTCCGGCGGCCGTGGGGACCTCCGCCGGCCGG
This sequence comes from Acidimicrobiales bacterium, assembly GCA_038233335.1. GTDB lineage: Bacteria > Actinomycetota > Acidimicrobiia > Acidimicrobiales > Iamiaceae > Iamia. The sequence continues at coordinate 68,518 of JBBSME010000001.1, read as the reverse complement.
CTCACGGGGGGCCGAACCCGGCGTCGGCGAGCAGGGCCTGGCCCTTGTCGGAGACCAGGAGCTCGATGAACGCCCGGGCCGTGGCCGGGTCGCCGGCCTGGCGGGTGACGGCGATGGGGTAGGTCGCGACCACGTTCTCGGCGTCGGGGACCTCGATGCCCTCGACCCGGTCGCCGGCCGCGGTCACGTCGGTGCGGTACACGACGCCGGCGTCGACCTCGCCCGCCTCGACCTTGGTCAGCAGCGCCCGCACGTCCTGCTCCTCGGTGTCGACCGACGGCTCGACCCCGGCCCGGTCGAAGGCCTGACGGGCGAAGCTCCCGCACGGCACCTCCGCGGCGCACAGGGCCACGATCAGGTCGCCGTCGGCCAGGTCGGCCAGGCCGGTCACGGCGCCGGGGTTGCCGGGCGGGACGGCGATGGCCAGCGCGTTGGTGGCGAAGGGGACGGGGTCGCCGTCGATGGCATCAGCCTCGACGAGGTCGTCCATGGTCGCCGTCGACGCAGTGGCCACGACATCGGCCGGGGCCCCCTCGGTGACCTGGGTGACCAGTCCCGAAGACGGCCCGAAGCTGAAGGCGACCGACGTCCCCGGGTTGGCCTCCTCGAAGGCCCGGCCGACCTCGGCGTACACGTCCGACAGCGATGCCGCCGCGAACACGGTGATGGACCCGGCCGCCTCGTCGCCTCCGTCGTCGCTCGCGCCACACGCGGCCACGGAGGCGAGCAGGAGCACGGTCAGCCCGCCCACTCGGATCACGGGCGGGCCCGGTCGACGAGGACGTCGGTCGACTTCACCGCGGCATCGGCCAGGACCCCGGGCTCCAGGCCCAGCTCGTCGACGGCCTCGGCGGTGATGAGGGAGACGATCCGGTGTGGCCCGGACTGGATCTCGACGGTGGCGGCCACGCCGTCGCGGACGACCTTGGTGACGATGCCGCGGAACCGGTTGCGGGCCGACAGGCCGGGCGGGGGAGTGCCGCCAGCGGCCGGCGCCGCCCGCTGGGCGAGGAACCGGGCCAGGTCGACTCCCGCGATGGCGCGGTGGCCGTTCTCCAAGCGGCTGGTGGCCAGCTCGCCCCGGTCGGTCCAGCGCCGCACCGTGTCCACGCTCACGCCGGCCAGCTCTGCGGCCTGTCCTGGCGTCAGCGAGGTCATCCGGCGAGGCTACCTCGCAGATGCGAGGCTCGTCAGGTGCTGAAGTCGGTGATGATGCGGCCGGCCTCGGGCTGCTTGAGGTCGAGGCGGTTGGGGTCCGACGCCGCCGGCACCGTCGGGAGGGTGGTCGGCTCGGGGTTGAGGTCGCCCATGGCCAGGGCGAAGCGCAGGGCGTCGATCAGCTCCATGTGGTTGTCGACCCGCAGCCCACCCAGGAGGGCGTTGCCCACCTCGGCCAGCTCGAAGGGGTTCTTGTTGCCCCCCGCCTCGCCCAGCACCGCCCGCAGGAAGACCTGCTGGCGTTGGACCCGACCCAGGTCAGCGGTCGGGTCGGTCACCTCGACCCCGTCGATGACCTCGGTGTAGCGGCGGCTGCGCACGTAGGCCAGGGCCTGCTCGCCGTTGAGCTCGACCGGGCCCGCCTCCTTGACGTCGAGGCCGGACGCGGTGTCCAACGCCGGGTGCTCGAAGTCGATGACCACCCCGCCCACTGCATCGACGACACCGGCGAAGCTGTCGAACCCGATCTCGATGTAGCGGTCGATGGGGATGCCGACGGACTGCTGCACGGTCTGGATCAGGGCGACCGGGCCGTCGTTGTAGGCCGCGTTGATCAGCGTCGGCGTGGGGTCGGCCCGGCCGGCGATGGGCACCAGCAGGTCACGGGGCAGCGACATGATGCGGGCCGGCCCGTCGCCGGTGCGCAGCACCATGATCGTGTCGGAGCGGTTGCCATCGACCCCCTCCCGGTTGTCGGTGCCCACCAGCAGGTAGTTGGTGCCCTTGGGGCTGCCTTCGAGGACGCTCTGGCCGTCGACGTCCACGTCGACCCGTTCCACCTTGTCCCACTGGCGCACGGCATAGAACCAGCCCGCCTCCACTGCCAGGAGGCTCAGGACCACGCCCAGGGCGATGAGGCCGAGCAGGACGCGCCACATGCCGCGCTGACGGCCGGGGCGACCGTCGGGGCGGACGGTGCGCCGGCCGCGGAAGGCGACGATGGCCCCGACCAGCGCGAGGCCCTGGACCAGGCCCACCACGAAGAGGATGACGGCGACCATCTAGAGGATCCTCGTGGCGTCGGGGTCGGGCGCAGGTCCGGGGTCGGGTGGCGGTGACCCGCCGGAGCGCTCCGAGTAGGTGATCGTGACCGGGCCGATGCCGATGCGGTCGCCGTCGCGCAGCGGCGCCACCCGTCCCTCGGGGATGGCGTGGCCGTTGAGCTGGGTGCCGTTGGCCGAGCCCATGTCCTTGAGCTCCCAACCACCCTTGGCCCGTGGGCGGACGATGGCGTGGGCCCGGCTGGCCCGGCTGTCGGGGATGCGGAGGCGCTGGTCGGTGCCCCGGCCCATGGTGACCACCTCGTCGCCCAGGTCGACCGAGTCCGACCCGTCGGACGGTGTCAGTCGGGCCCGCACCGGCCCGGACGGCGGACGAGCGGCCGGGGACGGGGCTGGCGCGTCGGCGGGAGGAGCGCCAGGCGACGGGCGGTTGACGCGGATGGCGGGCGGGGGAGCGGCCGCCTGCTGCGGGGGCTGCGGGGCCGGAGAGGGAGCGGGCGCGCGGGCGGGCCCGGGGACCCGGACGGGGGACTTGCCCCCGGCCAGGCCGGCGATGGCGAGCGCGGCCAGCACACCGACGGCGAAGCCGGCCAGGAGCGCGAGGACGTCGATCACGGCCCGGAGGCTACCGAGGGCCAGCCCCGGTCACGGGGACGGGAGGCTGAGGGGGGCCACCCCGTCCTGGCGCGTTGGCCACGGTGGTCTCCGGGTTGGGCGCCCCCGCAAGATCGACGCTCCCCTGGCCCCCAGGGGAACTGCGTACGTGAGTCGCGCCGAGCGCGAGCCAGGTACGCAGTTTCGGAGGGTGGCGCCGCCCTCGATCGAGGTCAGGCGGGGGCGAAGCGGACGGTGCGGGAGGCGAGGTCGGCGGTGACCAGGCGGACCTCGGTGCGCTCTCCGAGGGGCGGGCGGCCGTCGCAGCGGGCCTGGACCGCTGGGTCCTCCAGGACGACGGTGGAGCGGTCCCGCTCCTCGTCGTGGTCGACGACCGCAGCCTCGAACACGTCGCCGACGCGGTCGGCCAGCAGCCAGGCCTCCACGTGGTCCACCGCGGCCCGCTCGACCTCGCGGGAGCGGCGCCCGCTCTGGCTCATCAGGTCGGGGAGGAGGGGCAGCGCCTCACGGGTCCACTGCGGGACGTCGCGGTCGGCGGCGACGGCCAGGCACACCTCTGTCGCGAACCGGTCGCACAGCCGCCGGATCGGGGCGGTGACGTGGGCGTAGGACGAGGCCACGCCGGCGTGGGCCGTCCGCTCCGGCCGGGCACCGTCGAACGGGGTGTAGCCCGCACCTCGCAGGAGGGTGGCGGCCAGGTCCATGAAGGCGGCGTGGTGGGTGTCGTGGCTGTCCAACCCGGCGAGCACCGCACCGGGGAGCGCGCCCTCAGGCCACAGCACGCCGAGGGCCGGCGCGGCCCGGCGGAGGGTGGCGACGGTGCGGTCCTCGGGTTCGGGCAGCGTGCGCAGCAGGCCGATCCCGGCCTCGAGCATCAGGGACGCCGCCGCCATGCCGGTGAGGAGCGACACCTCCGCGTTCCACTCCTCCACCGGGAGCGAGCCCCGCAGCTCGATGGTCCAGGTGCCGTCCGGCCGCTGGACCACCTCCTGGGAGGGCAGGCCCAGCTCGATCGCGCCCCGCACGCGGGCCTGGGCCCGTCGGGCTGCACCCAGCCCCGGCAGGGCGGTGGTGCCCTCCGGGGCGGAGCCGTCGTCGAGCGCGGCCTGGAGGGTCCGGTAGTCGTGACGCGACCGGCTGCGGACGGTGGCCCGCTCCACCCGGATCGCACCCGCTGCCCCGTCGGCGTTCACGTCGATGGTCCACAGCACGGCAGGGCGCACCTCGCCGGGCAGGAGGCTGGCCGCGCCCTCGCCCAGGGCCGGCGGGTGTAGCGGCACCCGGCCGTCGGGCAGGTACAGCGTCTCCCCCCGCTGTCGGGCTTCGACATCGATGGGGCCGCCGGCGGGCACCAGGGCGGCCACATCGGCGATGGCGTAGCTGACCCGCCAGCCCCCGTCGGTCTGCTCGGCCACGTGGAGGGCCTGGTCGAGGTCCATCGAGCCGGGAGGGTCCACGGTGACCATGGCCAGGTCGGTGGCGTCGCGCCGCTCGGGGACGGCGTCGGTGGCCTCGGCCGCGGCGGCCTCCACCTCGGGCGGGAAGGCGGTGGGCAGCTCCAGGTCCCGCCACACCGGGCCCAGGTCGAGGTGGCCGTGGAGGGGGACGCGGTGCACGACCGGCGTTCCTAGCAGAGCCGCGGCAACGAGGTCACCGGTCACCCCCGGGGCCCGCCGGCCGCCGGCCCTCAGTACCCTCACCGCGATGGCCGACGATGCGTCTTCCCCCGAGCCGGTCCACATCGAGGTCGACCAGTGGGAAGCCGACGTCGTCCTCTCTGACGGCGGCACCATGCACGTGCGCCCCATCCGGCCTGAGGACGGGGAGCGCATCGCCCGCTTCCACGAGCGGCAGTCGCCCGAGAGCATCTACTTCCGGTACTTCAGCCCCCGCCCCCGACTGAGCAGCACCGACATCGCCCGCCTGACCGAGGTCGACGGGATCGACCGCATGGCCTTCATCGGGCTGATCAACGACGAGCTGGTCGGGGTTTCCCGCTACGACCGCCACCCGGCGCGCTCCGAGGCCGAGGTCGCCTTCTTCACCGACGACCAGCACTCCGGCCGAGGCATGGCCACCGTCCTTCTCGAGTACCTCGCGGCTGCGGCCCGCGAGGCCGGGCTCACCGGGTTCACGGCTCAGGTCCTGCCCAGCAACCGTCGGATGCTGGGCGTCTTCCGCCAGGTCGGCTTCGAGGTCACCAGCCGCTTCAGCGACGGGGTGATCGAGGTCGAGTTCCCCATCGAGCCGACCGAGGAGGCCATGGAGGCCATGGCCGAGCGGGCCCGGCGAGCGGAGGCCCGGTCGGTGGCCCGGATCCTCGCTCCCCGCTCGGTGGCCGTGATCGGTGCGTCGCGGCGGCCCGACAGCCTGGGCCAGGCCGTCTTCCGGCGGCTGCTGGCGGCAGAGCTCGACGGCGCCCTCTACCCGGTCAACCCCGAGGCCGACGTGGTGGCCAGCGTCCGGGCCCACCCGACCATCCTCGATGTCCCCGACGAGATCGACCTGGCCGTGGTCGTCGTCCCCGCCGACCAGGTGACCGAGGTGGTGGAGCAGTGCGGGCGCAAGCGGGTCCAGGGCCTGATCGTCATCTCGGCCGGGTTCGCCGAGGCCGGGGAGGAGGGGGCGGCTCGCGAGGCGGCCCTGGTCGAGCAGGCCCGTCGCCTCGGCATCCGGCTCATCGGCCCCAACACCATGGGCGTGGTCAACACCGCGCCGGACGTGCAGCTGGTCGCCACCTTCGCCGATGTCGCGCCCCGTCCCGGTCGGGTCGCGGTGTCGTCCCAGTCGGGCACCATCGGGGCCGCGGTGCTCCGGCGGCTGGAGCAGCTGGGCGTGGGCGTGTCCTCCTTCGTGGCCACTGGCAACAAGGCCGACGTGTCGGGCAACGACCTGCTCCAGTACTGGGAGGACGACGAGGCCACCGACGTGGTCGTGCTCTACCTGGAGAGCTTCGGCAACCCCCGAAACTTCGCCCGCATCGCCCGGCGGGTGGGTCGGGTCAAGCCGATCGTGGCCGTGAAGGCGGGCACGGCCCTGGCCCGCCGCCGGCCGGACCGGGGCATCGACGGACGGGGCGACGGGTTCGCGGGGCCGACCCGCGCCGGGAGCACCGCCGGCCAGGTCAGCGAGCTGGTCTCCGATGCGCTCCTGGCCCAGACCGGGGTGATCCGGGTGGACACGCTCGAGCAGCTGTTCGACGTGACCCGGGTGCTGGCCGACCAGCCGCTCCCTGCCGGACGCCGGGTGGCGGTGCTGTCGAACTTCTGGGGCCCGGCCGTGCTGGCCAGCGACGCCTGCCTGGCCGCCGGGCTCGAGCTGGCCACCCTGGATCCCGCCACCGAGGCGACCCTCAGCCCGCAGCTGCTCGACGGCACCCGCTTCGGGAACCCCTCCGAGCTGACCTCCGACGCCGGACCTCGGGAGCTCACCCTGGCCGCACGGGGTCTGCTGGACGACCCCAGCGTCGACGCTCTGCTGGTCCTCCACGCGCCGGCCATCGACGGTGGGGTCGAGCCCATGGCCCGGGCCCTGGCCGAGGTGGCGGCCGACAGCGCCAAGCCGATCGTGGCCTCGTTCCTCGGTTCCGTGGCCCCGGGCGCGGCCGTGGCCGGCACGGTGCCCGTGTTCACCTTTCCGGAGGGCGCGGCCCACGCCCTGGGGCGGGTGGCCAGCTACCAGGAGTGGCGAGCCCACCAGACCGGGACGGTGCCGTCGGTGGATGGGGTGGATGCGGACGCCGCTCGGGCCCGCGCCGACCGACTGCTCGACACGGGACCGGGGTCGCCGGTCGACGGGGAGGCCCGCCAGCCGCTGGTGCTGGCCGACGCGCTGGCGCTGCTGGGTGATGCCGGCATCCGTCCCGTGGCCCAGGAGGCGGTGACCACTGCTGACGAGGCGGTCGCGGCCGCCGAGGCCATCGGCTGGCCCGTCGCCCTCAAGGCGGCCGGGGTCGACCGCCCCAGCCGCACGGAGGAGGGGGGCGTGGCCGTCGACATCTTTGTCGCCGACGAGCTGCGCGGCTCCTACGAGCGGATGGCCGGTCGCCACGGGACGGCCATGGAGACGGCCCTCGTCCAGGACATGGCTCCCAACGGGGTCGATGTGCGGATCGAGCTGGTCCAGGATCCGGTGCTGGGCTCGCTGGTGGGCTTCGGCCTCTCCCTGGGCGGGGGCATGGTCCAGCGGATCCTGCCCCTCACCGATGCCGATGCGGTGGCCCTGGTCAACCACGGCCCCGCGGCGGAGGACCTGGCCGACCTGGCCCCGGCCGGGCGCCAGGCCCTGGTCGACCTGCTGCTGCGGGTGTCGGCCCTGGCCGACGCCGTGCCCGAGGTGGCGCACCTCAGGCTGGCCCCGGTCATCGTCTCCGACGAGCAGGCCGCAGTCATCGACGTCCGCCTCGTCCTCGCCCCCTGGGCCACCGACCCCACCGTCCGCCGCCTGGGCTGACCGCGCCGGGACCCCGTCGGCGACGGGCTCGGCCGGGGCGCTAGACACGACGCCATGGCCGATGGAGGACGGGCCCAAGGACCGGGTCCGGGTCGACCTGTCGGCCCGCCGGTCGAGTGGCCCGGGTCGGCGAGTGCCGGCCCGGTGCCGCCGACCGCCTGGCCTGAGCCGGGCTCGCCGACCGCGCTGCCGTCGTCGCCCCGGCGCGGCTCCTGGGTGGCGGCACTGGTGGCTGCGTTGGTGCTCGCGGTGATGGCGGGGGGCGTGGCCACGGTCGTCCTGACCCGATCGGATGGGTCGGGCTGGTGCGATGCGCTGGCGGCCCGGGCCTTCGACGGCCAGCAGGTCATCGTGTTCATGGATCCTGGTGCCGACGAGGCCGCCGTCTCCCGTGTGTCGTCGAGGCTGCGGGCTGACCCGACGGTGACGACGGCCCGCTACTACGACGACGAGGCCGCCTTGGCCGAGGCCAGGTGGCTCTTCGCCGACCAGCCGGACGTCCTGGACGCACTGCCCACGGACGGCCTGCCGACCTCCTTCCGCGCCCTCGTGGCCGACGATGCCGCGGCCGCGGCCGTGCAGGCTGCCGCGACTGACTGGCCGCAGGTGCAGCAGGTCGAGGTCGATGTCGATGTCGGCGCCGGGGGGTCCGGCGAGGTCACCCGCATGGCCCCCACCGATCGGGTGATCGACCGCATCGACGTGGTGGCGGCCGGCGGGCCGGCCGAAGCCTCGTCGGCCGCTCTGGTCACGCTCGCCGAGGAGCGTCCTTCGGAGCTCGCTCGCCCGGTTCGGGTGCTCGACCCGGTGCTCGACCCGGAGCGGGCCGCGGTGGCGCCCTCTGCCGAGGACCGCTCGGCTGCCGCGGCCCTGGTTCGCTCGGCCCGAGATGACTGTGACCTCCGGCCGGGCTGAGCCCGGGCGACGGGCTCGCCGGGTCCGGTCGACGGGAGGCCGCCGGGGCGGCCGACAGTGGCCGGTCTGGCGCGCCCTGGCTGTGCTGTGCGCCGGGAGCCTGACCGTGGCCAGCTGACGGGTGACGACTCCTCGACCGATCCGACAGGAGGGGGTGGGCCGCATCGGCGCGGATCGGCGGGCGGTGCTCGTACAGTCGGCGCCATGCGCGCTGTCGTCCTCACCGAGCACGGAGACCCCGACGTCCTCACGGTCGCCGACGTCCCCACCCCCGAGCCCGGCTCCGAGGAGGTGCTGGTGGCGGTGCGGGCCACCGCCCTCAACCGGGCCGACGTCCTGCAGCGGAAGGGCTTCTACCCCGAGCCCGGCCCGCCCCGGGATCACGAGATCCCCGGGATGGAGGTGGCCGGCACCGTTGCCGCGGTGGGGCCCCGCGCTGTGGCCTGGCAGGTCGGAGACGAGGTCATGGGCATCGTCAGCGGTGGCGGCTACGCCGAGCGCATCGCCGTCCACGAGCGTCAGCTCATGGCCGTCCCCACCGAGGTCGGCCTGGCCGACGCGGCCGCCATCCCTGAGGTGTGGATCACGGCGTGGGACGCGCTGGTGGTCCAGGGCGGCTTCACCAGCGGGTCCACCGCCCTGGTCCACGCCGGCGCCTCCGGGGTCGGGTCGGCGGCCATCCAGCTGGGCAAGGCGCTGGGTGGGCGGGTCGTGACCACGGCGTCGACGACCAAGGTCGAGGCCTGTCGGGGCTTCGGCGCCGACGTGGTGGTCGACTACACCGCCGGCGACTTCGTGGAATCGGCGTGGGAGGCGACCGGCGGCGAGGGCGTCGACGTGGTGCTGGACGTGGTCGGTGGCGACTACCTGGCCCGCAACATCAAGGCGCTGCGCACCGGCGGGACCATCGTCCAGGTCGGGGTCATGGGCGGGGGCAAGGCCCAGATCGACCTGGGGTCCCTGTTGCCCAAGCGGGCCCACCTGATCGGCACCGTCCTCCGCGCCCGGCCGCTCGAGGAGAAGATCGCTGTCACCCAGCGCTTCGCCCGGGAGGTGCTGCCGTTCTTCTCGTCCGGCGCGGTGCACCCCGTCATCGACAGCCGCTACGACCTCGACCACATCGCCGATGCCCACCGGCACATGGAGGAGAACGCCAACGTAGGCAAGATCCTCATCGACGTCGCCGGCTGACCCCCGCGTCCACCCCTGCGGATCGTCGCCCGCCGATGGGTCCCACGAGGTGACGCCGCTGCCCGTTCTTGGTACCCACGACCGAGGAAGCCTGGCACTCCTATGCCGAGAACGGTGGTCGGGGTGGACCAGCCGCGCCGAGGGTCATGGTGGCGAGGTGGTCGCGGTGGTGGCCGTCGATGGGCTGATCCCGGCCTGTCGAGGCACAAGGTCGCACCGATCCTCGGCTGCGTCCAGCACGGCCGTCGCCGCTCCTCGCCCTGCATCGTTCGGTGCCTCGGCCGCGAGGCTCCGGTCGAGCAGCGGATCGATGGCTTCGATGGCGTCTGAGACCCCATGGGGTGCTGTGACGAGGAGGTCTCTCCGAGCGTCGTCGCTGAGCTCGACTGGGCTGCCCCTCGCCAGCCACCCGAGTCGATCCACCACCCGGTCTGGGGGCACGGGCCCGGTGTCGTCTGGTGGGGAGGGACGGGTCGCGCCGGCGGGTGGAGCGGTCGTGACGATCTCGACCTGCTGGACGCCGGGCCGTCCCTCCAGCTGCTCGCGAAGGGTCTCGCCGTCGGCGTCGTCGACCAGGCTGACCCGGAACGACGTGGGGACGTCCTCGCGACGGAGCAGCCGGAGCACCGTTGGCTGATCGGCGAAGAGGACCTGTGCGTCGGCAAAGGCCGCATCTTGGTCGTAGTAGCGCACGGTCTGAACTTCGGGCGCCGATCGCAGCATGGCTCCGACCGCGTCGACGACCGTGGGATCAGCTTCGGGCACCAGGAAGACCCCCACAATCACGCCGTCGTCGGCCGGCGCGGCCAGCGCCGCGCACCAGGCCTCGGCGCCGCCGGGGCCGGCCTCGACGTCGTCGGTCGGCCCCTTGCTCGCGGCCCGGACGGCAAGGGCGCCGGCCGTCAGGATGACGATGGCCGCCGCCGCTACCAGCAGGCTCCGACGACGGTGCCCGGGCGCCGACGGTGAGGTGCGGGCCTCGACCTCGGCTCGGGTGATCACAGGAGCCTGGTCGTCGTGGAGGCGACGTAGGGCGTTGCTCAGTGGTTCGTCAGCCATGTGGGGTCTCCAGTCGGCGGCGGAGCTTGGCCAGACCGCGCTCGGCGTGGTTCTGGACCGTGGTGCGGGACAGGCCGAGCAGCTCGGCGATCTCCCGGTGGGTGCAGCCGTAGCCGTGGGCGAGCACCACGACCTGGCGCTGACGGGTCGAGAGGGTGTCCAGCGCCGCGTCCAGCCCGGGCTCGACCCTCACCTCGGTGGTGGTGGCCGCGTCGTCCTCACGATGCGGCCGGGTGGAACGCAGCGGGCGCAGCCGGCGCGCCTGGGTCTGCCCCACCCGGTAGAGGTAGCCCGCCGGGTTGTCCATGGCCCGCAGCCGCTCCCAGTGCTCCCACCCCCACGCCAGGGCGTCGACCGCAGCCTCCCGACCCACCTGGGGTCCATATCGGGTGGCCAGGGCGATGGCGAGTCGCCGTTCGATGCGGGCGTGGAAGGCCTCGTAGCCATTCTCCGCATGGCACTCGTCAGCGGGGGCGACCTTGCCGACGGCGGGCTCGGGGAGGGTCACGGCTGCGTCACAGTTCTCGATGCGGAGAGGATCACCATGTGGACCGGGGTCGTGCGACCGGGTCCCACCCATGGCCACCTTCCCTTGATCGGTCTCGGCGTCGGTCGTACACGGGGGGTAGAGCACGGGCAGGCCGATCCGCACCACATCGACTCGCGGCGCGTGATCGGAGTTGCCGTCTGCTCCTCAAGCTGACGGCTCGGCCTTCTTGGTACCCACGACCGAGGAAGCCTGGCACTCCTGTACCAAGAACGGTGGGGGAGGGCCAGGCTCCGACGGTGGCGCCGGGAGCTTGATCGCCTCGTGCGCCGGTCAGGCGTCGGAGGGTTCCTCGACGGGTGGGGTGACGGGGAGGATCCAGGCCGAGGGGTCGATCGCGTCCGGGGGCTGACGGCGGCGCTGGCGGCGGGAGGGCTGGCCCGGCGGTGGGATGAAGAGCCGCAGCACCACTGCGATCAGGAAGCCGGCCACCATGCCGCCCACGTGGGCCTGCCAGGCCACTGCGGTGTCGGTGGGGGTGACCAGCTGGCTGATGAGGAAGGGGCCCAGCAGGGCCCAGGCCGGGAGGGCCAGCACCACCAGCGGCAGGGGCGCGATGAACGAGAGGATGCGGCGCCGAGGGCCGATCAGGAGGAACGCTCCCATGGCCGCGGCGATGGCCCCGGATGCACCGACGAGGGGCGCGGCGGACCCACCCTCGAGGACCACGTAGGTGAGGGTGCCGGTCAGCCCGCCCAGCACGTACAGCCCCAGGAACGGGCCCGGCCCGAAGCGGTCCTCGACGGCACCGCCGAACACCCACAGGAAGAGCATGTTGACGGCCAGGTGGGCCAGGCTGCCGTGCAGGAACATGGTGGTGAGCAGGCTGGCGGGGACGGACTTGCCGTCGATGATGGGGCGATCGGCGTCGCTGGTGCAGCGGGCGCCGTCGCTGCGGGACTCGAGGGCCCTGATCTCGCACGGCACCGCCCCCCACTCCGAGAAGTGCTCGGCCAGCTCCCGGTCCTGCTCGACGCTGAGGTCGTTGGTGTCGGCCCGACCCTGCTGGAGGCTGGCCGGCTGGAGGATCAGGAACACGGCCACGTTCAGCCCGATGAGGGCCAGCACGATCCAGGGCACCTGGCGGCGCGGGCTGTCGTCGCGCAGGGGGACGGCCATCAGCGGTCCTGTTCGTTCGTGGCGATGACCACCGTGCCGGCCACCAGGTCGTGGGGTCCCCGCCCGGAGCGGGACAGCTGCATCCAGGCCCAGAGCACCGGGAGCAGTGGGGGGAAGAGCCAGAACACGCACAGCACGACGGCTCGGGCTGCGGAGCGGCCCAGGGCCGGGGCCTCGCCGGTGGACTCGTCGACCACCGCCAGCCCCTCGCGGCGGTGGCCCACGGTGGCGCCGTCGCGAGCGATGCGCCAGGTCTCGTCGACGGCGACGGCGACGATCCACACGACGGCCAGGGCGATGGCCAGGGGCACGACGTCGACCGTCCAGGCCATGAGGGCGGCGACCAGGAGCACGACGAGGACGGGCGAGTCGTCCAGGCGGGCCGAGCGGGCCCGCCTCCGGGCCAGGTTGGTGGCCACCGGGCCCCAGGTCGTGCGGGGCCGCGGCCTCTCGACCTCGCCCTCGGCGTCGACCGACTCGGCGGTGATCAGATCCGGAGCCTCGAACGGGACGACGATGGTCCCGGCGATGCGGTCCGCCGGGCCGCGGCGCAGCGGCGCGGTGGCCACCGAGAGGGCGTAGCCGCCGGCGACGGAGAGGACGATGCCTCCCAGCAGGAGGCCGGACGCCGAGTCGACCATGATCCCCAGGGCCAGCGGGCTGACCACGATGGCGAGGGTCCCGACGGTCGTCACCGCGCCGCGGGTCCACGCCGTCACCGTCTCCATCTGCACGCGACCGACCTCGGCCACCCGCAGCCCGGTGGCCAGCTTGCCCGGCGTGGCCCGGAGCTGGAGGACGAACAGCGCCTCGTAGGCACTGAGCGCTGCGAAGCCCAGTGCCAGCCGGGCGAGGAGCCGGCCGCCGGGCACGAAGCGGGTGACGACCCAGAGGATCAGGAGGCTCAGGGCCAGGTCGATGGCCCGAGCCCAGGTGCGACGGCCCAGCGGCGCGGCCAGCGGGACGGGGGTAGGGCGTTGCCAGCCGGTGGGCGCCGCCCAGGGAGTGCCGTAGGGAGCGGTCAGCGCTCGCCCACCTCGACGTAGGAGCGCTCGGGGGCGCCGGTGTAGAGCTGACGGGGCCGAGCGATCCGCTGGTCCTGCTCCATGAGCTCCTTCCAGTGGGCCAACCAGCCGGCCATGCGCGGGATGGCGAACAGCACCGTGAACATCTCGGTCGGGAAGCCCATGGCCTGGTAGATCAGCCCGGAGTAGAAGTCGACGTTCGGGTAGAGCTTGCGGCTGACGAAGTAGTCGTCGGCCAGCGCGACCTCCTCGAGCTTGAGGGCGATGTCGAGCAACGGGTTCTTCCCGGTGACGGCGAACACCTCGTCCGCGGTGTTCTTGATGATGCGGGCCCGGGGGTCGTAGTTCTTGTAGACCCGGTGGCCGAAGCCCTGGAGCTTGCCCTTGCCCTGCTTCACGTCCTCGACGAAGGCCTCGACGTTGTCGATGTGGCCGATCTGGTTGAGCATCTTGATGACGGCCTCGTTGGCCCCGCCGTGGCGGGGGCCGTAGAGGGCGGCGGCGGCGCCGGCCGCGGCCGAGTACGGATCCGCGTTCGACGAGCCGATCATCCGCATGGTCGCCGTGCCGCAGTTGAGCTCGTGGTCGGCGTGGAGGATGAACAGGGTGTCGAGGGCGTGGGCCAGGGCGTAGTTGGCGTCGTAGCGGGGTTCGGCGATCTTCCACATCATCGACAGGAAGTTGGCCGTGAAGCCGAGGGAGTTGTCGGGGTACACGAACGGCTGCCCGACGCTGAAGCGGTGGCAGGCGGCCGCCAGGGTGGGCATCTTGGCGATGAGCCGCACCGTCTGGCGGTTCCGGTTGTCCTCGTCGCCGATCTCCTTGGCGTTGGGGTAGAAGGTCGACAGCGCGGCGATGGCCGAGACCAGCATCCCCATCGGGTGGGCGTCGTGGTGGAAGCCCTCGAGGAACCGCTTGCGCACGTTCTCGTGGATGAACGTGTGGTACGTGATGTCGTGCACCCAGGGGGCCAACTGCTCCTCGGTGGGGAGCTCGCCGAAGATGAGCAGGTAGGCGACCTCGAGGTACGAGGACTTCTCGGCCAGCTGCTCGATGGGGTAGCCGCGGTAGCGGAGGATGCCGTTGTCGCCGTCGATCTCGGTGATGGCCGAGGACGTGGCCGCCGTCTGGGTGTAGGCCGGGTCGTAGAACCAGGTGTTGCCGAGGAGCTTCTTCCACTCCGAGGAGTCGACGCCCCCGTCCACGATGGGGATCTCGATCGACTCCCCCGTGCGATTGTCGGTGATCGTCACGCTCTCGGCCACTCTGGTCCTCAGCTCTCCTGTTGTGCCGGACCAATCTAGAGGGCGGACCAGTCGTCCGTGGCCCCACGCCAGCCGGCGGTTCGCCGAGGTCCTGTCAGTCGTCACCCTGGTCCAGCACCCGCAGCCCCGGTCGACCCGGCCCCTCGCTGGCCAGCAGGGCTCGGACGCCTTCGGTGACGGCCCGGGCCGGGGCGCTGGGGCGGGTCCGCCGGCTGGTGACCAGGCCCACCGTGCGGGGGCCCAGGCCGGTGATCTCGATGCGGCGCCACCCCTTGGCCGGCGCCATCGGGGCCGCGGTGGAGGGCAGCACGGCGGCACCGAAGCCCTCCTGGGCCAGCGCCGCCAGGGCCCGCATACCATCGACCTCGGCCAGCGGGACGAGCTCGATCCCCACGCGGGAGGCGGCCGCGTCGAGATCGTCGCGGAAGGCGGTCCCAGGCGGTTCGAGCAGCAGAGGGTGGTTGGCCAGGTCGGCCAGGCGGATCCGCTTGCGATCACCGACCGCCAGGGGGTGGCCGGGTGGGGCCAGGACCACGCGGTCCTCCTCGAAGAGGGGCCGTGACACCAGGTCGGGTGCGGTGACCGGCAGGTTCACCACCGCGGCGTCGAGGGTGCCCGCGACCACCTGGGGGGTGAGAGAGGTGGTCGTTGCGTCCACGACCACCAGGTGGATGCCGGGGTACCCCTCGGCCATGGCCGGGATGAGCAGAGGCAGCACCCAGGCGCCGACGGTGCCGATCATCCCCAACCGCACGGTGCCGCTGATGCGCCCGGAGTGGGCGGCCAGGTCGGCCACCACCGCATCCAGCTCGACCTGCACCCGCCGGGCCCGCTCGACCACCAGGCGTCCCTCCTCGGTCAGGCTGCCGGTGGCCCGATCGACCAGGACGACCTCCAGCTCGCGCTCGAGGTTGGCCACGTGGCTCGACACGTTGGACTGGACGGTGTGGAGGGCCCGGGCCGCGGCCGAGAACGACCGGTGATCGGCCACCGCCGCCAGCGAGGCGAGCTGCCGCAGGTCCACCCCGGCAGTCTGCCAGGAGCTGGAGGCCCCGGCCCGCCCGGACCGCCCCGCCCGTCACTACGCTCGGCAGGTGGCCCCTTCCCGACCGGCAGCGTTCTTCGACCTCGACCGCACCCTCCTCCGGGGCGCCAGCGGCCCGGTGATCACCGAGGCCCTGCGGGCCGCGGGGGTGGTCCCTGACCGCTCCATCCCCGGCGAGAGCCTCGTCTACAAGCTGTTCGACACCATCGGCGAGACCCTGCCGTCGATGCTGCTCACCCGACAGATGGCCCGGGTGGCCTCGGGCTGGGATCGCTCGGTGGTCAAGGAGGCGGGCGAGATCGTCGCCGAGCGCCTGGCCGACGACGTGCTCCCCTTCGCACGACTGCTCATCGACCAGCACCGGGCCGAGGGCCGCCCCGTGGTCATGGCCACGACCTCGCCTTTCGACCTGGTCTGCCCGCTGGCCGACGCCCTCGGGTTCGACGATGTGATCGCCACCCGGTACGGCGAGCGGGACGGGGCCTACGACGGCACCGTCGACGGCCACTTCGTGTGGGGTCCGGGGAAGCTGGCTGCGTGCCGGGACTGGGCGGCCGACAACGATGTCGACGTCTCCGCCAGCTGGGCCTACTCCGACAGCGTCTACGACGTCCCGCTCCTCTCGGCGGTCGCCCACCCGGTGGCGGTGAACCCCGATCCCCGGCTGCGGGTGGTGGCCGCGGTGCGACGGTGGCCCAGCCAGCACTTCGACGTGCCCCCAGGGGTGCCCAAGGTGGCCGGCATCGAGCCCCAGCGCGTCCTCCAGGCCTTGGCGCTGCCCCAGCTCTTCCCCTGGGTGCGCTTCGACATCGCCGGGACCGACCGGATCCCGACCGACGGGCCGGCCATCCTGGTCGCCAACCACCGCAGCTACTTCGACCCCATGACCATCGGCTTCACCATCGCCGAGGTGGGACGGCCCCTGCGCTTCCTGGGCAAGAAGGAGGTGTTCGACGCGCCGGTCGTGGGCTCGATGGCCGCGGCCATGGGCGGCATCCGCGTCGATCGCGGCACGGGCTCCGATGAGCCCCTCAGCGCCGCAGCCGAGGCCCTCGAGGCCGGTGAGCTGGTGTCGATCATGCCCCAGGGCACGATCCCCCGAGGGCGGGCGTTCTTCGAGCCCGAGCTGAAGGGCCGCTGGGGCGCGGCCAAGCTGGCCACCATGGCCCGGGTACCCGTCATCCCCATCGGGCTCTGGGGCACCGAGCGGGTGTGGCCCCGCAACGCCCGCTTCCCCGACGTCCTTGCCGTGGGCGATCCACCGACGGTGCGGGTCCGGGTCGGGACGCCGGTGGACCTCAAGTACCGCAGCCTCGACGCCGACACCCGTCGCATCATGGCGGCCATCTCCGAGCTGCTCCCGGCCGCGGCCCGGCGCGCCCACGACCCGACCCCCGAGGAGCTGGCTCGCACCCTTCCCGCGGGCCGGACCGAAGGTGACGAGACCGACCGGCGCCCCGGCCGAGACTGACGCCCGCCGCCGCCCACCGACCCTGATCAGGGGCCGGAGGCACCCCCCGGCGGCCCGGCGCCGGTGATGCGGGCCGGGACCCGCAGCACGACCCGGTAGGAGCCCGCCACCGGGACGGCGCCGAACTCCCGGGAATCGGCCCTGGTCGCGCCGGCGTTGTCGGAGCCCACGAGCATGGTGCCGTCGCCCCGGACATCGGTGACCCGCTTCACCAGCCAGCGCCCCGGGTGCCACGGGTGCACGAAGATCCGCAGCTGACCCGGACGAGCCCGACCCCAGGCCACCGCGACCAGGCCCTGGCCGTCGACGAGGGCGGGCTCCATCGACCGATCGGCCACCATGAAGCGGCGAACCCGGAACCCCTGACCCCACGTCCGCCCGGTGGAGCCCACGCGATCAGAGTGTAGGTTCGACCTCGAACGGATCGCACGCTCTGACCAGGGAGTCACCCATGCTCGACAAGTTCTTCTCCGGCGCCGCCGAGGCCCACGCCCACTGCGACCTCTACTGCGGCGTGTACGACCCAGCCCAGGCCAAGATCGAGGCCCTCTCGTGCCTCAAGATCGCCAAGAAGTACGCGGACTCCGACGACGAGGTCTTCCGGGCCCGGTCCATCTTCCTCAAGGAGGAGCGGGCCGAGATCTGCAAGCACCACCTGATGGTGCTCTGGGCCGACTTCTTCGCCCCGGCCCACTTCGAGGAGTTCCCCCAGCTCCACGAGCTGTTCTGGAAGGCAACCCACCAGGCCGGTGAGGCCAAGAAGTCCATGGACCCGGCCGTCAGCCAGCAGCTGGTCGACCACATCGACGAGATCGCCGGCATCTTCTGGCAGACCGACAAGGCCAAGGACATGGGCGTCTACCCGCCCAGCTGAGCCGACCCCGCCGGCGGGCACCGCCCGACACCCAGGCCGACTGCGACCGCCGGCGCCCCCGGGCCCGGGCGCTCGCTCGCGTCTCACCCTCGGCGGCGCCGAACCCGGCCGAACCCGGCCGAACCCGGCCGGACCCGGCCGACCCGGCCGACCCGCGGCCCGCCTCTGGTGCCTACGCTCGGCGCCGATGGCTCCCTCCGACGACCAGGACCGCGGCGAGGTGCTCTGGACCCCGCCCGCCGACACCTGGACCACGACCGCCGCGGGGCGCTTCGCCACCCGTCACGGCCACGACGACTACGCCTCCCTCCACCGTTGGTCGGTCGCGGACCAAGACGGGTTCTGGGCCGCGGTGGCGGAGGATCTGGAGGTGCGGTGGCACCGGCGCCCGAACCGCGTCCTGGGCGCGCGGGACATGCCGGGGGCCCGGTGGTTCCCCGGTGGCGAGCTGAGCTACGCCGAGCACGCCCTGGCCGCGGCGGAGGTGCGCCCGGGCGAGGTGGCCGTCGTGGCCCGCAGCCAGACCCGGGGAGCGAGCGAGCTGACCTGGGCCGAGCTGGCCCACCAGGTGGCCCGCTGCGCCGCCGGCCTGGCGCGCCTGGGGGTGGGCGAGGGCGACCGGGTGGCGGCCTACGCCCCCAACATCCCCGAGACCCTGGTGGCCTTCCTCGCCACCGCCTCGCTGGGGGCGGTGTGGTCCAGCTGCGCCCCTGAGTTCGGCACCCGCTCGGTCATCGACCGCTTCAGCCAGATCGATCCCGTCGTCCTGCTCGTCGTCGACGGCTACCGCTACGGGTCTCGCGCCATCGACCGGGGCGACGAGGTGGAGGCCATCAAGGCCGCCCTGCCCGGCCTCCGCCACACGGTCCGGATCCCCTACCTCGAGCCGGACGGCCCCGACGACTGGTCGGACCTGCTGGCCGGACCCGACCCGGGGCCACCGACCTTCGCCGCGGTCCCGTTCGACCACCCGCTCTACGTGCTCTTCAGCTCGGGCACGACCGGGCTCCCGAAGGCCATCGTCCACGGCCACGGAGGCATCACCCTCGAGCACCTCAAGGTTCTCTCCCTCCACCAGGACCTCACCCCCGCCGACCGCTTCTGCTGGTTCACCACCACCGGGTGGATGATGTGGAACTACCTGGTGTCGGGGTTGCTGGTCGGGTCCACCATCGTCCTCTTCGACGGGGATCCGGCCCATCCCGACCTGGGCGCCCTCTGGGCCCTCGCCGAGGAGACCGGCACCACGGTGCTGGGGGCGTCGGCACCGTTCCTGATGGCCTGCCGCAAGCAGGGACTCGAGCCGCCGCGGGGCGAGCTGCGGTGGGTGGGCTCGACTGGCGCGCCTCTCCCGGCCGACGGGTTCCGCTGGGTGAGCGACGCGGTCGGCGTCCCGGTGTCGTCGGTCAGCGGCGGCACCGACGTCTGCACCGCGTTCCTCGGGACCTCGCCGCTCCTCCCGGTCCGGGCCGGGGAGATCTCGTGTGCCCTGCTGGGCTGCGACGTCGCCGCGGTGCGGCCCGACGGCTCACCCTGCCCCCCGGACGAGATGGGGGAGCTCGTGCTCCGGCGACCGATGCCGTCGATGCCGGTGGGGTTCTGGGGCGATGACGACGGGTCGCGCTACCGGGCGGCCTACTTCGAGGACATCCCCGGGATGTGGCGTCACGGCGACTGGATCACCTTCCGGGACGACGGCTCGGTGGTGATCACCGGTAGGTCCGACGCCACCCTCAACCGGGGCGGGGTGCGCCTGGGCACCAGCGACTTCTACACGGTGGTAGAGGCCCTGCCCGAGGTAGCCGACAGCCTGGTGGTGCACCTGGAGGGCGACGACGGGGGAGCGGGGGAGCTGCTCCTCTTCGTGGCCCTCGCTCCGGGCGCGTCATCCGATGACGACCTCTCGGGACGCATCGCCACGGCGCTGCGGCGGGAGCTGTCGCCGCGGCACGTCCCGGACCGGTTGGAGGTGGTGGACGCCATCCCCCGCACCCTCTCGGGCAAGAAGCTGGAGGTGCCGATCAAGCGCATCCTGACCGGCACGCCCGTCGACGACGCCGTCTCCCCCGACGCCCTCACCGACCCCGCCAGCCTCACCCCCTTCGCCGCCCTCGCCCGAGCTCGAAACGCCTAGATGGTTCCCGAGGCGATGATCGGGAGGGTGGGCTCGTCGGCGCCAGCCGCATCCTCGATGGTGATCCCGACGACGTCGACGGGGACGTCGTCGACGGTCTGGCGGACCTGACCGTCGGCGTCGGGAGCGAACGTGCCGGCTGGCTGCATCTCGCCGTCGACCTGGAACCAGAGGGCGTAGGCCTTGCCGGTGGGCGGTTCGGCCATGCCGTCGGCCAGGATGACCGAGCCGCCGTGGTCCTGGGACACGACCAGCTTCATGGAACCGGCGTCGCCGGCCGCCATCTCGACGGACTGCGCATCGGGGGAGGACACGATGGTGGCCACCTGCTCGGCCTGGTCGGCCCGGTGGTCGGCCTGGAGGACGAGGGCACCCAGGGCGACGACCACGGCGATGGCGGCCGCCGCGGCCAGGGCCAGGGGCCAGCTCCGACGGGGCGGGGCGATGTCGAGGCGGTGTCCACCGGGGGGCACCTGGCGGGTCTGGGCGGCCTGGGCCAGGACCCGGTCCCGGAGGTCGGGGGAGGGCACGACGGCGGTGGCCTGGCCCAGCTGGCCGGCCGTGGCCAGGAGCTCCTCCGCCTCGGCCCGGCAGTCACCGCAGGTCGAGAGGTGGCTCTCGAACGCGTCGCGCTCTTCGTGGGGGAGTGCGTCGAGCACGTAGGGCCCGACGAGGGTGTGGGGGTCAGCGGTCACTGCGCCATCTCCAGCGTGTCGCGGAGTCGGATCATCCCGTCACGGATGCGGGTCTTGACGGTGCCCAGGGGGAGCTCGAGGATGTCGGCGACCTGGGCGTAGGTGTACCCGCCGTAGTAGGCGAGCTCGATCGTCTGGCGTTGGCGGTCCGTGAGCTGGTCGAGGGCGGCGGTCACCTCGGCCCGTTCGGCGTCGTCGGCCACCTCGCCGGCCACCGGATCAGGATCGCCGGCGCCGTTGCGCTCGGCGTCTCGGACCCGGCGGTCGCGCTCGGCCTGCTCGCTGCGGACCCGATCGACGGCCCGGCGGTGGGCGATGGTGGCGACCCAGGTCTTGCAGGACCCCTTGGCCGGGTCGTAGGTGGGCGCCAGCCGCCAGACCTCGAGCATGACCTCTTGGGCCACCTCGTCAGCCTGGTCCGGGTCCCGGACGACGCGACGGGCGACGCCGACCACGGTCGGGCTGACCAGGTCGTACAGGCCGGCGAAGGCGTCGGCATCCCCCCGAGCGACGGAGGCGAGAAGGTTGTCGGCGTTGCCGGTCGCATCAGTGGGGACGGGGCGGAGGTGGCGGCGGGCACGGGCCGGCATCAGACGCCGCAGTCCGGTGAGACCGTCGGACTGCACGTCGGCGGGAGGGGGCACGCGGTGGAGCGTAGGGCGGATCTGCGCATGTGTTCGCCTCGCCTCCTGTCCGTCGGCTCGTGTTGTGCTCTGTCATGGCTGAGGGCCGCGAGCGGGACCGACCGGGTGGCCGGGCCCACTCGTGGCACCCCCCACACCGGTCCAGTGGTCCCGAAGGTGACCGGCACCATCCATCGTTCGGTCCCGACCGGCGCGGGGATTGGTCGATGGTCACCGCGACGTCGAGCAGTGGCCTCCCGGGTGGGTGGGGCCAGGGGGTTCGGCCGGGGCGCCCGTCCGCATCGTTGTCCGGGTCCACCCTGGGGCCTACCGTCGGCGGCCATGACGACTCCCGCTCCGCGACCGGCGCGCCGCATCCGCTACCGGGAGATCGCGGCGGACCTCCGGTCGCGGATCGATGCCGGGGAGTTCGGCGACCGCCGCATCCTCCCCAGCGAGTCCGAGCTGTCGACCCGGTACGAGGCCAGCCGGGTGACGGTGCGCAAGGCCCTCGACCACCTTCGGGGGGAGGGCCTCGTCGATGCCCGCCAAGGGTTCGGGTGGTTCGTGGCCGGGACGCCGTTCCGCCAGCACCTGGCTCGGCTCGGCACCATCGAGGCGCAGCTGGAGGAGGACGGCCGTCGGTCGGAGCGGCGGATCTTGGAGTTCGGCTTCATCCGTCCGCCGGCCCGGGTGCACGAGGTCCTGGCGGTCGACAAGGTGCTGCGCGTGGTGCGGGTGAACCTGGCCGATGGCGAGCCCTTCGCCCGGGTCACGGTGTGGTGCCCCGAAGAGCTGGGGGCGGACGTCTCGCGGACCCAGGTCGCCCAGCACTCGTTCCACGAGCTGCTCCCGGTCCGCTTCGGCGGCGCGGTGCAGACCATCGAGGCCCACGCCGCATCCTCGACCGATGCGGAGCTCCTGGAGATCCCGGAGTCCTCGCCGGTGCTGGTGTGCGAGCGGGTCACCGCCGATGCCACCGGTCGGCCCGTCCTGGTGGCGGAGTACGTCTTCCCCGGGCACCGCAGTGCGTTCACGGTCGACCTTCCCCACCCGGAGGTGTCGATCGGGCCCAGCGGCCTGCGGCTGGTGGAGCCCGACCCGGGCTGAGGTCGTGGGCGGGGCCACCTACCAGGTGCCCCAGTGGATGAGCCGGGCCGGATCCACCCGGGTTGCCGGCTTGAACGAGGTGTCGATGGTGTAGGCCACGGGGAACAGGCCGGCCTGGGTCACCTTGTCGTAGGGGATGCCGAGGATCTCGGCCGCCTCGGCCTCGGACGGGAGGTGGAGCGTGGTCCACGAAGATCCGAGGCCCCGGCTGCGCAGGGCCAGCATGAAGCTCCAGGCGGCAGGGAGGATCGATCCCCAGAAGCTGGCCTGGCTGAAGGAGTCGGCCCCTCCATGCGGCCCCACTGACAGGGGATGACGAGGACGGGCACCTCGTGGAGGTGGTTGCGGAGGTACTTCGCCGAGGCGCTGACCCGGGGTGCCGACGCGGCGCGCGGATCCGATGCGGGGTAGGGCGAGGCCTCCTCGGAGGCCGCGATGTACGGATCGAAGTGGCGGGCGTAGAGGTCGGCCAGGGCCTGGCGCTTGGCCGGGTCGGTGACCACCATCCAGTGCCAGGACTGCGAGTTGGACCCTGACGGGGCCTGGAGGGCCAGCTCGATGCACTCGGCCACCACCTCCGGGGGCGCGTCCCGGTCGAGGTCCAGCCGCTTGCGGACGCTGCGGGTGGTGGTCAGCAGCTCGTCGGGGGTGAGGTCGAGGGGCATGGCGCGGAACCTAGCGGGGGCTGCCCCCCGACACCGGGTGGCCCTCGTCGGATCGGCCCGTCGTGCCAGACTCGACGGGTGCTCACCCATCGCCCTCTGACCAGCCCCGCGGCCCTGCGCCGGGCCGCGCTGGTGGCTGCTGTCGGGGCTCTGTCCTCGTTCAGCGCATGTGGTGACGACGGTGCCGCCTCGGCCGACGGCACGGCGCGACTGGAGGCCTCGCTGGGGTTTCTCACCTCCGAGTACCAGTTCTCGTCGGACCAGGTGGGGTGCGTCCGCGAGCAGCTGGAGCGCCGGGTGCCGGCCGCGGACATCGGCGACCTCGACGACCAGCTGCAGGCCATCGACCTCGGCGTGGTCGCGATCGACGACCTGCCGCCCGACCAGGCCGCGTCCCTCACCGCGTCCATCGCCACGTGCGCGGTGGCCCAGTGAGGGCGCCGGACCGGTGCGCGGGCGTCGTCGCCGGGGTGGCCATGGCCCTCCTCGTGACCGCGGGGTGCGGGGTGGAGGTGCCCGACGACGTCGCTGATCGCGCCACGTCGACCGCACCCACCACCGAGCCGGCGGCGACGACCACCGAATCCCCCACCAGCGACGACGAGCTGGAACAGGCTCTCCTCAACAACGGCTACGAGCCGGAGGAGGCCACCTGCGGCGCCGAGCGGCTCCGCGAGGAGCTCGACGACGACCAGATCGACGAGGTCATCGGGGCCGAGAGCGTCGAGGACATCGACGAGCGCCTGGCCACCGACTTCGCCGACGCCATCAGTGGCTGCCTCGATGCGGGGACCGGCACCACTGGCGGCGGCCGCGGTCCCGGCGGTTGACCCGACCCGTCACCGCTGGTCGCGGTGGTGGACGGCGGTGACATCGTCTACGTCCAGGGCGACCGCATCCTCCGCTGGACCCCCGACGCCTGACGGCCGGGAGCGACACCGGGAGGGGTCCCGAGCCGCACCGTGAGCTTGAGCGGCGCGGCACAGGCTGCGGCAACGACCGGTCCGTCTGCCCTGGGCTCAGTCCCGCAGGGGCCAGGGCTCGCGGCGACGGCGGCGGTGGGAGCGGCGGTCGCCCAGGGCCCAGGCCCGTCGCCAGGCGCTGGCATCGGGTCCGGTGAGCGAGGGGCTGTCGCCGGCGTGGGCTCGGCGTCGGGCTGCGTACCAGTCGCCACTGACCTCGTCGGCCAGGGCGCCCACCGCGGCCTCGATGCGGACCGAGAGGTCGCGCATGTCCTCGTCGGGGCCTGGGCGCAGGGGCGTGCCGAAGGTGACCCGGGTGGAGCCACGGACGAGCTTGGAGGTGCCCTTGGGCAGGATCCGGCCCGTCCCCTCCAGGTGGACCGGGACGACCGGGACCCCGGTGCGCACGGACAGGAAGGCGGCCCCGGCCCGGAACGGCTGGGCCCAGCCATCGGGGCTGCGGCCCCCCTCGGGGAAGATGACCATGCTCCAGCCGTCCTCGATCAGCTCGGCGGCCAGCGCCGCGGAGCGGCGGCCCACCTTGGCCCGCTCGATGGGGATGGCGTTGAGGGCGAGGGCGGCCATGGTGGCCTTGACCCGGGTGTCGAAGAAGTAGTCGGCGGCGGCACCGGCGAAGGCCCGACGCCGCCAGGGCTCCGGCAACGAGGTCAGCAGGAGCCCGGCATCGATGTGGCTGAGGTGGTTGGCCGCGAAGATGGCCGGGCCGTCGAGCCCGGCCAGGCGGTCGTACCCGCGGCGCTCGGGGTCGGCCAGCACCTTGACCAGGGGTCGCATGGCTCCCTCCTGGATGGCCATGCGGCCCAGGCGGGCCGCCGGCGACCGGGCCCAGCTGGTCTCGTAGGCCGCACCGAGGGTCTTCGCCGCGGGCAGGGGCTCGACCCCACCGGGCACCGTCGGCGCCCGCAGCGGGAACTCGGTGGCGCGCAGGGCGGCCGCCGGGCTCGGGAGCCGGCGCTGGAGCCGCTGGGCGGTGCGCAGCGCGACCTCGACCCGCGTGGGCCCTGTCCGCTTCTCAGCCATCCTTCCGTGCCCTCATTGGTGCACCATGACGCCGTGGGACGGCCCGAGCGCACTGCTCATCGCCGGGCACCAATGAGCGGCACCGGCTTCGCCGGCGCCGGGGAGAGAGCTGTGCTGTCTGGTTCACTCGCTGCGCTCGCTCACGTGACGTCGGCCATGACGATGGGCGGGTTGTGCAGGTGCGTCACGGTGGGCTGGGGGCCCACGGTGTCGGTGGCCATCTCCAGCGCGTCCTGGAGGGTGGAGGCGGGTCGGAAGCCCAACCGGCGGACCGCCCTCACGTCGCCGCCCACGATGATCACCGAGCCGAGGTGCTGGAGGGCGTGGGCGCCCCAGTACCACATGTAGAAGGGGTGGACGCCGTGGTAGGCGTTGCTCGTCCGGTAGAGGTGGCGGTACCACTCGTCCTCGGCGTAGCGGGTCTCGTACTTCTCGGCGATCACCTTCGCGTCGGTGGTGTCGGCCAGCACCTCCTCGAAGAAGTCGATGTAGCTGGGGTGGTGCACGGGGTGGAAGTCCCACGGCGTGGGGTGGCTCATGATGAGCACGCCGCCCTCGCGCACCAGGGGCCGCCCCCGGTACATGTTGAAGAAGTAGCCGAGGCCCAGGCACATGACCAGGATCGGGTTCATGATCGAGTCGACGTTGTAGGGGCAGATGTAGGGCAGCCCCATGGTGAGGATGTCCGTCTGGCCCTCGACCGGCACCAGGTGCTGGGCGAAGCAGTGCTCCAGGGTGCGCTCGTGCACCGGCTCGACGGCGCCGGCGGTGATCGAGGTGACCCCGTAGGGCGCCTCCCAGCTCTGGAAGGCACGTCGCCGGCTGTTGGCGCTCATCCGCTTCAGCCCGGCCTGCATGCCCATGAACGTGACCCGGTCCCGGGTCGACCACTCCCACTCCCGCTTCTGCAGGACCGACAGGGGGCCCTTGTCGCCGAAGGTGTCGTTGTTGAGGGTGGTCTCGATCTGGAAGATGTTCACGCCGGCCTTGCGGATCACCTCGCCCATGCGCCAGTTGGCGTGGTGCAGCTCCGAGGCGTGGCGGTCCATGAACGACCGGGAGTGCTCCATGGTCGCCGGGTTGTGGTGGTGGCGGATCGACCGGTAGCTGGCCAGGCCGGTGGCGGTGCTCTTGTGGCCGCCGTCCATGGAGACGATGTTGATGTTGACGTAGACGAGCAGGTCCGACTCGGCCGCGGCCTGGTTGATCTCGACCTCCTCACCCTGGGGCGTCTCGCCCAGGTAGGCCAGGTCGTCGGGGTCCTCGGCGTCGTGGTTGTAGAGCCGACCCTCGGGGGCAAAGGTGTCGTAGACGCGGTCGCCGACGGCGTGGCGCAGCTCATCCTCGGTCATGCGCCGGTGCAGGGCCAGGGCGGCGATGATCCGGACGTCGTCCACGCCGGCGGCTGCGGCCCGGTCGAGCACGGCCTCGATCACCCGCTGGCGGATGTCGGGGCGGCGCATCTTGGGCAGCGGCAGCGACACGTCGTCGAAGGCGATCACCAGCTTCATGCCGGACGTGAGGCGGGCGGCCAGCGGGTCGCTGTCGAGCGGGTGGTCGAGGGCATCGGCGATGGCGGCATCCACGTCCTCCAACGCAGGGAGGGGCTCGGCCGGGTACACGACCCGGCTCCGACCGGCGGGCAGCTTCTCCAGGCGGAACGACTCGCCGTGGTGGAACAGCATCGGGGGCGTCGAGCGGTCGACGTCCAACACGAGTCCGGGGCGGGGCATCAGCAGCTCTCCGGGTGGGGGGAGGGGGAAGAGGTCGGGTGGGGGGAGAGGTGCGTGGTCATCGGCGCTTCTCGTCGCGCAGGTCGAAGGCGACCTTCACCGCGCCGCGGCGGCCGGCCGCGGCCGCGTGGGCGATGGCCTCGCGGTGGCGATCGAGGGGGTAGGTGGCCGTGAGCAGGCGGGCCAGGTCGGCTCCGGCCACCACGTCGAACGCGGTGGCGAAGTCGTCGCGGGTGTAGGCGTAGCAGCCCCGCAGCGAGGTCTCCCGGTGCCAGAGGGGGGTGAGGTCGAGGGTCGTGGTGCCGGGCATGCCGACCACGAGCACGTCGCCCCCGGGCCCGACCACCCTCAGGGCCTGGGCCAGCGACGTCTCGGACCCCACGCAGTCGACGACCGTGGGCACGCCGCCGGTCAGCTGGCCCTGGGCGGCCGAGGCGGCGGCGTCGTCGGAGGCCACCACCAGGGAGGCGGTGAGCGAGCGCACGGCCCGGGCCAGCTCGCCCGGGCTCACGGCGCGGGTGGCGCCCAGCGACTCGGCCAGGCGGCGCTGCTCGGGGTGCTTGGCCGTGACGAGGATCGTCCGATCGGCGGCGCCGTCGGCTCCGCCCTCGGCGTCGAGGTGGCACAGGGCGGCGAGGGTGGTG
Organism: Acidimicrobiales bacterium; assembly: GCA_038233335.1. Classification (GTDB taxonomy): domain Bacteria; phylum Actinomycetota; class Acidimicrobiia; order Acidimicrobiales; family Iamiaceae; genus Iamia. The sequence continues at coordinate 41,114 of JBBSME010000001.1, read as the reverse complement.
AGCCCGAGGGTGCCGGCCCCGATGAGGGCGACCGTGCCCGTCTCGCCGGCGGCGCCAGCCCGGACGGTCCGGGCCGCGTGCACTGCGCAGGCGGTGGGCTCGACCAGGACCGCGGCCTCGTCGGTCACGTCGTCGGGAACCGGGACCAGCTGGTCGGGGTGGGCCACCATCTCGGTCGACCAGCCCCCTCCGGTCTGGCGGCAGAACCCGCTCTGGAGGGCCGGGTCGAGGTGGCCGAAGGCGATGCGCTCGCAGTGGTGGGTGCGCCCGTCGGCGCAGGACGGGCAGGGCGGGTCTATGCCGCGGATGGCGCAGTGGAGCACGGGGACCAGCACGACCCGGGCCCCGTCGTCGGTCTCGCCTACCACCTCGTGTCCGGGCGTGAACGGGAAGCTGGTGATGGGCTCGAAGTAGCGGCTGGCTCGACCGTCGATGGTGGCCAGGTCGCTGCCGCAGATCCCGGCCAGCCGGGGCCGGAGCCGGACCCACTGGTCGGTGGGCGGCTCGGGCGGGTCGACGTCGCCCAGCGACAGAGGCCCGACCGCGGCTCCCCGGCCGGGCTGGAGCCGACCGGCCACCGCGGCGGCGGCCAGCTTCCCCGGCTTCCGCGCCAACACCAGCGCCCGACTCACGGGCCGACCCGTCGACGGCGGTGGGGCTTCTTGGGGCGCTGGTAGCCGGGGACCCGGAGGCGCTCGCGGCGCGGGCCCGGGGGGCGGGACAGCGGCAGGCGGGGTGGGGCGTAGCCCGGCGCCTTGTCCCAGGTCTCCACCAGCCAGCCGCGCTTGCGGGCCAGCGACGCCAGGCGGGCCTCGGGGTTCACCGCGACCGGGAACCCGACGGCCTCGAGGAGCGGAAGGTCGCTGGTGGAGTCGGCGTAGGCCACGGCCTCGTCCACGTCGATGTCGTGGGCGTCGGCGTAGTCGTAGAGGGCCTGGGCCCGGCTCTCGCCGGTGGGGGGGACCTCGGTCATCTGGCCGGTGTAGGTGCCGTCGGGGGCGACGGTCATGTGGGTGCAGACGATGTCGTCGAACAGCGGCCGGAGGGGCTCGACGACGAAGTCGAGGGCGCCGGTGATGAGCACGGTGCGGTGGCCGAGAGCGCGGTGCTCGCGCACCCGGCGCAGTCCGGCCGGGAAGGACTTGATCAGGATCAGCTCGGAGAGCATCTCGCCCGAGTCGGCGAACAGCTCGTCGACCGGGGCCCCCTCGTAGCGGCGGTAGAAGTGCCGGAGGAAGTCGCTGCGGTCGCGGGCGTCGAGGCGGAGGAGGGACGGGGCCTCGGCCAACAGGCGGGCGGTGAGCGTCCGTCGGTCGGCCGGTTCGAGGCGACGGCTGGCCAGCCACGCGAACGACGTCACCACGTTCGACGCGATCAGGGTGTTCTCCAGGTCGAACGCCGCCATCTGCCGGGTGTCGGAGAGCACCTGGCGGCGCAGACGGGTGCTGCGGGCCTCGCTGCCGCCGCTCTTGCCGTCGGTGCGGACCCGGGCGTGCTTGACCACCGACGGCAGGTGGATCTCGCGGACGTAGTGCTCCCAGTCGACGATGCGGGGGTCGCAGCCGAAGTCACGCTGGTCGTCGGAGGACAGGTCGGCGTGGAGGGCCAGCAGGTTGTCGACCCCGTAGATGGCCTCGCACTCCGTGTAGGCGCCGTAGAGGGTGACGTAGGCCTCGGCCCGGTCGACCAGCTCCCGCTGCTCCTCGAGGTCGGTGGCCCAGGTGGCCTGCTTGCCCCGAAGGGGCAGGGCCGAGAGCACCTTGTCGGCCGTGGTGAGCAGGCGCTTGGCCCGCCGCAGCTCGCCCTCCACCTGGCCCCGACCCGGGAACTTGAACTCCGGGACGCTGATGGGCTGCCCGTCGCGGTCGTAGAGGGGGCGCTCGGTGAACCAGGCGCTGATCAGGTCGACCATGCGCTGGAACTCGAGGGGGTTGGACGAGCCCGAGGCGACCTGGGTGACGTCCGGGCTGCCGTCCTCGTGGGCCGGCCCCCGGGCCGCGACCGCACAGATGGCACCCACCACCAGGTCGACGGGGATCACGTCGACGGTGCCCTCGGGCACGCCGGGGAACTGGCTCAGCAGGCCCCGGGCGTAGGAGATGATGACCGGCTCGGCCATGCGGAAGCCGCGGATCCAGCCCGGCACCGGCTCGGACCAGGCCGACTCGATGATGGCGGGGCGGACGATCGACACCGGGACCTGGCCCCGGTTCTCGCCCAGGGCCTTCTCGCCCAGCGCCTTGGTCATGGCGTAGGCGTCGGGCCAGCCCAGCGAGGCGGCCCGGGCCCGGCCCGCGTCGACCAGCTGCTCCTTCACCCAGGCGGTGCGGCGGGACTCGGTCTTCTCGGCCAGCAGGGGGGTGCCGGCGGCACCGAGCTCGTCGATCGCCTCAGCGCGGAACCGCTCCAGGTTCTCGGGGCTGCGGCTGGCGGCCTCGGCGTCGGCCCGGACCCGGCGGGCCGCCTCCACCTCGCGCCGGTGGTCGATGTCGATCCAGAAGGGGCTGTCGTCGACCCGGATCTCGGGAGCCGCGCCGCGGCGGTTGCCGGCCACGTAGCAGGTGGACACCGCGACCAGGTGGGGGGTGACGCCCAGGTCGGCGAGGGTGAGGGCGATGCGGCTGGGCCCGAGGAGGTTGACCTCGACGGCCAGGTCGAGGGGCGAGTCGAACGACACGGAGGCCGCCGAGTGGATGACGGTGTCGCAGGCGACCAGAGCCTCCCGGCCGGCGCCGTCGAGCCCGAGGCCGTCGGTGCCGACGTCGCCGGCCACGACGCTGACCCGGCGGGCCACCAGCTCGTCGAAGGCCTCCTTGCCCCCCAGCTCGTCGCGGAGGCGGTCGAAGCAGTCGTTGCGGAAGATCTCCCGCTGGGCCCGCTGCTCGACGGTGCGCTTGCGGCCGGGCCGGACGAGCAGGACCAGCTCGCAGCCCGGGGCGCCCCGCAGCAGCCGTTCGACCAGGGCGGTGCCCAGGAACCCGGTGGTGCCGGTGACGAACAGGCGGCGGCCGTCGAGGGCCTCGGCCACCGGCGAGGTGGGGGGCGCGGCGTGATCAGCGGCCATCGGCGGGGACCGTAGCGCATCTCTCTACCACCTGGTAGACAAACGTCCCGTGGCTCGGTCCGACACCCGCGAGCGCATCCTCGCCGCCGCCCTGGCTGGCTTCGCCCGCCGGGGGGTGGAGGCGACATCGCTGGACGACGTGGCCGAGGCCGTCGGGGTCCGCAAGCAGACCATCCTCTACTGGTTCGGTTCCAAGGATGCCCTGGTCACCGGGGTCGTGGAGGAAGCGGTGGGGGAGCTGGGGGAGGCCCTGGACCGCGCTGTCGCGGCCCGCCGCCCCGGCCGCTCCGCCACCGGCGCCGTGGTCGACGAGGTGCTGCGCCTCGGTGCTCGCCGCCCGGACCTGCTGGTGCTGCTCAGGGAGGTCAGCCGCCTGGGATCGGCCGCCACCGGGCCCCTGGCTGAGACCATCGGGCCGCGCCTCGACGGTGCCGCCGCCGCGCTGGCCGGCCCCGGCGCCGACCCGGCGGCCCGGGAGCGGTCGCGACGACGCCTGGTCGAAGCGGGGGCCCGGGTGATCGCCACCGCGGTGGAGGCCCAGCTGCTCACCGAGATGGGCGTGGAGCCGGATCGGGCCTGGCTGCGCCGCCGCCGAAGCGACCTGCTGGCCGTCCTCGAGGGCTGACCGTGGGCTAGCCGAGGGCGGAGCCGATGCCGGCGGCCACACCCATTCCGCCGATGAGCCCGGCGATGGTGGCGCCCACCATCCACATCGCCATCTGCCGCATCTGGTCGTGCATCCGCCCGAGCTCGATGTGGAGCTCCGCCCGGAACTCGGCCATCTCGGCCCGGAGCGCGTCGCGGGTGACGGGCTCCTCACCGGCGGTGCTGGGGAACTGGGAGAGCACGGCCTCGGCCTCCTCATGTCTGATCGGATGGGTCAGGTCCTGCGCGTTCTCCTCGGCTGACGCCTCGGAGGGCAACGATGCTGTGCTGGTCCGCTCTTGCCGCCTCCTTCGTCAGCGGCGGGCCGCTCGGGTCCCGGGCTCGCCTGGCGGCTCACCCTCTTGATCGCCGATCACGGGGGCGAGCCCCTCATAGATCGAGCTTCTCTGCTTCTGGGTCAGGATCACGGTGCATCCCTCGGGTCTGCGAGCGAGACGGGGGAAGCGTCGACACCGAGCGTACCCTGCGCCTGTGTCAGCGGGTAGGCGCTACTCCGAGCCGCGACCGTGGTCGCGCAAGGCATCCAGGGCCGAGGTGTCCTTGGGGCCGGTCTCGGTGATGCGCTCGGGCACGTCGTCCTGCTCGGTGCGCAGGGCCCGGCTCATCACCGCGTGCATGTCGTAGAGGGCGGTGATGTAGGTGAGCTCGAGGATCTGCTCGGCGTCGAGGTGGCGCCGCAGCACCTCGAACACCCCGTCGGCCACCCGGCCGCCGTCGAGGACGAGGGCGTCGGTGTAGGCCAGCACCGCCCGCTCCAGCTCGTCGAAGCAGTCGGCCACGCCCCAGTGGGGGATGGCCGCGATCTTCTCCTCCGGAACTCCCACGTCCCGGCACGACTTGCAGTGCTGGGAGAAGACGAACTGGCTGCCCCGGGCCCAGCCGACGCGGGTCTGGCCCAGCTCTCGGAGGTGGGGGTCGAGCCGACGCTCGGGGGACTGGTAGAGGGCAAAGCCGTCGACGCAGTGCTGGAGCACGGCGGGAGAGCCGGCGAAGGTGGTCCACCAGTCGCCGCTGGTCTCGGTGTGGGTGCCGGGGTCGGCCACCGGATCTCGACCCTCGCCGAAGATCAGGTCGTACATGAAGGTGACGATGGGCGGGTTGTCGCCCGAGCGGGGGACGGGATCCAGGCGGGGCACCGGGCTCAGGACCCTGGTGGAGTGGCTGTCATTGCTTCGGGAATCTCCTCGGCTGGCGCCTCGGAGGCAAGCGAACCGTGCTGGTCCGCTCTTGCCGCCTCCTTCGTCGGCGGCGGGTCGCTCGGGCCCCGATCTCGCCTGGCGGCTCGACCTCCAGCCGCCGGCTCGGCGTCGCGCCCGGGAGTGGCATCGGCGGCGGTGGCCGGGGTGTGGGCCACGTCGTCGGGACCGAAGGTGCGGGTCCACGCAGCCAGCTCCAGCAGGATGCCGTCAGGGTCGGAGAAGTAGACCGACCGCACGAACACCCCCGGGTGCTCGACGGGGGAGACGCCCCACTCGCTGTCGTCGTGGTTGAGCACCTCGCTGCACTCCACGCCGGCCGCCACCAACCGGTCCCGGGACTCCTCCAGACGCTCGGGCGACACCTTGAAGGCCACGTGGTTCATGGACCCCACCGCGCTGACCATCTCGCCCGTGTCGGGCCGAGCCCGGGGGCCGGTGATGCCGGCGACCGGGTCGGCGGCCTCGGGGAACCAGAAGAAGGCCAGCATGTCGCCCCCGCCGCAGTCGAAGAAGAAGTGCTGGCCCAGGCCGACGGGCAGCTCGACCGTCTTCACCAGGGGCATGCCCAGGACGCCCTCGTAGAAGGCGACGGTGCGGGCCATGTCCCGACACACCAGGGCCAGGTGGTTGATGCCCTCGCTCTCGATCCCAGCGTCCCCAGACATGGCAGCTCCCTCGTCGTTGGCGGGGTGAGCCTAGGACGACCGCAGGGCCTTCGCGATGCGGTCCATGTCCGCCGCCGGTACCTGGAACAGACCCTGGCGGAAGGGCAGGCCCCAGTGGTCGACATCTTTGATGAAGGAGAGGCGGGGGAGCAGGGGGTGGATGTCCACCGGGGTGATCGAGTCGTCGAAGTCGACGGCCAGCCGCCAGACGTCGCGGCCTCCGTCGAGCTCGACCAGCTGGGGCTTGTCGGCGGCGATGGTGCCGAGCGCGGTGAGCTGCTGCAGCGGTCGGCCTGACCGCATGGCCGTCCACGGGGAGTAGAACGCGATGCGATCGCTCCGGGAGAGGCGGCGCAGGCGGGTCCGCTTGCCGTGGTCGGCCTGGGTGAAGCCGTCGTCCACCCCGGCCTCCACGTGGTCCAGGCTGACCGTGTTGATCCAGCAGCGAACCTCAGGCATAGGGCTGCGGCCGCCCGAAGCCGGCCCGGTGGGCCTGGCGCTCGACCCCGAGTCGGACCATCTCGGTGATGAGGTCGCGGTACTCCAGACCCGAGGCCGCCCACAGCGAGGGGAACATGGAGTGCGGGGTGAAGCCGGGGATGGTGTTGACCTCGTTGAGCAGGAGGCCCCGTCCGCCCTCCTCGTAGAACAGGTCGACCCGGGCGTAGCCGTCGCAGCGCAGGGCCCGGAAGGCGTCGACGGCCAGGGCCTGGGCCGCCTCGGCCACGCCCTCGGGCAGCTCAGCGGGGGTCACCATCCGGGCCGCGCCGTCGACGTACTTGTCCTCGTAGTCGTAGAAGTCGTGGGTCGGGACGATCTCGCCGGGGACCGACACCCGGAGCTCGGTGTTGCCCAGGACGCCCACCTCGATCTCGCGAGCGACCACCCCGGCCTCCACGACCACCCACTCGTCGAAGCGGAGGGCGTCGGCCACCGCAGCCGGGAGCTGGTCGGGGTCGTCGACCCGGGTCACGCCGACCGAGGAGCCCATGTTGGCCGGCTTCACGAACAGGGGGAGGCCGAGGGTGGCGACCGCGGCCCGGAAGAAGTCGGCGTCGACGTGGACGTCGCGGGCGGCCAGGTGTCGCACCTGGGGGAGGCCAGCCGCCGCGGCCCGGGCCTTGGCCGCGACCTTGTCCATGCAGGCTGCGGAGCCGAGCACGCCCGAGCCGACGTAGGGCACCCCGGCCAGCTCCAGCATCCCCTGCACGGTGCCGTCCTCGCCCAACGGGCCGTGGATCAGGGGGAGCACGACGACCTGTTGGCCGGGCTGGGCCGGCGCCACGGCCGGGAGGGGCTCCAGCTCGGTGCCGGCCACCTTCACGGTGCCCCCGATCTCACTGACCCGGCCGCTGTCGAGGAGGGCCTTGGCCTCATCGGCGAGCAGCCAGCGGCCGTCGGGGTCGATGCCGACGGGGACGACGTCGAAGCGGTCCCGGTCGATGGCGGCCAGGACGTGGGCGGCCGACACGCAGGACACGTCCCGCTCGGCCGACACGCCGCCGAAGAGCACCACCAGACGGGTCCGCGGCTCGTGCGACATGGCCGCCGACCCTACTGCCGGTGGTCCTCGTCCAGCGGTGCGGTCTGGGCCGGCGGCGTCACCGGCGGGGTCGACCTGACCTTCTAGGGTCCGGCCGATGCGGCTCACCGTGCAGGACCTGGCCACCGCCACCGGTGGGTCCAGCACGGGCGATGGCGCGGCCACGGTCGACGGCCTCGGCATCGACACTCGGCTCCTCACCCCGGGGACCGGCTTCGTGGCCCTGGTGGCCGAGCGCGACGGGCACGACTTCGTCCCTGCCGCGGTCGAGGCCGGTGCCGCCGCGGTGCTGGCCTCCCGTCCCCTGCCCGCCCTCGACGCCCCGGTGGTGCAGGTGGATGACACCGCCCTCGCCCTCCTCGATGCGGGTCGCCTGGCCCGGTCCCGCCTCCCCGACCGGGTGGTGGGCATCACCGGGTCGGTGGGCAAGACCTCGACCAAGGACCTCCTGGCCACGGTGCTGGCCTCCCGGTGGGACACGGCGGCGTCGGCCGCCTCGTTCAACAACGAGATCGGCGTCCCGCTCACCCTCGCCGGCGCAGCCGACAGCACCGAGGCGGCCGTGATCGAGATGGGTGCCCGAGGACCCGGGCACGTGGCCCTGCTCTGCGACGTGGCCCGACCCACCGCCGCCATCGTCACCGCGGTGGCCCCCGCCCACCTGGAGATGTTCGGCACGGTCGAGGACGTGGCCCGCTCCAAGGGTGAGCTGGTCGAAGCACTCCCGGCCGACGGCGTGGCCATCCTCAACGCCGACGATCCCCGGGTGGCGGCCATGGCCCCGCGCACCTCGGCCCAGGTCCTCACCTACGGCGTGGCCCCCGGTGGGAAGGCCGACATCCGGGCCACCGGCCTGGTCCTGGACGACCTGCTCCGGCCCCGCCTCCGTCTGCACACCCCCTGGGGCGATGCCGATGTGGCCCTCGGCGTCCACGGCGCCCACCAGGCGGCCAACGCCCTGGCCGCGGCCGCCTGCGCCCTGGCCCTGGGGGTCGACCTCGACGACGTAGTCGAGAGCCTGGCCTCGGCCTCCGTCTCGGGCCTCCGCATGGAGATCACCCGATCACCCTCCGGCGCCACGGTCGTCAACGACGCCTACAACGCCAACCCCACCTCGACCCGTGCCGCCCTCGAGGCGCTGGCTGCCCTGCCAGCCGGTGGGCGCAAGGTGGCCGTCCTCGCGACGATGGCCGAGCTGGGCGCCGACGGCGACCGGCTGCACCGAGAGGTGGCGGCCGAGGCCGCGGCCCTGGGCATCGAGGTCCTGAGCGTGGCCGCCCCGGCCTACGGGCTCGACCAGGACCACGCGTTGGCCGACGTGGAGGCCGCGGTGGAGCGGCTGGCCTCGCTGGGCGGCGGCGACGCCGTGCTGGTCAAGGGCAGCCGGGTCGCAGCCCTGGAGCGGGTGGCCCAGGCCCTCCTCGCCGATCCGAGCTGATCGGCTCGCCCGATGACCGCTGCCCCAGCCGAAGTGGTCCCGACCTTGGTCGTCCTGGCGACCTGTCGTCCTGGCGACCGAAGTCGGGACCAGTTCGGATCCTGACCGCGGTCAGGTCGGGAGCGGGGCCGGCTCGTCGGGGCCGGGGCGGAGGCTGACGGTGAGGCCCAGGACCAGGGCCACCGCCGCGCCGCCCAGCATCATCACCGTCACCGACGTCTGCTCGGCCACCCACCCGCCGGCCAACCCGCCGAAGGGCACCGTCCCGCCGAAGCCCATGATCCAGAGGGCCAGCACCTTGCCCCGGACCCGGTCGTCGAGGTCCTCCTGGAGCACGGTCGACAGCGAGGTGATCACGAGGAAGTACACCGCGCCCACCACATAGATGGCCGGGTAGGCCAGCGGCGCCATCCGCAGCAGGGAGAACACGGTCAACAAGACGGCGAACCCCCCCAGCCCGTACCGGGCGAGACGCGCCTTGCTCCGGGCCGCGAAGAGGGTGCCCACCGACAGGGCGCCGGTGACCGCGCCCAGTCCGAAGGTGGCGTAGAGGAGTCCGTAGGCCGCGCTGCGGGATCCGATGCCGAAGTTCTCGTCGGCCAGCTTCGGCATCTGGGTGATGAAGGGCAGGGCGAAGAGCGAGAAGACCACGATGGTCACGATCACCTGCCCCACCGCACGGTGGGTCCGGGCGTAGCGGATGCCCTCCAGCAGGCGGTGGAGCCCCTGGGTGCCCGAACCCGCCGGTGGGGGCAGGGTGACCCGGGTGAGGCTGACGATGACCGCGGTGAAGCTGGCCGCGTTGAGGACGAAGACCCAGGAGGCACCGACGCTGGCGAACAGGACGCTGCCGATGATCGGGCCGATCACCCGCGACGCGTTCATCTGCACCGAGTTGAGCGAGATGGCTCCGGTGAGGTCCTCGCGGGGCACCAGGATCGGGACCACCGCGCTGAAGGTGGGGGCGTACAGGGCGTTGCCGATGCCGATGGCCAGCACCACGGCCACCAGGACCGCCTTGTTGGGGTCGGCGCTCATGGTCACCAGCGCCAGCAGCAGCGAGAAGGCGGCCTGGCCGATCGAGAGGACGATCAGCAGCTTCTTGCGGTCGTAGGTGTCGGCCATGGCCCCGCCCACCAGCGAGAGCACCAGGAGTGGGCCCAGCTGGGCCGCGGTCACGATCCCGACGAAGACGCCGGAGCCGGTCAGGTCGTAGGCCAGCGCCCCCAGGACCACGTTCTGCATCCACGTGCCGATGTTGGAGGCGAACGCCCCGAGGTAGACGGTGCGGAAGGTGCGGTGGGCGAAGGCCGAGCGGGCCGTGCCGCTGGCGAAGGTGCGGTCGCCCGCAAGGAGGGCCTCCTCGACCCTCTCCAGCGCCTCCTCCGGGTGATCGTCGCGGGTGGAGGACGGGTCGGGCACCGGCCCAGGGTAGGGCCGGGGCCGGCCATCCTGACCAGCCGGTCAAGTCCGCGACCCGGCCGGTGCGGGCCCCTACCGTGGGCGCCCCATGGAGACCGTCGACACCCGTACCCCGTCCGATCCCGACCCCGTCGCGGCCGCGGCCCGGTGTGACCTGTCGACCCAGTGCGGCCACTGCGGTGGGCCGATGGCGCCCGAGCACGCGCACTATCGCTGCACCGGCTGCGGCCAGCGCGATTCCTGCTGCGACGGCCCCTACTGATCCCGCAGTCGTGACCCCCGGCCCGGCGATCAGCGTGCTCCCGGCGAGGGAGCGGTCGTGGTCGACGGGGTCGTCGTGGCCCTTGCCCTCACCCCCGAGACCCGGGGCATCCTGGGCCGGGCCGAGACCTCCGGCCCCTGCGCACCCTCTCGCCGACGGTGCCCCTGGGGCGACCGTAGGGTGGCTGCGCCCGTTCCCCCTGCAACGTCGGAGACAAGCCCGTGGACTTCCGTGAGCACACCGTTGAGGACCTGGCCGCGCGGGTCCGGACCGGCGAGGTCAGCTCCCGCGAGCTGACCCAGGCGGCGCTGGACCGCATCGACGCCCTCGACGGCGACATCCACGCCTTCGTGTCCGTCGACCCGGACCGGGCCCTGGCCGACGCCACCCTGGTCGATGAGCGCATCGCCTCAGGCGAGGACGTGGGTCCGCTGGCCGGGGTGCCCATCGGGGTAAAGGACCTGGAGGACGCGGTCGGCTTCACCACCACCAACGGCTCGGTGCTGTCGGCCGACGATGCCCCGGCCATGGCCGACTCCATTTTCGTGGCCCGGCTGCGGGCCGCCGGGTGCGTGGTCGTGGGCAAGACCAACACCCCGGAGCTGGGGTGCAAGGGCGACACCAGCAACGGGCTGGGGCCGCCCACCGTGAACCCGTGGAACACGAGTCGCTCGGCCGGCGGGTCGTCGGGCGGGAGCGCGGCGGCGGTGGCGGCAGGCATGGTTCCTCTCGCCACCGGCAGCGACGGCGGCGGATCCATCCGCATCCCGGCCGCCATCTGCGGCCTGACCGGGTTCAAGCCGTCGCTGGGCCGGGTGCCGGTCGGCGGTCCGACCCCACCGGCGTGGGCCGACCTGTCGGCCAAGGGGCCCATCACCCGCCGGGCGACCGATGCCGCCGCCGTCCTCGACGCCGTCGTCGGTCCCCACCCCACCGACCTGCGCAGCCTGCCCCAGCCGCGTCGGCCCTGGCGCCCCCAGGTCGACGAGCCCCACCCGCCGCTGCGGGTGGTGTGGTCCCCGGACCTGGGCTACGGCTCGGTCGACCCTGGGGTGGCGGAGGTGTGCCGGGCCGCCGTCGACCGCCTCGATGCGTCGGGTTGCGAGGTGGCCGAGGTGTCCTTGGTGTTCCCCGAGGACCCGGTCGGCGCGTGGCTCACCCTGACCTCTGCATCCCACCTGCGGACGGTCGGCGCCCTGGTCGGCACCCCGGACTTCGACCGACTGGACCCGGCCGTGCGCTTCGGGGTCGAGCTGGCCCAGACCCTCTCGGCGGTGGACGTCATGGTGGCGGGCGACCTGTGCCACGAGCTCAACCAGACCCTGACGACCCTCCTGGCCGACGCCTCGTTCCTCCTCTGTCCCGTGATCGCCGGCCGGGTGCCCGAACCCTGGGCCAACGGGACCATCGATGGGGTGGAGGACCCGAACTGGATCAAGTTCACCTACCCCTTCAACCTCACCCGGTCGCCCTGCGGCACCGTGCCCATCGGCCGGACCGACGACGGCGTGCCCGTCGGCCTGCAGGTCGTGGGCAGCCACCACGCCGACGCCGCCGTCCTGCGGATGCTGGCCTACCTCGAGCTGGCGGTGGGCCGCGATGAGGTGGCACCGGTCGGCTGAGGCCGGCTCCACCCCCTTGGTGCACCAGGACCGGTAGCGTGAGGGCGTGACGGCACCGCCGCATGCACCCTGGGCCCTTCGTGGCGAGGCCCTGGTGTGCCTCAGTCGGAAGCGGCCCCCCTTCGTCCCGCCGGAGGGCATCGCCTCGGCGCCCGGCCCCACCGCGATCGTGGCCGTGCGCTACACCGACTCCCCGGTCGGGCCCTTCCTCCAGCTGATGGTGCTGGTCCCGGCCCGCCTCGGCGCCCACCCCGGGTGGACGGTCGCGGTGGCGGTGGTCGACAAGTCCGAGGCGCTGGTCGGGTACCGGATGAACTGGGGCGTGCCGGCCCAGATGGGGGAGCTGCGGTGGTTCGCGCGGGACGGGGTGCGCCAGCTGCTCTGGGAGGACCGAGACCTGTCGGTCAAGGCTCGGGGCCGGGGCATCGGGGTGCCCATGGTGCTGCCCCACCGGATGGTGCTGGCTCGGGCCGATGGTCCCGTGGTGGTGCCTGACCGGCTGTGGGGGCTGTTCCGCCCGGCCATCGTCACCGTCGAGGCCTCGGCCCGAGGCGACATCCTCGATCCCCTGGTCGGCCGTCACCTCGGGGCCACCATCGACGGCGTGCACCGCACCATCGCCCCGGCCCGGACACCGGTGGGCCTGCTGGCCCCCCTGCGGGCGCCCACCACCGCGGAGCCCCTCATCCGTCGGCCTGAACCGCGGGGCTGAGCGTCGAGGTTCCGGGGCGTCCTGGCGGCCGTCCTAGGTTGCACATCGACCCTCGCCCGGCCGGCCGCCGGGCCCTCCCCTGAGGACCACACCTTGAGCTCCGGACCGCCGTTCCTGTTCGACGACTGCACCGCCGTGCGCCCCGGTCCCGGAGACGGGGAGTGGAACGTCGACCTCAGCGAGCAGCTGACGATCATGAAGGATCGGCCCAACGGGGGCTACCTGCTGGCGGTGATGGGCCGCGCTGCGGTGGCCGCGCTGGGGGAGGAGGACCGCCATGTGGTGGGGGCCACCGTCTCCTACATCTCCCCGCCCAGCACCGGCCCCGCCACCGTGGTCACCGAGGTCCGGCGCCGGGGGCGCACCGCCTCCCAGCTGCGGGTGGCCCTGGTCCAAGACGAGGAGCCCAAGGTCGAATCGCTGATGACCCTGGCCGGGTTGGCGGGCGGGTCGCCGGACTGGGGCGACGTGGCTCCCCCGGACATGCCCGATGAGGACACCTGCCGGGCCGCGGGGCGCGACCTGCCCTCCCCGGTGACCGGCGGCGCCCCGCCCATGGCTGCGGTGGTCGAGCAGTCCTTCGACCCGGCCACGCTCGGCTGGGCCCGCGGCGCGCCCTCGGGGGAGGGGGAGATCCGGGCTTGGCTCCGCTTCGCCGACGGCCGCCCGTTTGACCCGCTGGGCCTCCTGTTCGCCGTCGACGCGGTCCCGCCGGCGACCTTCGAGGTGGCCATGACCGGCTGGGTGCCGACCCTGAGCCTGACCGCCTACATCCGGGCCCGCCCCGCGCCCGGTCCCCTCCGCCTGCGCTTCCGGGTCGGCACCATCGCCGCCGGGTTCGCGGACGAGACCTGCGAGGTGTGGGACAGCGAGGATCACCTGGTGGCCCAGTCCACCCAGCTGGCGGCCATCCGCTTCCCGTAGTCCGGATCGGGGTGGGGCCGGGCCGCGGCCTCGCGCTACTCTGCGCCGTCCCGGGCGTATAGCTCAGCTGGCTAGAGCGCTGCCTTCACACGGCAGAGGTCACAGGTTCGAGTCCTGTTACGCCCACCACAAAACCCCAGGTCAGAGGGAGTGGGATTGAAGTTGCGGAGCCTCGGGGGCATGTCGGGGGCGGCGAAAACCCGCGGAAAACCCGCGGGATCTGGTGGCACAGGGTGACACCCAGCGACACCGGGTAACACGGCGAGGCACGGGTCGGAACCGATGGTTGGGTACCCGGGTCGGGCTCGCCGGGTCGCGTGGGCTCCCGGGTCTCCGTCACCGTCGTCCTCGACCCGTTGGCGGCGGGCTCGACGCGGCGACGGTGTCAGCACTGCGGAGCGCGGGGATCTTGTGACTTCGCTGCGCCAGTAGTTCCGCCCTGCACGGATCGGTTGTACGATCTTCGACCTGATCGGCGGTGGCCCAGACTCAGTCTGAATCGGGGGCGGCACAGGCCGTGCAGCGGCCGAGGAGGGCGAAGTGTTGCGGCTCGATCTCGAAGTCGTAGGTCTCCCGGAGCTGCGTGCGGAGGCGTTCGAGATCTCGATCGGGGACTTCGATCACTCGCCCACAGGTCTGGCAGACGAGGTGGTGGTGGGACTCCTCAGCAAGGTGGTACACGGCGGCGCCGTGTCCGAGGTGGACGTGATCGACAGCGCCAAGGCGCCTGAGGTCGTCGAGGACGCGGTACACGGTCGATTCGTGCACGTCAGGTTGGCGAGCCTGGACCGCAGTGAGGAGCTGTTCGGCGGTCGGGTGGTCGGGGTGCTCGACGAGGGCTTCAACGATGGCCCGGCGGGGGCTGGTGACCCGACCTCCGCTGGCTCGCAACTGGTCCAGGATCGCTTCGACCTGATCCGTTGAGCCCATGCGCCTCAAGGATACTCGGCCAATGTTGCGAGCCGTTCGCAAGAGCATTGCGATCTCGTCTAGGGTTCGGGGATGCGCAAGATTCTTGGCCTCGGGTTCGTGCTGGTCGTCGGTCTGGCTGCGGTCGCCTGCGGCGATGACGATGGTGGCGGTGGGTCGGCCGCAAGAGATGACCGCTTGAAGATCGCCACGACGGTGGCGCCGATCACCAGCATCGTGTCCACCATCGTCGGCGACCGGGCCGACGTCGAAGGGATTGTTCCAGAGGGGACGAACTCCCACACCTTCGAACCCGAGCCGAGCGTGGCTGAGCTATTGTCGACAGCCGATGTGGTCTACATCAACGGTCTCGTCCTCGAGGAGCCCACCAAGGAGCTGGCCGACGAGAACCTCAAGGACGGGGCGGAGCTCGTCGAGCTGGGAACCGAGGCGATCCCGGAGAGCGAGTACAAGTACGACTTCTCCTTCCCCGAGGAGGAGGGCAAGCCGAACCCGCACCTCTGGACCGACCCCACCTTGGCGCTGGAGTACGCCGAGATCGTCAAGGACGACATGTCCGAGCGCGACCCGGGCAACGCGGGGTACTACGGGGCCAACTACGACAAGTTCTCGGAAGTGATCGACGGTCTCGACGCCGCGATGCGGGAGAGCTTCGAGACTGTGCCTGAGCGCAAGCTCCTCACCTACCACGACGCCTACGCCTACTTCGCCGACACGTATGGCTGGGAGGTCATCGGTGCGATCCAGGTCTCGGACTTCGAGGACCCGACACCGGGGGAGGTGGCCGACCTCATCGACCAGGTCCGGGAGGAAGAGGTGCCGGCGATCTTCGGCTCCGAGGTGTTCCCCAGCCCTGTCCTCGAACAGATCGGCAAGGAGGCGGGCGTGGACTACGTCGACGAGCTTCGTGACGACGACCTGCCCGGTGAGCCCGGCGAGGCCGAGCACTCCTGGCTGGGACTGATGCGCTTCGACTACATCACCATGACCGACGCCCTCGGCGGCGACGCATCGGCCCTGGAGGCAGTGGAGCTCCGCAATGTCGCCCCCGACGAAGCCAAGTACCCCCAGTGACCGGCGCCACCGGGCCCGACCTGGTACGACTCGATCGAGTCACCTGCACCTACGGCTCGACGCCTGTACTGGTCAACGTCGACCTGACCATTACGTCAGATCAGTTCAGCGGTGTCGTCGGCCCGTCCGGCTCGGGCAAGACCACGTTGCTGCGCGTGCTGCTCGGGACCATGGACCCGATCGCAGGATCAGTCGACCGCCGCCGCGAGCTGCGGGTTGGCTACGTGCCCCAGGTCGAGTCGGTCAACTGGAGCTTCCCGGTCACGGTGGCGGAATGTGTGCTCATGGCCCGCACCAGAGGCCGACTCCTGCCCTGGCGGAGCAAGGCCGAGCACGCCGAGGTCTGCCAGGTTCTCGACCGCCTCGGCATCGCGGAGCTGGCCGGCCGTCACATCCGCGACCTCTCGGGTGGCCAACAACAGCGAGTGTTCATCGCCCGAGCGCTGCTCGGCCAGCCGGAGCTCCTCCTCATGGACGAACCCACCTCCGGGGTTGACGTGCGCACCCGCCACGAGGTGCTGCACCTCCTCGACGACCTCCACCGCGACGGGCTCGCCATCGTGTTGACCACCCATGACCTCAACGGGATGGCTGCCCACCTCCCCCACCTCGTCTGCCTCAACACCGAGGTCCTCGGCCACGGCGCACCCCGGGACGTTCTCACCGCAGACGTGCTGGAACGCACCTTCGGGGCACGGATGGAGATCCTCGAGCACGCCGGCATGCCGATCGTCCTCGACGACTATGTGTCGACCGACAACGTCGTGAAACTCCGGAAGGCAGGCGCCTGATGGACGAGCTCCTGCGACCCTTCGAGTTCGAGTTCTTCCGCAACGGTCTCATCGTCGCCACCTTCGCCGGCGCCCTGTGCGGCCTCGTCGGCGTCTACGTCGTCCTCAAAGGCATGAGCTACATCGGCCACGGCTTGTCGCACGCCATCTTCGGCGGCTTCGCCGCCAGCGCCCTCCTCGGCGTCAACTTCGTGCTCGGAGCCGGCGTCTGGGGCGTCGCCTCCGCGCTCATGATCAACGGCGTCACCCGCCGGAGGCCCATCGGCGCCGACGCCGCCATCGGCGTCATCACCACCGCCTCCTTCGCCCTCGGCCTTGCGCTGTTCGCCATCTTCGGCCGCCAAGGTCAGAGCTTCGACGCCGCCCTCTTCGGCAGCATCCTCGGTGTCGGCATCGACGATGTCCTGGCCATCATCGCCGTCACCGCAGTCGTGACCCTCGTCGTCTTCTTCGGGTATCGCCGGCTGCTGTTCACGACCTTCGATCCCGAGGTCGCCGAGGCCTCGGGGGTGCGCACCAACCGGGTCGACGCCCTCCTGATGCTCGTGCTCGCCATCTCCATCCTCGCCACCATGCAGGTGCTTGGAGTCACCCTCATCGCCGCCACCCTCGTCATCCCCGCCACCGTCGCCCGAATGCTCACCAACTCCTTCAGCCGGATGCTTTTCCTCGCCACCGGCATCGGGGCCACCACCGGGTTCGTAGGAATGAACCTCAGCTACCACCTCAACGTCCAGTCGGGACCCACCATCGTCCTCGTCGGTGCGGCCTGCTTCGCTCTCACCTTCCTGATCACCGGGATGCGAGGACTCAAGCGAACTGCAAACCTCGACGAGCACGCAACCGCGATCGCCCCCGCGTCCCGCATAGTCAGCCGGTAGCCCAGGGAGTCCCGACCCGACCGTGCTTCGGAGCGCGGACGTCACATACGGCACGGTGAGGTCTGCCGGCAACGGCAACCGGTCCCCCTCCGTGTCCTTGGTGGTCGAGGTCAGTCGTGTGCGCACCACACGTCGCAGTGGACCGTGGTACGGCAGCGCGTCGCTCACTCGTGGGCGTGTGCCTCCTCGAGCCCGGCCTGGTGCGGGTGCGGATGGGTGTGGGTGTCGCCCTCACCGTCGTGCTGGTGCTCGTGGGCGTGCTCGACGTGATCGTGGTCATGGGCAGTGTGCTGATGGGTGTGGACCTCATCGCCGTGGGCGTGCTCATGGCTGTGGGGGGTGTCGTGAACATGGTCTGTGGTCATGGTTGCTCCTTGTGGGGTTCTCGCCGGGTCGTCCTGGCGACTGGTGGATGCAGCGGGACGCAGGTGATCCACGTGACGCAGCGCCTCGTCGAGCAGCGCAGCCACATGGGGGTCGTGGAGCCCGTACACGACATGGCGACCGCGGCGGATCCCGCTCACCAGGTTCAGATCACGCAGGATCCGCAACTGGTGCGACACTGCCGGTTGTTCCATGCCGACCTCAGCGGTCAACTCGCCCACGGTGTGGTCGACGACGCGCAAGCGAGCCAGGATGCGGACCCGGCTCGGGGTCGCCAGCGCAGCCATCACCCGCGCAACCTGCGTCGCGTCATCGATGCTGATTGGGCGGTCGGAGGGTCGGTCGTGGAGCTTGCTGATGTGAGCATGCTCCTATGTACATGTGTGCGTTGTCAAGCGCAGCAGGCACTCCCGCTGACCTGCCCCACAGTGGACCGGAACCGTCAGCAGGGACCCTGAGCGGGACGACCGCCGGGACCGGGAGCGGGGGCTCGTGCCCGTCGTCGCCGAAGCGCGATCGGAGGTGGTCGCCTTGCTGGGGTCGGGTTCGTCGGTGGTGCTCGACGACGGGCTCGGCACACGGACGGAGCGCGACGGCTGGAAGCTGTCGGTCGAGCGCACCGGCGGATGTTGGCGTCTCGTCAGCTTCGAGGCCGACGAGGCGACCCTGTTGCAACGGCTCGCCCGTCGGTCGGCCGAGGACTCCCGTGCGGCAATGCCGGTCGGTCCCGACGCCCTTCAGTACCTGACCTCGGTCTACGAACCTCCGGTCGAGGAGGGACAGGAACCACCCTGGCCCGTCGGTTGACGATCTCTGCCATGTGGGAGAGGCGGCCCCGCAAAGCCCGGTCATCGGTGGCTCCTGGTGCGGGTGACTCGCCTTGAGTCTCGCCCGAGATCGACAGGGTGTCCGGCGGGCAGGCGGTGCCGTCTCGGGTCGGGCGGTCAGTGCCCCGGTCGAAGCGAGCGTGCGATGGTCTTCAGGGCGGCGATCCGTCGCCTTGGCTTCTCGCCGTCGGCGCTGGCATCGTCGTCGGTTGGCTCACGACCGCCTGGCCATCGGCCGGGCACCGGAGCGCCGAACATCTCACCTTCGACGATGCGACGTTGCTGGGCCACGTGGCCATCATGCCTCGGACCCCCAGGCCAGACACCTGCGTCGCGGTCGAGGAGGTGTCAGACGCCTTCCACCCCAACCGGCCGTCGTGGAGCGTGGGATACTGGCGGGCATGGCCGATGACCTGTTGGAGTTGATTTCCATCGATCCTGCGGTGGGTCACGGCCAGCCGTGCATCAGGGGGACCCGTGTCCTGGTCACCGTCGTCCTGGACGCGCTGGCCGCGGGTCTCGATGCTGCGACCATCGTCGAGCACTACCCGACGCTCACAGTCGACGGCGTCCGGGCGGCGGCGGCCTACGGGGCGTGGTTGGCCAAGCAGGAGATCCGACCACTCACCCCCACGTGAGGCTCAAGCTCGACGAGAACATCAGCGTCGTTGCCGGCCGAGCGTTGGCCGACCTCGGACACGATGTCGACACCGTTGCCAGTGAGGGTCTGGTCGGTCATCCCGATCCCGACGTCCTCGCCGGAGCCGTCGCCGACGACCGTGCCTTGGTCACCTTCGACCTCGGTTTCGGCGACCCTCGGGCCTACCCGGCTGGCTCCCATCGCGGCGTCATCCTCCTCCGACTGGCAGATCAACAGCCCGACAACGTCGTGATCGTCCTCCGCGACCTCGCCCAGAACCACGACCTCGACGACCTCACCGGCTGCGTCGTCGTCGTGACCGAGCGACTCATCCGCATCCGCTGGCCGAGCTAGGAAGGCGACACGGTCGCCGAGGACCTTGGCCGTCAACGGTCCGGCAACGAGACCAACCCTGGGAGAGGACCCATGAAGACCACGATCCGTCTGACCATCGTCGCGCTGGTGGCAATGACCATGGCCGGATGCGGCGGCGGAGGTGACGGCGACGACGACTCCGGAGCCGAGGACAGCACGGACCAGGCCGAGACCGTCGACCTCACCGACGCTGAGGGCAACGTCGAGCTCATGGTGCTCGCGGGCTCCGTCGAGTCGCACCGGGGCCTGCTCGCCCGGGCCTGAAAACCCGCGGAAAACCCGCGAACGGTGCGAAACAGGGTGGCACGGGCTGTGACGCGACGACACAGAAAGTGCCGCTGACCTGCGATGATCTGGGTCTCTGCAGGTCGGCGAACCCCGCCGAGCGCTGCCTTCACCCGGCTGAGGTCACAGGGGAGCCGAGATGTGGACCCGATCCTGCTCAAGGGCCCGGCCGTTGCCCGATGGCTCTACGACCACCCGACCGAGCGGACCTACGCCGATGCCGGCCCCATGATCGCGCCCGGCGACCTGGGCCCGGCACGCGCGGTGCTCGCCGACCTCGGTTTCGCGCCGGTCCCCGAGGTGCCGCCGTTGGTCCGCGACGCCCCGGCGCCGCACGCCGACACCTGGTTCCGCGACCGCGACCACGGAGCCATCGACGTCCACCGATGCCTGCACGGCACCGAGCACTGCCACCGGAACGGGTCTGGTCGGCCGTGGCCTGCGACCGCGAGCGGATCGAGGTCTTCGGTCACGCCGTGGACGTCCCATCGGTGCCGGTCCGGGCGCTGCACGTGGTCCTGCACCTCCGGCCCAAGGACCGCCCCGGATCCAAGGCCTGGGTCGACCTCGGGCGCGCCTTGGCGCGGGTGGAGCTCCAGGTGTGGAACGGCATGGCCGCGCTTGCTGCCGACCTGGACATGCGCCAGGACGGAGGCCAAGGTGCGCGGTGTGAGGCGTGAGCCACCCTGCGAGCGGGCCGCCCCCCGGCGCGATGTCGGGGGGCGGCCCGGCCAACCCAACCTTCTCCGTAGGGTGGAGGGGTGACCGCGGCCGCTCCTATCGCCCCGTCGGTCGCCGACGGGCTCCCACCGCCCCCGGAGGGCAGCTTCGCCAGCGACAACGCCGCGGGTGTTGCCCCCGAGGTCATGGATGCCCTGGCCGCCGCCAACGCCGGGCCGGCCCTGGCCTACGGGCAGGACCGCTGGACCGAGGCCGCCATCGAGTCCCTGCGCGACCTCGTCGGGGCGCCGGCCGAGGTCCTCCTGTGCTGGGGTGGCACCGGCGCCAACGTGGTCGGCCTGGCCACGATGGTCCAGCCCTGGCAGTCCATCATCTGCGTCGACTCGGCCCACATCGTGGTGGACGAGTGCGGCGCGCCGGCCCGTTTCACCGGGGCCACCATCACCACCGTCCCCGAGGTCGAGGGCAAGCTGCGGCCTGACGCCCTGACCCCTTACCTCCACTGGCTGGGCACCGAGCACCACCCCCAGCCGGGCGCCCTCTCCATCAGCCAGGCCACCGAGATGGGCACCGTCTACTCGGTCGAGGAGATCGCGGCCCTGGCCGAGGTCGCCCATGCCCACGAAATGGTCGTGCACCTCGACGGAGCCCGCATCGCCAACGCCCTCGTCGCCGCCGACACGGATCTGGCGACCATGGTCCGCGACACCGGCGTCGACGTCCTCACCTTCGGGCTCACCAAGGACGGCGCCATGTACGGCGAGGCGGTCATGGTGCTCGACGCCGAGCGGGCGGGCGCGGCCCGGTTCATCCGCAAGCAGGCCGGCCAGCTCCCCTCCAAGGCCCGCTTCGTGGCCGCCCAGATCTCCGCCCTGCTGGAGAGCGACCGGTGGCTGGGCCACGCCCGTCACGCCAACGCCATGGCTGCCGTCCTGGCCCAGCGCACCGCCGAGATCCCGGGGGCGGGCCTGGCTCGGCCCCCAGAGGTCAACTCGGTCTTCGCCACCCTGCCCCCGGCCGCCATCGCACCGCTCCAGGCCTGGTCGTTCTTCTGGCCCTGGGACGTGGAGCGCTCCCAGGTGCGGTGGATGACCAGCTTCTCCACCACCGACGAGGACGTGGAGCGCTTCGCCGCCGGGGTGGAGGCCGTGCTCGGCGCGGAGGAGGCGACATGAGGACCGGCCCGCAGCAGCTGAGCCCGCGGGCGCGCAGCATGTGGCACCTGATCTGGGCCGGCTGGCTCCTGTTCGCCGTCCTCGTGGCCATGGTGTTGGCGTTGGTGGTGGCCCAGCCCGCGGTCACCGCCGCGGCCGCGGCCGCCGTGGTGCTGGTGGCCGTCCTGGCTGTGGTCGGCCCCCGCCTCCACTACGCCCGCTGGCGGTGGGAGCTCACCGACGAAGGCCTCGAGGTCTGCCACGGCGTCGTGCTGCGGGTGGAGTCAGCCATTCCCACCTTCCGGGTCCAGCAGATCGACGTGCGCCAGGGGCCACTGGAACGGGCCTTCGACCTGGTCAGCCTACAGATCACCACCGCTTCCTCGGCCAGCGACGGCACCCTGCCCGGCATCGAGGCCGACCGGGCCGAGGCCATCCGCCGCCAGCTCCTCGGGCGCGTTGCGGCTGACGACGGTGTCTGAGAGGTCGGCCCCCGGGGTCCCACCGTCGGAGTGGCCGAGCGCCGCGCCTCCTCGCCCACCGTCGGGACCTCCCGAGCAGTGGCCGGTGGCGCCCCCGTCCGCACCGCCCCCAGGACCCTGGGGACCGCCTGTCGCCCCACCGCCGGCGCCGGAGGGCTGGGGGCCCGCACCTCCGCCGTCCCCCGGGGCCTGGGGATCACCGCCCCCGCCCCATGGCCCCGCCTCGTACTCTCCCGGACCCCCGGATCCGTCCCCCGGGCCGGCTGCCACGGGGTGGGAGGGTGATCCGCGCCGCGCGTGGGCCGGCGCCCCGGCCGCGGTGGTGGGATCGGGCCCGCGCCGGCTCCACGTCCTCTCGCCGGTGCTCGACGTGGCCCGCTTCGGGTTGTTCGCCCTGATCGTGTCGGGTGGCAACCCCGTCGGCCTGACCCTCCTGGGCCTGCTCGCAGTCCTCACCACCGCAGTCCGGTACGTGGCCTGGTCCCGGTTCACCTACGAGGTCGACGCCACCTCCCTCGTCACCGAGGGCGGGATCCTCAACCGGACCCGCCGGGTCGTCCCCCTCGACCGGGTTCAGCAGGTCGACCTCCAGCGGAAGCTCCGCCACCGCGCCTTCGGCCTGGCCGTGGTGCGCATCGACACCGCGGGTGCCGGCAACGACCACGAGGTGACCCTCGATGCCCTGACCGCCGCCGAGGCCGAGGAGCTGCGGGCCGCGCTCTCCGACCGGCCCACTCCGACGGCCGACCCGTTGCCCGAGGTCGACCGCGCCGGCCCCGACCCCATCGGCCCGTCGGGTGTCGCCGCGGGCGGTGGCGCCTCGCCCACGGCGGCCGAGCCGGAGCGGGAGGTCCTGGCCCTCAGCCCGGGTCGCTTGGCCCTCGGAGGGGTCACCGGCTCGAAGCTGGCCATGGTCTTCGTCGCCGCCGGTGCCCTCTTCGGCCTGGTCAACGACCTCCCTGGCGGCCTCCGGAACCAGGCTGCGGACTCCCTCGCCGACGGCGCCCGCTTCCCCCTGGCCACGGTGGCGGTGCTGGCGCTGCTCGCCGTCCCTGTTGTCCTCGCGGTGGCGGCCGGCGCCGCGGTGCTGGCCGACGGCGGGTTCCGCCTCACCCGTCGGGGCGACGGGCTCCACGTGAGCCGGGGCCTGCTCGACCAGCGCCAGGCCAGCCTGGCCATCCACCGGGTGCAGGTGGTCCGGATCCACCAGAACGTGCTGCGACGCATGCTGGGGCTGGTGTCGGTCACCCTCCAGAGCGCGGGCGGGTCGGGCCAGGTCGAGAAGCAGGACTCGCAGGTCACCGTGCCCGTCCTCTCGTCCTCGCAGCTGAACGCCCTCCTGGGCGAGGTCCTCCCCGACGCTCCTCCGCTCCCTCGCCTCCAGCCCGCGCCCCCGGCCGCCCGCCGTCGCGCCTGGGTGCGCCGGGTGGTGCCGAGCCTGCTCGTCGGCGTGCCGGTGGCCCTGCTGGTCCCACCCGTCGGCCTGCTCGCGCTCCTGCTCATCCCGGTGGCCATGGTGGGTGGCGAGCTGGCCTACCGGGGCCTCGGCTGGGCCAGCGTCGACGAGCACCTCGTCGCCCGGCGGGGTGGCCTGACCCGGGAGACGTCACTGGTGCCGGTGGCCAAGGTGCAGAGCACCGGCCTGGTCTCGTCCCCGCTCCAACGCCGGGCGAGGTTGGCCACCCTCCGCATCGACGTCGCCGGTCGGGGCCGCACCCCGACGGTCCTCGATGCCGACGCCGAGGCCATGGTCCGGCTCCGAGACGAGACCGGCGAGACGACGGCGGCCCGGCGCGACGAGCGGGCCGTGCGTCGGCGGGCGGCCCGGGGCATCGCCGCCGAGGTGGCCCGCTGATGGCGGGGGCACGACGTCGGTCCTGGTGGGGCTGGGGGTGGGAGGACGCATCCGCCGAAGTGTCCGAGCGCGAGGCCCTGGCTCGGGCCATGGCCGGGTTCGGCTTCACGCCCGACGCCGACCACCCACCGCCGGCCGTCTCGGACCTCACCCTCCGCCCGCCGCGCGTGGTGCCCCCGTCGACCTTGGCTCCCCTGTGCTCCACCGACCCCGACGAGCGGGCGGCCCACACCCACGGCAAGGCCTATCGGGACGTGGCCCGCAACCTGCTCGGTCGGCTCGACGACCCGCCCGACGTCGTGGCTCGGCCCCGCACCGAGGCCGACGTGGTCGCCCTGCTCGACTGGTGCGCCGGGGCCGGGGTGGCCGCCATCCCCTACGGCGGCGGCTCCTCGGTCGTCGGCGGCATCGAGGCCCGGGTCGGCGAGGGCTACCCGGGCGTGGTCTCCCTCGACCTCACGGCCATGGACCGGGTGCTGGAGGTCGATCCCACCAGCCGGGCGGCCCGCATCCAGGCCGGGGCCCTCGGCCCCGTGCTCGAGGACCAGCTCCGCCCGGACGGCTGGAGCCTGCGCCACTTCCCGCAGTCGTTCGAGTTCTCCACCCTCGGGGGGTGGATCGCCACGCGGGCCGGGGGTCACTTCGCCACCGGCTACACCCACATCGACGACCTGGTGGAGTCGATCCGGGCCGTGACCCCGGCCGGCACCACGGACTCGCGGCGGCTCCCGGGCTCCGGCGCTGGACCGTCCCCGGATCGGATGCTGCTCGGCTCCGAGGGCACTCTGGGCATCGTCACCGAGGCCTGGGTCCGACTCCAGGTGCGGCCCCGCTGGCGGGGAGGGGCGTCGGTGCACTTCGCCACCTGGACCGAGGGCGTGACCGCGGTCCGGGCCCTCTCCCAGTCGGGCCTGATGCCGTCGAACTGCCGACTGCTCGATGGAACCGAGGCCGCGCTCACCTCCGGCGTGTCCGGCGTCGGGGCCCTGCTGGTGCTGGGCTTCGAATCGGCCGACCACCCGGTGGGCCCCTGGCTCGACCGGGCCATGGAGCTGTGCCGCGACCACGGTGGGGACGCCCCCGAGGGCCCCCGGCTGTCCGACGCCGGTCCGCCGGAGGGGGCCGCCGGCTCGGACGAGGGCGGGGCCACCCGCGAGGGGGCGGCGGGGGAGTGGCGCTCCACGTTCCTCCGGGCGCCCTACACGCGCGACGCCCTGGCCCGCATGGGGCTCATCGTCGAGACCTTCGAGACGGCTTGCACGTGGGATCGCTTCGACGCGCTCCACGCCGCGGTCACCGAGGCGGCCCAGGCCGCGGTGGCGGACGTCTGCGGCGTGGGCGTGGTGACGTGTCGCTTCACCCACGTCTACCCCGACGGTCCGGCCCCCTACTTCTCCATCTACGCCCAGGGTCGGTGGGGCGACCAGGTGGCCCAGTGGGACGAGGTGAAGGTGGCTGTCTCGGAGGCCCTGGCCGCGGCCGGGGGCACGATCACCCACCACCACGCCGTCGGCCGCGACCACCGCCCCTGGTACGACCGGCAGCGCCCCGAGCCCTTCGCCGCCGCCCTGCGGGCCGCCAAGTCCGCCCTCGACCCGGCCGGCATCCTGAACCCCGGCGTCCTCCTCGACCCACCCCGCTGAGCGCCACCTCCCAACTTTGAGCAGAATCCGCCGCATGTGACGCACTTGCGCTCAAAGTTCGACTGGGCCATCGCAACTTTGAGCAGAATCCGCCGCATGTGACGTACTTGCGCTCAAAGTTGGCGGGAGCTCGGACCGGAGCGGGCGGGGGCGGCGATGGTCCAGACTCGGGGGATGCCCACCCACGCCGAGGCTGTCGCCACCCTCACCGCTCCCGGAGGTCCCTTCGCCGTCACCACCGGGGAGGTGGACGGCATCGAGATGCGGGTCTACGAGTCCCGCCTCGATTCCTTGCGGGAGGTGCTGTCCATGGCCGAGGGCCACGGCGACGCCGACTACCTGGTCCAGGGCGATCGTCGCATCTCCTTCGCCGACTTCAAGACCCAGGCCGACGCTGTCGCCGCCGGCCTGGCCGCGCGGGGGGTGGGCCACGGCGACCGCGTCGCCGTCCTGGCCGCCAACTCCCCGGAGTGGGCCCTCACCTTCTGGGCCACCGTCAGCCTGGGCGCCGTGCTGGTCGGGCTGAACGGGTGGTGGAAGACCGACGAGGTCATCTATGGCCTGGAGGACTCCGGGTCCCGGGTGTTGGTGGCCGACGCCAAGCGCCTGGCCCGCATCGCCGACGTCCTGGCCGAGGGGGCACTGCCCGGAGTGGAGGCCGTCTTCGTCACCGACGCCGAGCCGGCCGAGGTGGGCGGCGGCGACCGCGTCCACCCCTTCTCCGACCTCGACGCCGGGCCCTCCCCGGCCCCGACCACTCCCATCGACGAGGGCGATGCCGCGGTGATCTTCTACACCTCGGGCACCACCGGTCGGCCCAAGGGCGCCATCTCCACCCACCGGGGCATGGTCGCCAACCTCCAGAACACGGTGATGAACTCCATCGCCGGCTCCATCGCCGACCCGTCCGACCCGGGCCTGGGCGGCGGCGGGGGTCAGATGGTGGGGCTCCTCACCTCGCCGCTGTTCCACGTGGCCGGCTGCCACTCCAACCTGGTGGTCAGCCTGCTCGGCGGCGTGCGCGTGGTCATGCCTGAGGGCCGGTTCGACCCGGTCGAGGTGCTCCGTCTGATCGAGACCGAGAAGGTCAAGATCTGGGCGACCGTGCCCACCATGGTCTGGCGGGTGTGCGAGCACCCCGACCGCCACGACTTCGACACCTCGACGGTCACGATCATGGCCTTCGGCGGGTCACCCTCTGCCGGTGAGCTCCAGCGCAAGGTGCACGAGACGTTCCCCAACGTGAAGGCCGCCTCCAACGCCTACGGGCTGACCGAGTCCTCGTCGGTGGCCACGGTCCTCGGCGCCTCCGACGTCGAGGAGAGGCCGGACTCCGTCGGTCGGCCCATGCCCGTGGTCGAGGTTCGCATCGACGACGGGGCCGGCGGGTTCGCGCCCGCCGGCGTCACCGGCGAGGTGTGCCTCCGCGGCCCGATCATCATGCCCGGCTACTGGGGCAAGCCCGAGGCCACCGCCGAGGCCATCCAGGACGGCTGGCTCCACACCGGCGACGTCGGCCACCTCGACGAGGAGGGCTTCCTCTTCATCACCGACCGGGCCAAGGACATGATCATCCGGGGTGGCGAGAACGTGTACTGCGTGGAGATCGAGAACCGCCTGGTCGAGCACCCGGCCATCGCCGACGCCGCGGTGATCGGGGTCGAGCACCCGAGCCTGGGCGAGGAGGTCAAGGCGGTGGTCCAGGTCGAGCCCGGGGCCACCCTGACCGAGGCCGAGGTGCAGGAGTGGGTGGCGGCCGAGCTGGCCAACTTCAAGGTGCCGGCCTACGTCGACATCGTCGACGACCACCTGCCCCGCAACGCCTCCGGCAAGCTCCTGAAGAACCTGCTCCGCGGCACCGGCGACGTCTCCCTCGCCGAGACCATGTAAGGGTTTCGTCATCACTCGCTCGTTCCTCGCGGGTCGGTGAGACGTCGGGCACATCGGGGCCTACGCTGAGGGCATGACCAATGGCGTGTGGATCCTGGGCGGGTCGCAGACGGACTTCGCCCGGAGCGTGGCCAAGGAGGGCTTGGAGATCGACGCCCTGGTGGGCGAGGCCACGCGCGACGCGCTGGACGAGGCCGGCGTCGGCGCCGAACGCATCGACGTGATCCACGTGGGCAACGCCTTCGGGCCCCTGCTCACCGGCCAGAGCCACCTGGGAGCGATGCCGGCCACCGTCGACGAGCGGCTGTGGGGCAAGCCGGCGTCCCGCCACGAGGCGGCCTGCGCCTCGGGCTCCATCGCCATCCTGTCGGCCATGGCCGACCTGGAGAGCGGCCGCTACGACATCGCCCTCGTCCTCGGCGTCGAGGTCGAGCGCAGCGTCCCGGGCGACGAGGCCTCCCGCCACCTGGGTGCCGCGGCCTGGGTCGGCCACGAGGGCACGCCCCGGTTCGTCTGGCCCTCCCAGTTCTCGGACCTGGCCGACGAGTACGACCATCGCTACGGCCTCGACGACGCCCACCTGCACGCCTTGGCCGGCCAGGCCTTCACCCAGGCCCGCGACAACCCCCTCGCCCAGACCCGGCAGTGGCGCTTCACCGATGCCTCGTTCACGGGCGACGACCAGGCCAACCCGGTGGTGGAGGGCCGCACCCGGCGCAACGACTGCAGCCAGATCACCGACGGCGCGGCTGCGGTGGTGCTGGCCTCGGACCGGGCCGTGCGGGCCGATCCGGGCCTCTTGCGACGAGGACCGGTGGCCCGCATCGCCGGATGGGGCCATCGCACGGTGGGCCTGCCCCTGGCCCGCAAGTTGGAGCGCAGCGCGGACGACACCCACGTCCTGCCCCACGTGCGCGACACCTTCCGCGACGCTCTCGACCGGGCGCAGGTCGGCGCGGTCGACGACCTCGATGCGGTGGAGGTCCACGACTGCTTCGCCATGAGCGCCTACATGGCCATCGACCACCTGGGCATCACCGCACCGGGAGACTCGTGGAAGGCGGTGGAGGCCGGCGAGGTGGCCCGCGACGGGCGCATCCCGGTCAACCCCGGAGGCGGCCTCATCGGCGGCGGCCATCCCGTGGGCGCCACCGGCGTGCGCATGGTGGTCGATGCCACCCGCCAGGTCACCCATCGAGCCGGGGCCACCCAGGTCGATGGCGCCCGCCGGATCGGCACCCTGAACATCGGCGGCAGCACGGCCACCACCTGCGCCTTCGTCGTCACTACCGAGGACGGCCGGTGATGCCATCCCGCGACGAATCCAACACGTGGGTGTGTCGTTTCCGTCGCGAGAACGAGGAGGTCTGATGGACGTCGAGCTGCTGGGCCGGGCCGTGCGCACACTGCCCGAGGACGATGACCACCCCTACCGCAGCGGTCCCTGGCGACCGCAGCACGAGGAGTGGTCCGTCGACGTGGTGGACGTGGTCGAGGGCGAGCTGCCCGACGACCTCGAGGGGCTGTTCCTGCGCAACACCGAGAACCCGCTCCACCTGCCCATCGAGCGCTACCACCCCTTCGACGGCGACGGCATGGTCCACGCGGTGTCGTTCCGGGACGGGCGAGCGTCGTACAAGAACCGCTTCGTCCGCACCGCCGGGTTCGAGGCCGAACAGGAGGCGGGCCGTTCGCTGTGGGCCGGCATCTCCGAGAGCCCGAAGGTGGCCGAGGCGCCCGGAGGCTGGGGCGCCCGAGGCCGGATGAAGGACGCGTCGAGCACCGACGTCGTGGTCCACGCCGGCCAGGCGGTCACCTCCTTCTGGCAGTGCGGTGACCTGTACCGGCTCGACCCGCTGACGCTGGAGACCGTCGGGGCCACGGACTGGGACGGCTGGTTCCCGCCCGCAGGCGTGTCGGCCCACACCAAGGTGGACCCGGTCACCGGCGAGATGTTCTTCTTCAGCTACGGCCTGGAGGCGCCCTACCTCCACTACGGCGTGGTCGACGCCAGCAACCGCCTCGTCCACCACACGCCGGTGCCCCTGCCCGGGCCCCGACTCCCGCACGACATGGCCTTCACGTCTGACCACGTGATCCTCAACGCCTTCCCCATGTACTGGGACGAGTCGCTCCTGGCCCGGGGCCGGTTCCAGCTGGGAATGCACGACGAGCCCAGCCGCTTCGCGGTGCTGCCTCGGCGGGGCGGGGTCGACGACATCCGCTGGTTCGAGGCCGACCCGACCTACGTTCTGCACTTCACCAACGCCTACGAGGAGGGCGACGAGGTGGTGCTGGAGGGCTTCTTCCAGGACACGCCCATGCCCCGACCCGACGTGTCCGACCACATGTGGATGTTTCGCTACCTCGCGCTGGACTGGATGGAGACCCACCTCCACCGCTGGCGGTTCAACCTGGTGACCGGCAAGACCACCGAGGAGCGCCTGCGCGACGACTACACCGAGTTCGGGATCGTCAACCAATCGGTGGCCGGACGGCCGCACCGCTACGTCCACGCCGCCACCGGCAAGCCGGGCTGGTTCCTGTTCGACGGCCTGGTCACCCACGACACCCACACCGGAGCCGACACCCACCTGCGACTTCCGGAAGGCGTCTACTGCTCCGAGGTCGGCGTGGCCCCCAAGGTCGGCAGCACCGCCGAGGACGACGCCTACCTCGTCACCCTCACCACCGACGTGGCCAACGACCGCTCAGAGTGCCTCGTGCTGGACGCGGCCGACATCAGCGCCGGCCCCGTCGCCCGCCTGCGACTGCCCCAGCGCATTTCCAGCGGCACCCACGCCCACTGGGCCCCCGCCTCTGCCCTCCCCGGCTGGACCTGACCCGACCTGCGGACCCGATCCTCGTGATCGAAGTGGTACGGGAAGGTGGTGCCCTGACCCCACAACCCCTCGCCAGTTCGGGGATCTACGACGGTGCGGGTGACCGGGTCGCAGAGGACATCGACGCCGGCTAGGCCCGGATCGGTTCCTCGCTGGCCTCGCTGGCCTCGCGGGACACCGCGGCGATCATCAGTGAGATCCGCACGAAGCGGACCGCGCCCAGCACGAGCAGCCCGTAGACCGCCAGGTGGACCCAGCTCACAGGCCCGTCGCGGTAGTCGAGCAGCAGGCCGGCCCCGCCGGCGGCCGCCAACCCGGCGCCGCCAGATCGTCGCCATGCCTCGACCATTCCACACCGGGCCGGCGCGCGCCCGACGAGGTCAGACGGCCGTGTGCTCGGCGGCCCAGGTGAGGACCGCGGCCATGGCCTGGGAGTCGTCGGGGCCGGCCAGCTCGACCTGGCTCATCCAGATGACGACGGTGTCCCGCGACGGGATCACGTGGGCCGCGGTGCCGGTGCTGCCGACCCAGCCGTAGCGGCCGGGGACGTTCCAGGGCTCGAGGACCGCCAGGTCGACGCTGCCGCCGAATCCCCAACCGTGGCCCTGGAGGAAGAGGTGGTCGGGCTCGGCCTCGACGTGGCTGGTCATCATCAGCCGGACGGCCTCGGCGGACAGCACCCGGCCGCGGTCGTGCTCGCCGTCGGCCAGGAGCATGCGCCCGAAGGCCAGCCAGTCGTCCGCGGTCGACACCAGCCCGCCGGCTCCCGAGGGGAAGGCCGGGTCGGTGGCCCACTGGCCATCAGGGGGGTCGACCTCCTCCAGACCGCCGGTGTCGTCCTCGCTGCGGCAGTACCCGGTCATGCGGTCGAGCCCGCCATCGGGGATGTGGAAGCCGGTGTCGGTCATGCCCAACGGCCCGAGGATCGTGTCGGCCAGGACGTCGGCCAGGGTCGTGACCTCGGCTCGGGCCAGCAGGACGCCGAGGATGTCCGCGCCGGTGTTGTAGGTCCACCCCTCCCCGGGCTGGTGGAGGAGCGGGATCCGGGCCAGGCGGGCCATCCACTCGTCGGGCGGGACCACAGCCTGGGGCTGCGGCGGCCCCTGGCCCAGGTCTTCGGCCAGTCGGGCCACCACCGGCGCGGAGAAGTCGGTCGGGAACCCGTGGCCGCCCTGGAAGGTGAGCAGGTGGTGCACCGTGATCGGGCGGGCGGCCGCCACGACATCGTCGACCGGCCCGTCCAGCCGCCTCAGCACGACGGGGTCGGCCAGCTCCGGCAACCAGCGGGCGACCGGATCGTCGAGGGCGAACCGCCCCCGGTCGACCAGCGCCATGGTGGCGGCGGCCACGATCGGCTTGGTGATCGAGGCGATGCGGAACAGCGAGTCCCGGGCCATGGGCGGTCCGCCCCTGACCTGCTCGCCGGCAACGGCGACGGTCACCTCTGCGCCCTGGGCCACCAGCGCCACCGCGCCGGGTACCACCCCGCTGGTCACTTGCTCGTCGACGGTCTCTTGCAATGTCTTCAACGGAGCCTCCTCCGGGATGGGCGTCCCGGTTGAGACGTCACGACCAGCGTGGACTCATCGCTCCTGCAACGCTCAGGTGCCGGCGAGGCGGGCGACGACGGGGGCGAAGGCCTCCATGGCGTCGGCCTGGACCACGACGTAGGAGATGTCCCAGCGCTCGCGGCGGGCCTCCAGGTCGGCACAGATCTCGTCGACCGTCCCGATGAGGGCGTGGGGGTAGTCGTCGACGTCCTCGGGCGGGATGCCGAACAGCGGGGCCATCATCTCGATGGTGCCGGGCCGGTCGTCGGTCACGACCACCGCGAACTGGAGGCTGTTGAGCTCGATGTCGGCGTAGCGGTCGCCGGCCGCCTCCTTGATCCAGCCCACCTTCTCGTCGGTGGCCTTGGCCGTGCCGGTGATGGCGGCGTCGGCGTCGACCTTGCCGTTGGGGATGGTGGGGTTGATGCCGACGATCTGGGCCTCCCGGGCCGCGAACGACAGCACCCGCTTCTTGCCCCCGCCGATCAGCAGCGGGGGGTGGGGGCGCTGGACGGGCTTCGGGAGGCCGTCGTACCCGGTGATGGAGTAGTGGGCGCCCTGGTGGTCGAAGGGGCCGTCGCCGAAGGCGCCCTTGAGCACGGTGACCGCCTCCTCCATGCGCTCGACCCGTACCTTGGCCGCCTCCAGCGGGATGCCGGACTGCTCGTAGTCCGAGAGCATCCAGCCCGCGCCCAGGCCCAGCTCCAGCCGCCCCCCGGAGAGCAGGTCGATGGTGGCGCAGTCCTTGGCCAGGACCACGGGGTGGCGGTAGTCGTTGTCGAACACGAGGGCCCCGACCCGGAGGGTGGTGGTGGCGTCGGTCGCAGCCTGGAGGGCGATGGTGGGCGAGAGCTGGTCGCCGAAGTGGTCGGGCAGGAAGAGGGTGGAGAACCCGAGGTCCTCCGACTGCCGGGCCATGTCCACCCACCCCGGACCGTCGGGGGCGGTGTGGTGCTGGATGCCGAAGCGGAACGGTCGCGAGTGGGCCATGGCCGGGCACGCTACCGGTGGGCTGGACCCTCCGCGGCCGGCGCGGAGTGACTGAACGCACCCTGGTCAGGGGGTGGGGCGCCCGCGGATCGGCGGGGGGAAGCCACTACCCTGGCCGGACCGTGAGGGTGCTGAAGGCGTTGTTCACCAACATGAAGCGGCTGGTCCGCCTGGCCGTGATCGTCGCGCTGAGCGTGGTCACGCTCACCGCTGCGGTCGCCGTGGCCGCGCCCCACCTGGCCGAGATCTCCAAGGCCCACCGCTTCGAGCTGACCTCCATCACCCTCCAGCCGCTGTCGGAGCGGTCCTACGTGTACGACAACCGGGGCACCCTCATGGCCACCTTCGTGGACGAGGAGAACCGGGTCCAGGTCGACATCGAGGACGTGCCCCGCACCGTGCTCGACTCCATCCTCTCCGCCGAGGACTCGGCCTTCTTCAGCCACAAGGGGGTCAACGCCCGCTCCATCGGCCGGGCCTTCACGGCCAACATCGAGAGCGGCGGCGTGGCCCAGGGCGGCTCGACCATCACCCAGCAAGTGGTCAAGAACGCGGTGGACGACAAGGACCAGGACTTCGCCCGCAAGGTGCGAGAGGCGGTCCTGGCCGTGGAGCTGGAGGACACCTACACCAAGGACGAGATCCTCGAGTACTACATCAACACGGTGTACTTCGGGGCCGGCGCCTACGGCGTCCAGGCCGCGGCCGAGACGTACTTCAACAAGGACGTGGCCGAGCTCAACTGGGCCGAGGGCGCCATGTTGGGCAGCGTGATCCGCTGCCCGGGGACCTGCGATCCTCTGAAGCGCCGCAGTCGGGCCCTGGCCCGGCGCAACACCGTGCTCGATGCCCTGGTCACCACGAATCGGATCTCCCGACCGGTGGCTGACCTCAGCAAGTTCGTCCCCCTCCCGGAGGAGGCCTACCGGCCGCAGAAGCCCGACGACTACTTCGTCGAGGAGGTCAAGGAGCAACTGCTCGCCGACGAGCGCCTGGGTAGCACGCAGACGGCCCGGTTCAACCGGCTCTACGGCGGCGGCCTGCGCGTCTACACCACCTTCGACCAGCGGATGTACCTGGAGGCGTTGGCGTCCCGGAACGACACGCTCCCGGGCAACGACGGCGATGCCACCTTCAGCCTGCCGGATGCGCCCAACGGGGCCACCCGGTTCGGCACCGCGGCCATGGCCGGGGTGGAACCGGCCACCGGCGCGGTTCGGTTCCTCGTGGGCGGGCCAGGGTTCGACCGCTACCAGTACGACCTCGCGTTGGCCAACAACCGACAGGTGGGCTCGACGTTCAAGCCCTTCGTGCTGGCCCAGGCCTTCCTCGACGGCTACTCGCCGGAGGACACCATCAGCGGCCGGGGGCCCTGCGGCGACGTCCCGGGCTACGAGAACGAGGACGAGCCTCCCAAGAACTATGGGGGCAGTCGGGGCTCGACCCAGAGCCTGACCGAGCAGACCCTGGACTCGTCCAACTGTGCCTTCCTGCGGCTCAACCAGATCGTCGGTCCTCAGAAGGTGGCCGACATGGCCCAGCGCCTGGGCATCACCTCGGACCTGTCGCCGGAGGCCGCGTCCATGCCCCTCGGCCCCGACGGGGTGTCGCCGCTGGAGATGGCCTCGGCCTACTCGGTGTTCGCCAACGACGGGGTGCGCAACGAGCCCTACTTCATCGACCGGGTCGAGGACGTCGACGGCAACATCGTCCTCGCCCACACCGCTGCTCCCGAGCAGGTCATCCCGGCGCAGGTGGCCCGCCAGGTCACCGACGTGCTGAAGCAGAACGTGGAGTCGGGCACCGGGACCAGGGCCCGGATCTCCCGCCCGGCGGCGGGCAAGACGGGGACCACCAACGGCCCCAGCGACGTCTGGTTCGTGGGCTACATCCCCCAGCTCTCGGTCTCGGTGTGGATGGGCGGCACGTCGGACAACCGACCGCTGGTCGGCGTCGGGTCCTCGGCCACCGGAGGCAGCTTCCCAGCTCGCACTTGGGGGGACTTCATGGCCAAGATCACCCCCTCCCTGCAGGTGGAGGAGTTCACCCCACCGGAGCCGTCGGCCGATCGCCGCGAGTACCTCTGCATGAAGACCGACGAGCGGCGCTGCTTCCGACGGTGACCGGCGCGTCGCGGGCCTCTCCGGGCACGGCGTACCCTGCCCCCCGATGAGCGACACCGATCCGCAGGAGCAGCTCCTGGCCGTGCAGGGCCACGACACCCGCATCACCCAGCTGCGCACCCG
This sequence comes from Acidimicrobiales bacterium, assembly GCA_038233335.1. Lineage (GTDB taxonomy): Bacteria > Actinomycetota > Acidimicrobiia > Acidimicrobiales > Iamiaceae > Iamia. Next base: position 6,076 of record JBBSME010000001.1, on the reverse strand, counting down.
GCGTCAGACCCTGCCCGAGCGGACCGAGGCGGTCGAGGTGGCCGAGGCCGACCGGGCCAAGGAGCAGCGGCTGGGTGTGGTCGACGCCGAGCGCCACCGCCTCGACCGCGAGCAGAAGCGCATCGACGACGAGGTGGTGGGGCTCAAGGAGAAGTCCGACCACGCCGACAAGGCGCTCTACAGCGGCTCGGTCACCGGTGCCCGCGAGCTCCAGTCCCTCCAGGAGGAGATCGCGTCGCTGGCCCGGCGCGTGGGTGTGCTGGAGGACGAGGAGCTGGAGATGATGGTCGAGCGCGAGCCGCTCGACGAGGAGGCCGCCACCCTGGGCGAGGAGCGGGCCGCCTTGGCCGCCCGGGCCGAAGATGTGGCCCGGCGCATCACCGTGGCCGAGGCCGAGATCGACGCCGAGCTGGACTCCGAGGCGGCTGCTCGCTCGGCTGCGGCGGCCGTGGTCCCGGCCGACCTGCGGGCCGAGTACGAGGGGCTGCGGGCCGACCTCGACGGCGTCGGCGTGGCCCGCCTGGAGCGCGGCCACACCTGCGGGGGCTGCCACATGAAGCTGTCGGCGGTGGAGGTGAGCCGGATCAAGGGCCTGCCCGCCGACGCCCGGATCCACTGCGAGGACTGCGGCCGCATCCTGGTCCGGTGAGCAGCCGCTCACCGACATCGGGCCGGGGGCGCTGAGGATGCTCCTCTGGTTCATCGGCCCGACCGTGGCCGCGGTCTGGCTGGTGTTCCGCAGCCCCGCCCTCGACTACCGCATGGTGGTGCTGGGTGCCCTCCTGCCCATGCTCGACGTCGTCACCGGCGGGCCGTGGGTGCTCCACACCCTGCTGGGGGCGGTCCTGGCCCTGGCCGTCGTCATGGGGCTCACCCGTCACCGCCGCCTGGTCCGGCGACGGTGGCTGGGCATCCCCATCGGCATGTTCCTGCACCTGGCCCTGGACTTCACCTTCACCCGCTCCGAGCTGTTCTGGTGGCCCTTCCTGGGACGGGGGTTCGGTGAGGGCGGCCTGCCCGAGCTGGAGCGGCCGTTGGTGGCCGTGGTCATCCTCGAGGTGCTGGGCGCCGCCGCGTGCTGGTGGTGCTGGCGGACCTTCGGGCTCGATGACGAGCAGCGTCGCCGGGCCATGGTGCGGACGGGCCAGGTCGACCGCGCCCTCCTCCCGCCCGACTGATCGTCGGCGCGGCGGCTACGGCAGGCCGGCCCGGGGCACGTCGACGGTGGTGGTCGCCAGGACCGCCTCCCGGGCTGCGCTCCGAGCCTCCTCGAAGAAGTCCGGGGCCAGACAGGCGAGGAGCGTCCGGCCGTCGTCGCCCCCGAGCATGCACGCGAACGCCCCCAGGCCCGCAGGGGCGGCCACCTCATCGACGATGTCACCCCCCGGGGCCACGCGTACCACCCGGGCGCCGATGGCGTCAGCGGCCCAGATGTGACCCTCGGCATCGAGCCCGCAGCCGTCAGGGCCGACGGTGACGGCGCCGAGGGTCTCGGCGAAGCCGGCCATCACCGGGGTGGGCGCGATCTGGGCCCAGACCCACCGATCCGAGAGGCTGCCATCGGGTTCGATCGTGAAGGCCGAGTAGCGACAACCCATCGTCTCGCCCACGATGAGGGTGGCGCCGTCGTCGGTGATCACCGAGCCGTTGGGGAACCGCAGGTCCTCGGCCGCCACCCCCACCGAGCCGTCCGGCTCGATCAGGTAGACGGGGGCGGGGGCGGGGTCGGCCCCGGTCATCAGGTCGAAGCCGAAGCACCCCACGTAGGCGTGGCCGGTCGCCGACACGACCATGTCGTTCAGAGGTCCCCGCACCCCGAGCTCGGACAGGTCGGCGTGGACGGTCACACCTCCGTCACCGCCGACCCGCAGCACCTGGTGGTCCTTCATGGACACCACTAGGAGGTCTCCGTCGGGCATCCAGCCCAGGCCGGAGGGTTGGCCGGGGACGTCGAGGACCTTGGTCTCGGTCCCGTCGACCTCGACGGTGAAGACCGCGTGGCGGTAGAAGTCCGACACCCACCAGCGCCCATCGCGCCACCGCGGCCCCTCGAAGAAGCATCCCCCGTCGGACAGTGTGGTGAAGGTGCGCGCGCTCATCGCCGGACCTTACGACCGGAATCAGGGCGCTGCCCAGGGTCAGAAGCCCCGGAAGGGGAGATCGGCGGGGCGCTGGAGCCAGCCGTCGGCTGGCCAGGCCGCGGTGCCGTCGACGACGTGGACGGAGTAGGCCTGCCGGGACCGGCCCGACCGGTTGGGGCCGGACCAGTGGGGCAGGCGGCCGTGGAGGGCGACGAGCGTGCCGGCCGCGACCTCCAGGGGGACCAGGGAACCGTCGGGTCCGGGTACCGGCAGGGGGGTGGGGTCGAGGTCGACGAAGGCGGTGCCATCGGCGTCGGTGGACCCGGCCCGGACGAAGCGTCGGCGCAGGGGGCTCCGGTGCCCGCCGGGCTCTGCCCACAGGCAGCCGTTGTCGAGGGTCGCGTCTTCCAGGGCGACCCAGAGGCCGACGACGGACTGGGGGTCGGTGGGCAGGAAGGTGGCGTCCTGGTGGCAGGTGACCTCGCCGCCGATGTGGGGCTGTTTGAAGATGTGCATGGACTGGACCAGCAGCGGCTCGGTCACCCCGAGGGCGGCCGTGGTGGCGGCCATGACCGGGTCCCGGGCGAAGGCGCCGTAGACGGGGTCGAGGTCGTGCTGGGCGTGGCCGACCTTGTTGATGGCCCGGTCCACGGCCACCGCCAGCTCGCCGTCGGCGGTGAAGGCCTCCTCCTCGAAGAAGCACCGCACCGCCCCACCGGAGCCGAGGAACCACTCGTCGGAGGTGCGCTGTTGCTCGTGGGTGGAGAACACCGACACCGGGTCGTGCTCAGCCGTGGCGATGTGCTCGGCCGCCCGCTCCATGAGCGCGGCGCACGCCCCGGCGGTGAAGGCTCCGGGCACGACGAGGAACCCGTCCCGTTCCCAGGCGGAGCGGTCGATCTCGGTGGTGGCGGGGGCGGCGGACATGGCTCCGAGGATACGGTCCGAGCGACCGGGGAGGGCTCCCCGTGGCCGCCGGGAACCGCACCGGCGCCGCCGTCGTCACATCCCACCATGACCGCTGTTCGACCCGTCCGACCCGTCCGACCCGTCCGACGCCTGACCCTCGCCCTCGTCCTCGGTGCGCTGAGCGTGGCCTGCGGGGGTGGCGACGACGGCGGCGACGATGGCGTCCCCGCCGCAGCGCCGGAACCGGCGGGCGAGGTCGTCGCCTCCGAGCTCCTCTACCTCGGATCGGCGCGGGACCGCAGCCCCGGATCCGGTGGTCCCGGGCTCCTGGTGGACGACGTGGACCTGACCGCCTACCTCGTCGGGCTGGCCGCCGACGTCACCGCCGGGTGCGACGAGCCCACGGGCGCTGAGGTCGTGGTGTCGGGCACCGACCTGAAGGTGGTGCCCACGGGGGTCGCTGAGCCCGACGACGTCCTCTGCGAGGCCTTCGCCCCCGCCGTCGCAGTGGTGGCGATCCCCCGCGACGAGGTGCCGGCCGGGGCCACCATCGCCGGCGAGCCCCTTTCGGCGCCGGTGGGCATCGGGATCGTGCGGGAGGTGATCCGGGTGGGCGTTGAGCCCCGGGGTGGCGCCGTCGAGGTGCGCACGCCCGACGATCTGGACGCGCTGCTGCGCCGGTGGCCCGACGCGCCGGACGCGCCGCCCGACGTCGCCCCGCTCGACGCGGGCGATCGGCGCATGGCGGCGACCGTGTCCGGCTGCCGCCCGGCCGGCGCCGAGGTGGTCGTCACCGCCGACGTGCTCCGCGTCGTGGGGCGCCAGGAGGACCACGAGCGGGGCGAACCCGTCGAGTGCGACCAGGCCGAACAGGTCGTGGTGGTCGTGGACGTGCCCGCCGACCTGACCGAGGACCTGGCCCTGGAACCCTCGTAGGCGTCGAACTGGTCGCGGATCCCGGGGTCAGGACCCCGGTCCGGTCGACCGCTTCGAGGTAGGCGTCGTACTGGTCGCGGATCCCGGGGTCAGATCCCCGATCTGGTCGACCACTTCGAGGGGCACGCCGGATGCTCGGCCCGTGCGACGGCAGGTCGGCAGCCACCTACTCGAACCGGGACCGGGCGCCGGTGCCGGCGGGGTCAGCCGATGCGGTCGATGACGAGGGGGCGGGGCGCGGGGGCCTCGGGGCCGACCTCGAGGGCCCCCTCCAGGGCCGCCAGGGCACCGTCGAGGCGGGCCGGGTCGTCGACGTGCAGCTCCATCACGGTGTCGCCCTCGGTCACGGGGTCACCGGGCTTGGCCTGGCACACCACCCCGGCGCACGCGCTGACCGGGTCCTCCTTGCGGGCTCGGCCCGCACCCAGGCGCCAGGCGGCCACCCCCACCGACCGGGCGTCGAGGCGGCGGAGGATCCCCGTGGCGGGGGCGGCCACGGTGACGACCTCCGACGAGGTGGGCCGCGGGGCCTCGGGGTCGCCGCCCTGGACTCGGACCATGGCGTCGAAGACGTCGAGGGCTCGGCCCGAGGCCAGCACGTCGGCCGGATCGGCGTCGAGCCCGGCCAGGCCGACCATCTCCCGGGCCAGGGCCACGGTCACCTCTCGCAGGTCCTCGGGGCCGCCGCCCTGGAGCACCTCGATCGACTCGGTGACCTCGAGGGCGTTGCCGCACGCCCACCCGAGAGGGGTGTCCATGTCGGTGAGCAGGGCGACGGTATCGACGCCGTGGTCGCGCCCGAGCCCCACCATGGTCGTGGCCAGCTCCCGAGCCCGGGGCACCTCGGGCAGGAAGGCGCCGGAGCCGACCTTCACGTCCAGCACCAGACCGGCGGTCCCGGAGGCGATCTTCTTGCTCATGATGGAGCTGGCGATGAGGGGGATGGACTCGACCGTGCCGGTGACGTCGCGCAGGGCGTAGAGGCGACGGTCGGCCGGGGCCAGGTCGTCGCCGGCGCCGCAGATCACGCATCCGACGGTGGTGAGGGCGTCGCGCAGGGCCGAGAGCTCCAGGTGGGGTGACCACCCGGGGATGGACTCGAGCTTGTCGAGCGTGCCCCCGGTGTGGCCCAGCCCTCGTCCGGCCACCTGGGGGACGGCGGCTCCGCACGCGGCCACCAACGGCACGAGGATCAGGGAGACCTTGTCGCCCACGCCGCCGGTGGAGTGCTTGTCGACGGTGGGCCGACCCACGTCGGTGAGGTCGAGGCGGGTGCCGGAGTCGAGCATGACCTGGGTCCAGGTCGACAGCTCGGCGGGGGAGAGGCCCTGGAACACGACGGCCATGCACAGCGCGGCCATCTGCTCGTCGGCGACCTCGCCGGCGGTGAAGCCGTCGAGCACGTAGCGGATCTGCTCGTCGGTCAGGGTGCCGCCGTCGCGCTTCGTGCGGAGGACGTCGAGGATGTCGGTGGCCACGGTTAGTCCTCCTCGTCGGGGTGGATCACGTCGTTCCGCCGGACGGGTCCCGGCGGGTCGTCACGTCGTCGGGCCCGAAGGCCCCGGGGAGCAGGGCACCGAGCGGGGTGGGTCCGGCCCCGGTGTCGACCTGGAGGTCCGGACCCCCGAACTCGAACAGGACCTGGCGGCACCGGCCGCAGGGGGCGAGGTAGGCCCCGTCGCGGGCCACCACGGCCAGAGCCACGAGCCGGCCGCCCCCGGAGGCGGCCAGGGCCGAGGCCAGCCCGTTCTCGGCGCACGTCGTGAGCCCGAGGCTCGCGTTCTCCACGTTGCACCCGCTCACGATGCGCCCGTCGTCGACCAGGGCCGCCGCTCCGACCCGGACCTGGGAGTAGGGGGCGTAGGCCCGGCGGGCCATGGCCCGGGCCTCCGTCCGCAGCTGCTCCCACGGGATGTCGCCGGGGGGCGGGGAGGTGGCGTGGTCGACCACGTCAGCCTGAGTCGCCGCGACGGTACCGGCGGCCGTCGGCCGCGGGCGGGCGCAGGCGCTGCGACGCGAAGGTCAGCACCAGGAGGGTGGTGATGTGGGGGAGGAAGACCACGATCTCGCCCGGCAGCTCCTCGATGGCGCGGAACCAGAGGAACGCGACCAGACCGGCGAGCCCGGTGAAGGTGGCCGCCCGCCAGCGG